>JBFIHC010000003.1:0-89224 GCA_041601995.1 Woeseiaceae bacterium | reverse complement strand
GTCTTGACGACTTTGCGCAGTTTGTAGCTCTTCGAGATATCCTGAACGCTGAGGATACTCATTGCCCGCCGTCCTCCGGGCCAGGCTCGCCTGCCGCGTCGGACGTGTCGGCGGCTTCCGAGCCGTTGGTTCCCTCTTTCGGCGTGTAGGTAATACGCACCTTGCCGTCGCCGTCCGGCGAGCCCTGCGCATTGATGCGCTGCTCGCGGATGTTGTAGACGAGGAAGTCGGATGCGATCTGGTTACCGCCCTCGGTAATCACCGCGTCTCCCGAGAACTCGATCGTGCCGGCAAGCAGGTCGTAGCGCAGTTTGCCGGCTTCGGCATAGGTCGTTTCGTCGCTGCCCGGGCGCCTGAGTTCGAAGGTCGCCGGGCCGCCGGCGATCGTCGCGAGCGTAAGCTGGTGGTTGGTGAACTGCAGGTCGGCCGAGTCACATTCGATGTGGCCGTTCTCGACGTCGATGATGACGTTGCCCGAGAACTGCCAGACGCTGTCCTCGAAGTTGAGGTTGCTTGCGCGCCCTTCCTCCGCCTCGATGCCGATCGTGCCCTGCGTCATCCGCAGGCCGCGGAACATGAGCATCGAATTCTTGCCGTCGTATGCCGTGGAATCCGCGTCGAGCGAAATCGGCAGCCGCAGGTCGGTGACCTGCGCAGCCGCGGCAACGGGCAACAGCAACAGTAAGGTAATGAGTCTTGAGGTCGTCTCTCTGCGCATGGGTCAGGGCACAAATTTCCCGCTGACGTTCGACTTCAGTTCCAGCCGGTCGTCGTTGAGTGATGCTAGCATGCCCGTCGCGGTGAGGCTGCGCGCTCCAATGCGTATCTGTACGCGCTCGTCCGTCTCCGCGACATAACGTTGCGGGTCGAGCTCCAAATACTGGGTGCGGATCTCCGTATCGCCGTCCGAACCCCCCTGTGAACTGATCGCCCTGACGTGGCCGCGCAACTGCACGCGCTGCTCCACGGGCAGGATAGTCGCGCTGTCCGCATTGACCGTCCAGGGCACGTCCGTCTCGGGCGAGTAGTCGAAGCGAACCCCGGTGAACTCGATACTGCCGTCCGGCTGTTCCTCGGCATGCCGGGCGCGCAACTCGTAAAGCAGGTCACCGTTGGGCCCCGTGCCGAGAATCCGCGCGGACTTGAGGTAGAAACCGCGATGCACGGAATCGAGGCCGCGTTCGGTACTGTCCTGGTCCCCGCGGACGCGCGACAGGTACCAGCTGCCGATGGCGGCAGCCACCAGCACCGCGAACAGCAACACGTTGCGTGCGCTCAACTGCCGTCCTCGGGCATGGCGGTGAGCACGAGATCGCAAATCTCGCGGACGGCGCCATGACCACCGGGCGCCATTGTCGTGTAATCGCAGAAATCGCGTATCGTCTCGACGGCGTTGGCAACGGCGATCGAGTAACCGACTTTCTCCAGCAGTAGGAGGTCGGGAATGTCGTCGCCCGCGTAAGCGCATTGCGAGGCGTCGATACCGAGTTCCGCAATCAGTTTGTCCAGCGCGGCGACCTTGTCGCCGGTGCCGAGGAATACGTGTTTTATCCCCAGCTCGGCCATGCGTTTGGCGGTTGCGGCGGACCGACGACCGCTGATGACGGCGACTTCGAAACCGGCTTCGATCAGGCGGCGTATCCCGTAACCGTCCTGTGTATTGAATGCCTTGGTCTCGACGCCGTCGTCCGACAGGTAGAAACGACCGTCCGTGAACACGCCGTCCACGTCGAACGCGACGAGGCGCAAATCCGCGAGTCGATTGTGGGTTGCTGCCGAGTTCACATGATGCCTGCGCGGAATAGGTCGTGGATGTTCAATGCGCCGATCAGCCGATCGTCTTCATCGGCGACGAGCAACGACGTTATCTTGTTCTCTTCGAGCACGTGAACCGCCTCTGCCGCAAGCATGTCTTGCGTCGTCGTTTTGCAATTGGCGTGCATGACTTCGGCCATCGATGTCGTGTGCACGTCGGCGCCGTCGTCGAGAGCGCGGCGCAGGTCGCCGTCCGTAAAAATGCCGAGAATACGCTGATGGTCGTCCACCACGGCGGTCATGCCCAGGCCTTTCTGCGTCATTTCCATCAGGCCGTCGCGAAGCCTGACCTGCGGCCCGATCGCCGGAATGTCGTCGCCGGTGCGCATCACGTCGCCGACGCGCAGCAGCAGGCGCTTACCGAGGCTGCCGCTCGGATGCGAGCGGGCGAAATCCTCGGCCGTGAAACCCCGGTTCTTCAACAGCGCCACGGCCAGCGCATCGCCCATCGCCAATGTCGCCGTCGTGCTCGCTGTCGGCGCCAGGTTGAGTGGGCACGCCTCCTCGGACACGCCGACGTCGAGGTGCACATCGGCGATGCGCGCGAGTGTCGACTTCGGATTGCCGGTCATGGACACGAGCTTCGCGCCCATGCGCTTGACGAGCGGTAATATCGTAACGACCTCCGCGGTCTCGCCCGAGTAGGAGACGGCGAGCACGAGGTCCTGTGAGGTGATCATCCCGAGGTCGCCGTGGCTGGCTTCCGCAGGGTGCATGAAGAAGGCGGGGGTCCCGGTGCTGGCGAGCGTGGCGGCAATCTTGGATGATATATGGCCGGATTTTCCCATGCCTGTCACGACCACCCGCCCGGGCGTGTCGTTGATCAGTTTGCAGGCGGCCGCGAAGTCGTCGTCGAGGCGCGCACGCAGCGAATCGACGGCGCGCGCTTCGATTTCCAGCACCTCTCTCGCGAGCGTAATCAGCTCGTCATTGTTCAGGTTTTCGGACACAGGATTCTCGCAGTTCCCGGCTACCGGCTCGCTCTTCGATCTATTCTAAACGTTTTGCGCACGAACGCAGCCAAAAGCGGCGCACGGCAAGGCTACAGGTTCTGCGCAATAACGTAGCCGAGGTAGGCGAGGTAGGCCGCCAGCAAGGCGACGCCTTCGAGCCGCGACAGGTCGCTCTTGCCGTCATAATCGTAGGTCATCGCGTACAGCACCAGTGTGAACGCGACCATGACGAAGATGTGCAGCGATAATACGGTCGGGGCGATCGCGGACGGTTCGATGGCCGCGGCAATGCCGATGACGGCCAGCAGGTTGAAGATGTTGGACCCGACAATGTTGCCGATGGCGAGTCCGAACTCACCCTTCATCGCGCTGACGAGCGACACGGCGAGTTCCGGCAGGCTGGTGCCAATGGCGACCAGCGTGATGCCGATGATTACCTCGCTGACGCCCAGCGTACGTGCGATCTCTATGGCTCCCTCCACGAGCAGTTCGGCACCGACCAGCAGGGTGCCCAGGCCGACGAACAGCCAGATTAACGCTGTCACCGTCTTCACGTGTTGCGGAATCTCCGCTTCGTAGTCCTCCGCCATCGGGTCCGTGGCGGCCGAGCGCATGCCGAGTCGCGCGAGCCAGATCATGACGATCACCAGACCGGTCAGCATGACCAGCCCGTCGATGCGCGACAGGAAGGTATCGAGGAACAGGGACACAGTCAGCAGCGAGACCGCCAGCAGTGCCGGCATCTCGCGGCGCAAGGTCGCCGAGCGGAGCTCGATGGGGCGGACGATCGCTATCGAACCCAGCACGAGACCGATATTCGCGATGTTCGACCCGATTGCGTTACCGAACGCGAGGTCGGGTTCTCCGCGCATCGCCGCAACCACCGACACCAGTATTTCGGGTGCCGAGGTGGCGAAGGCAACGATGGTCAGGCCGATCAGGATCGGCGCGACGCCGAGGTTCCGGGCGGTTGCCGCGGCGCCGTGTACGAATCGGTCGGCACCCCATATGAGGAGGACCAGGCCACCAATAACCTCGACGATATTGAGAAGCATAGGATCTTTATTCTTGTGAGCGGCCCTGTAATTCGAACAATCGGACCTGAGTCTCCCGCGCTCCAGACCGACCAGGGTGGGCTATCATACACAATCGGGCAGGCGCGTTGGGAACCCCGCGGATTTACGGGTAAACTGCGCGCCCCCGGAAAAGTAACCCATTGAAAGAGCCAGATGGAACCCACCGAGATTGAAAAACTGATTGCCGACGGCTTCGCGAATCCCACGGTTCGCGTCGCGAGCGACGATAACCACCATTTCGAGGCACTCGTTGTTGCCGAGGAGTTCGAGGGCAAGCGGCCGCTTGCGCGTCACCAGCTCGTCTACAAATGCCTCGGTTCGCTCGTCGGCAACGAGATTCACGCGCTCTCGATACGGGCGATGACGCCCACCGAATGGCAACAGGCGGGCGGGGGCCGGGCCTAAATTGGACAAACTGCTCATCGAAGGCGGCACACCGTTGTCCGGCCAGGTACGGATATCGGGCGCCAAGAATGCGGCGCTGCCGATCCTTGCGGGCACCCTGCTCACCGACGAGCCAGTGACTGTTCGCAACGTGCCGCACCTGAAGGACGTCACGACCACGATCTCGCTGCTACAGACCATGGGAGCGCAGGTTACCGTCGACGACCGCTTGAATGTCGAGGTCGACGCGAGCGACATCGTGCATCGCACGGCGCCGTATGAACTGGTCAAGACGATGCGCGCATCGATCCTGGTGCTCGGTCCGCTGGTCGCGCGCTTCGGCGAGGCCGACGTCTCGCTGCCGGGCGGCTGTGCGATCGGCGCCCGGCCGGTCAATCTGCACGTTGCCGGCCTGCAGGCGATGGGTGCCCGCGTGGTCGTGGAGAACGGCTTCATCAAGGCCAGGGCGGACCGGCTGAAGGGCGGGCACATCATCTTCGACACCGTGACGGTGACCGGTACGGAAAACCTGCTGATGGCGGCGGTGCTCGCCGACGGCGAAACCGTGCTCGAGAACGCGGCCCGCGAGCCCGAGGTGTTCGACCTCGCGAATTTCCTCATCACGCTCGGCGCGCGGATCGAAGGCGCCGGCAGCAGCACGATCCACGTGCAGGGTGTCGAGAAGATCGGCGGCGGCGAGTACAGTGTCCTGCCCGACCGTATCGAGACAGGCACCTACCTGGTGGCGGCGGCCGTGACCGGGGGGCGCATCCGGGTCGTGGACACCGCGCCGGAAACGCTGGAGGCGGTGCTCATCAAGCTTGCCGAAACGGGCGCCGAGATCGCGACCGGGGAAGACTGGATCGAGATCGACATGACCGGCCGCCGGCCGCGCTCGGTCGACCTGCGCACGGCGCCGTATCCCGCGTTCCCCACCGACATGCAGGCGCAATTCTGCACGCTGAACGCTGTTGCGGAAGGCGTCGGCACGATCACCGAGACCGTGTTCGAAAACCGCTTCCAGCACGTCCTCGAGCTGCAGCGCATGGGCGCCGACATTCAACTCGAGGGCAATACCGCGATCTGCACCGGCATCGACCGTCTGACGGCCGCGCCGGTCATGGCAACGGATCTCCGGGCGTCGGCCAGCCTCGTGCTGGCGGGGCTCGCTGCGGAAGGTGAAACGCTCGTCGACAGGATCTACCATGTCGATCGCGGCTACGAACGCATCGAAGAGAAACTGCGGCAGCTGGGTGCCAGCATCCGCCGCGTGCCGAACTGACCGTCAGGGCTGCTGCCGCGGACGTTCCGTGGCGATGACCGTGGTGCGGAAGACCTCGCCGTCGCGCCACGCCACCACATCGATCTCGTCGCCCGGCTTGGTGCTGGCGGCAATCAGGAGCGCCTGCCGCTCCTGCAGGATCGGCTCACCGTTGATCGACAGGATGATGTCGTTGACCCGCAGGCCGGCGCGCTCGGCGGGCCCGCCCTCGTAGACTTCGACGACCAGGATGCCCCTGTCGTTTTCCGGGCCGATCTGCTTGCGCTCTGCGACGGTAAGGTCGTCCGGCATGAGGCCCAGGTAGCCGCGGATCACACGGCCGTGTTTCTTGAGTTCTTCCACCACGCCGCGCACCAGGTCCACCGGGATCGCGAAGCCGATGCCTTCTGTCGCGATATCCTGCGTGAGGATCGCAGTATTGATGCCGACCAGTTCGCCGCTGGTATTGACCAGCGCACCACCCGAGTTGCCGGTATTGATCGCCGCATCCGTCTGGATGAAATCCTCGAACGTCGCGAGTTCCAGCGCGGCACGGCCGGTGGCGCTGACGATACCCTGGGTGACCGACCGGGTGAGGCCGTAAGGATTGCCGATTGCCAGCACGACGTCGCCGATGCGGAGCCGGCGGGAGCTCCCGAGGCTGATCGCGGGCAGCGACCGGCCGTCGATCTTCAGCAGCGCCAGGTCGGTCTCGGCGTCCAGACCGACCACTTCGGCCGCAACGAAGCCGCCGTCACCGAGCTCAACCTGGATCTCCGCCGCGTCCACGACGACGTGCCAGTTCGTGACCAGGTAGCCGTCCGGATCGATTATCACGGCCGAGGCGAAGTTCGTGTTGACGCGGAAACGGGTGCGGCCCGACGGACCTGGGTCGCCCGGCACCAGGCGCCGGCTGATGACCGTGACGACGGACGGGGCGCTCGCTTCCACGGCGTCGGCGTAGCTGGCGGGAGCGCTCGCCTCCCGCAAGCGCAGCGAGGGCAGCAGGTCCGGGCGCACGAGGACCACGACGAAGGCCACCGCGAGGCCCGCGACGATCGACTGCGACAAGAACAGCAGCGCCGATTTCATCGCCGCCATCGCTCGATCGTCCCGGTCCTGCTATCAGGAGTCGCGTCCCTAGCCAATTTCAACAACGCCCGTGTATAATGCGCAATTGGTTCCGCACCAAGTCCCAGTGCATCCGTCATCCTGACGGCAAACCGGGCCTGCTGCAAATCTACCAGTATCGAAATAAAGAAAAAGCGCGCTGATCGAAAGGACCGTTGATCTACCTTTCTCAGCCGGGCGTATGGGAGTGCCTGATGACCGAAGACGACGCTGATCGGATCGACCGTAACCGCCGTCATTTCCTAACCGTTGCAGCCGCTGCGACTGGCGCCGTAGGTGCCGGCTTCGTCGCAGTTCCGTTTCTATCCTCACTCAAGCCCAGCGCGAGAGCGCAGGCGCTGGGCGCGCCGGTCGAAGTGCCGCTGGGGTCGATACAGGCGGGCGAAATGGTGCGCGTGCTGTGGCGAGGAAGGTTGATTTTCGTATTGCGGCGAAGCGATACGATGCTCGGCAGCCTGGACCAGCACCTGGAAAAGCTGCGCGACCCGAAATCGGAGGTGGTCGAGCAGCAGCCCGAGTATGCCGCGAACGACACGCGCTCGTTGCGCCCGGAGTGGCTGGTCGTGGAAGGCTCCTGTACGCATCTCGGCTGTGCGCCGCTGGAGGACTTCCAGCCGCGTCCCGTCGAAGGCTGGGGCGGCGGCTTCTTCTGCCCCTGCCACGGCTCGAAGTTCGATCTCGCCGGGCGCGTCTTCAAGGGCGTGCCTGCCCCGACGAACCTCAGGGTCCCTCCTTACCGCTTTGTCCGTGACGACCTGATTCTGATCGGCCAGGATTCGGGAGTAGCGTAATGGCAAAAGTTGAAGCAGAAGTTGGCAAGCGGCCGGAAGGGATCTGGGGCGGCCTGATCAAGTGGATCGACGATCGGTTCCCGATGACGTCGACCCTCGAGTATCACGTCACCAAGTACTACGCGGCCAAGAGTTTCAACTGGTGGTACGTGTTTGGCGTGCTCGCGTTCGTCGTGCTGGCGATCCAGTTGATCACCGGTATTTTCCTGACGATGAACTACAAGCCGTCCGCCGATGAAGCATTTGCCTCGGTCGAATACATCATGCGCGACGTGGAGTGGGGCTGGTTGATTCGCTACCTGCATTCGACCGGCGCGTCGTTCTTCTTCATCGTCGTTTACCTGCACATGTTTCGTGCAATGCTGTACGGCTCTTACAGGAAGCCGCGCGAGCTGATCTGGCTGATCGGCATGATGATTTTCTTCGTACTGATGGCCGAGGCCTTCGCCGGGTACCTGCTGCCCTGGGGGCAGATGTCATACTGGGGCGCGCAGGTGATCATCTCGCTGTTCGGCGCAATCCCGGTCGTTGGTGACGGTCTCGTCGAGTTCATCCGCGGCGACTATTCGATTTCGGATATCACGCTGAATCGTTTCTTTGCGCTGCACGTTATCGCGTTGCCGCTCGCACTGATCGGTCTGGTCTTCGTCCACATCGTCGCTCTGCACGAAGTAGGTTCGAACAACCCGGACGGCATCGATATCAAGAAGCACAAGGGGCCGGACGGTGTACCGCTCGACGGCGTCGCGTTCCATCCCTATCACACCAGCAAGGACCTGGTCGCGATCCTGGTGTTCCTGATGATATTCAGTGCGGTTGTGTTCTTCGCGCCGGAAATGGGCGGCTATTTCCTCGAGCACGCCAATTTCGAACCTGCCAATCTCAGGGCCACTCCAGAGCACATCGCGCCCGTGTGGTACTTCACGCCGTTCTACGCGATTCTGCGCGCGGTTCCCGACAAACTGTGGGGCTTCATACTGTTCGGCCTGTCGGTCGTGCTGCCGGTGTTCCTGCCCTGGCTGGACCGCTCGCGCGTGAGGTCGATTCGTTATCGTGGCTGGATCTACAAGTTCGCGCTCACCGTCTTCGTCATCACCTTCCTGACGCTCGGGTGGCTCGGCGTACAGCCCGCCGAAGGGATCTACGTGATGATGGCCAGGTTCTTCACGGTGCTGTATTTCGCATTCTTCCTGCTGATGCCTTATTACACATCGATTGACAAGACGAAGCCCGTACCGGAGAGGGTGGTCTACCATGGCTAAATTCAAGACGATCACCGGGATTGCCGGAGCACTGCTGCTGCTAGGCGCAATGCAGAGTTTCGCCGCGGGGAGTGCCGCCCTCGAACATGCAGACATCGAGCCCGGCAACATCGCATCGCTGCAGCGCGGTGCGCGCAACTTCATGAATTACTGTTCGGGTTGCCACTCGGCGCAGTACGTCCGTTACAGCACCATAGGGCGGGACCTCGAACTCTCGGACGAACAACTCAGCGACAACCTCATGTTCAACGCCGAGAAAACCTTCGAGACGATAAACGTGTCGATGCCGACCGCGGCAGCGGAGCGCTGGTTCGGCGTCGCGCCGCCCGACCTGTCGTTGATCGGTCGTGCAAAGGGTGCGGACTACATTTACTCCTTCCTCAAGGGTTTCTATGTGCAGGCCGAGAGTCCAACGGGTGTCGACAACACGGTCCTCGCCGGAACCAGTATGCCGCACGTCCTTTGGGAGCTGCAGGGACACCAGCAGGCTGTCTTCTCGGAGCACACCGAAGGTGGGGTCACCACCAGGCACTTCGAAGGGTTCGAGCCGCTCAGCGAGGGACTGCTGGACGCCGAAGCCTATGACGAATTCGTTCGCGACACCGTGAACTTCCTCGTTTACATCGCGGAGCCGATTCGTTCGGAGCGGCGCAAGCTCGGCGTCTGGGTACTGATGTACCTGATCTTTTTCTGGATCATCGCCGTAATGCTCAAGAAGCAGATCTGGAAGGACGTCAAGTAAATGGCAACGATTCCGAACAGGCGCTCGGTCATGACGCTGTTTTCGCGGCCCACGGATATTCACAGCCACCGTACACGGCTCGTGCTCGCCGAGAAAAACATCAACATCGAAATCGTCAACGTAATGGGCCCGGACCTGCCCGAAGACCTGATGGATCTCAACCCCTATCACACTGTGCCGACGCTGGTGGACCGGGACCTGACCCTTTACGACTCGCGCGTCATCATCGAATACCTCGATGAGCGATTCCCGCATCCGCCGCTGATGCCGGTGGACCCGGTTACGCGTGCTCAATTCCGCCTTGCCTTGTTCCGTATCGAGACGGACTGGTATTCGCTGGCGGAAGAGGCGGACCCGGTGGATGGAAAGCTGAGTTCCAAGTCCCGCAAGATGCTGCGCGAGAGCATTCTGCAAAGCGCCGAGCTGTTCAATGCGCGACCGTATTTCCTGAGCGATGAATTCTCGCTCGTGGATTGCAGCATCGCGCCCATTCTGTGGAGACTGCCGCTGTACGGGATCGAATTCGGCGCGCAGGGCGCACCGATCGAAGCCTATATGAAGCGGGTGTTCGCGCGCCGTTCGTTCCAGCAGAGCCTGACGGAACTCGAACAGGAAATGCGGATGTAGGGGAGTCGCACGGTTCGGGACGTTTGCTCCCGGACTGCCCGCCTGCGGCTCGCTTGAGGTCTCGGAAGCAAACGCCCCGAACCCCGCAAAATGGTTGGTCATGCGTGTTGGCGCCGGGTTATGTACTGACGCAGCCACTTCGGCTTGACCATATTCGGGGGTGCGCGAGCGCGCACGTCAGCTTATGTAATCTTTTCAAACGCGGCGCAAAACGGTGGTAAGCTTCGCCGCAGGGATAAACAAACAGGCTTGCGGGAAAGTGGCAAATC
The DNA here is from genome assembly GCA_041601995.1 of Woeseiaceae bacterium. Lineage (GTDB taxonomy): Bacteria > Pseudomonadota > Gammaproteobacteria > Steroidobacterales > Woeseiaceae > UBA1847. The sequence continues at coordinate 78,913 of JBFIHC010000003.1, read as the reverse complement.
CAAGTCGATCAAAAAGACCCTATTTGATAAGAGCGATGCACGAATGGATGGCCGACAACGGCCATACGCCGCACATCGTCGTCGACGCGTCCGTCGATGGCGTCAGTGTGCCGCCGGAGCACGTCAGAGACGGCAAAATCATCCTCAACATCAGCGAATCCGCTGCGCACAACCTGAAGCTCGTGAACGATTCCGTGAGTTTTCGCGCGCGCTTCGGCGGTGTACCGTTCGACGTATGGGTGCCGACCAGCTCGATACTCGGTATCTATGCGCGGGAAACCGGCCAGGGAATGATTTTTTCCAACGACTCCGGCGCGTCGGGCTCGGTGCAGGACCATGACGACGTCGAGGAGACGCGTTCAAGGCCGCATTTGAGGGTCGTCAAGTAGTTCAAGCGCTCAGGCGTCGCCCAACAGCGTCGTGTCAATGAGGTCGCACAGGCAGTGAATCACGAGCAGGTGGACTTCCTGTATACGCGCCGTGCGAGTCGCTGGCACGCGAATCTCAACGTCATCACCGGTGAACATGCTTGCCATGCGGCCGCCATCGCGACCGGATAAGGCAACGACGCGCATACCGCGCTCATGTGCTGCTGCAATGGCGCGGCAGACGTTCTCGGAATTGCCGGACGTCGAAATGCCGAGCAGTACATCCTGCGGTTTCCCCAGCGCACGCACCTGTTTGCTGAAGATCTCTTCGTACGAATAATCGTTGCTTATCGACGTGACGGTCGATGCGTCCGTAGTGAGCGCCATTGCCGGTAGCCCCGGTCGCTCCATCTCGAAACGGTTTAGCAGCTCGGAGGAGAAGTGCTGCGCATCGGCAGCAGATCCACCGTTGCCACAGCTCAGGATCTTGCCGTCGTTCAACAGGGCCCGGGCCATCAGCGCGCCGGCAGCAGCGACACTTTGGCTGAGCGCCTCCACGGCACTCTGCTTGGTTGCAATGCTTTCGGCGAAATGCTCACGAACGCGCGTTACTGGATCCATGGTTCATTCACTCGTGGTCGACGATGGGCCGATTCTAGCAGCCGCCGGCGGATGCGTCCGGTCAGGGTCTGAAAGCGTCACGAATCCATTCGATGGTCCGGCCTCCGGGCCCGCGGTCATCGACGCCGATAACGTCGAACCTGGCCGCGCAGGCAGAAAATCGGGGCCGGGTCGCGAGGAACATCTCGGCGGTCCTGATCAGCTTGCTTTGCTTGTGCCGATCGACGGTAACGGCGGCGTGCGCAAACGCACCGCGCGATCGGAATCGGACCTCCACGAACACGAGGCAGCCTTCGTCCAGCATCACCAGGTCGATCTCGCCGTGCCGGCAGCGGTAGTTGCGTTCGACCGGACTCAGGCCCCGGACTTGCAGGTAATCGAACGCGAATTGCTCGGCGGCAACGCCTACAGCTCTCGAGTCTCTTCGTACCACGTCTCGCCGTCGTCGGAGTCGTCGGGCTCCAGCGCACCGTCCTTGCCGATCGACCGTAACGCGCCGCGGGTGCCGTCCGGCGGTGGTAGCGGCACCGGCTGGCCGCCGCGGAATTCCGCCCACGCGAGTCGGCGGTGGATGCGGCCGCCGCTGTCCAGGTAAAGAACGCCGGTCGCACCGTCGATCTCCGGCATCGTGCCGTTGCGGGCAGCGAACAGCGGCGCGACGAGATGATACGCGTCGTAGCCCATTGCGTGCAGCCGCCCCAGACGGCGCTCCTCCGGCCAGTATTCCCGGTAGGCGTCCGGCAGGTAACGGATCCAGCTCTGTGGCGCGATGATCCACGGCGTGTCCGCGAAGCGTATGCCGTTGAGGTCGGAGTTCGAGCGTCCGTCCATCGCATAGATCGAGGAAGTGGAATAGACGGGCAGGTCGCCGGAATAATGGAACTTGAGTTGCGACTTCAGCAGACGGCCTGCCGCGCCGTCGGCCGCAAGGAAAATGAAGTCCACGTCCTGGCGACGCCGCGGATCGAATTGCAGCGGCGAGCCGATGTTCGCGCGCATCCGCTGGTAACGGTTCACGCTCCCCGCGAGCCCCATGAGTTCTTCGATCGTGCGTGAGAAATCCGGGCTATCGGAGGCGAAGCTGCGGTAATCGACCAGCGTGCCGCCCCGGGCTTCGAACTCCGTTGCGAAAGCGCTGAGCAGGCGGCGCCCCCAGTTGCTGTTCGGGACCAGGGCGACCGCCGAGCGATGCCCGTCCTCGATCGCGCGAACGGCGGCGGATGCTGCCTCATCTTCGGGCGCGAGCGCGAACTGGAACAGGCCGGGCGGCGGCAACGACTCGTCCGGCAGGTAATTGAGTGTGAGAACGGGAACGGGAACGAGGATGTCGTTCGCGAGCTCGGTAACACTGTCGCGCAACAACGGTCCGACTACGAACTCGGCACCGTCCTCCACGGCCGAGGCATAAGCGGCGCTCGGGCCGCCCTCGGTTTCCACGTCGTAGACGAAAATGGACTGGCGGTCGTCCAGGCCGCCGGCGCTGGCGAAATAGGCGCCGAGAAAGCCGTTCTGCACGGCCTTGCCCGCACTCGCGGTTCGACCGCTCAACGGCAGCAGCAGCGCGATCCGGCGCGGGTACGCGAGTAACTGATCGTCGGAAATATCGAGATCGTCGAGCACGCTCATCGCAGGATGCCCGGCATTGCGCTCGCGCCAGCGCACGACGCCGTTGCTCCAGCCGATGCCCTGTTGTCCGGTCGCGGTGGCGAGCGAACCGAGCGTCAGCCAGCCGCGCACGGTCGGGTTCGTCGCTATTTCAGCGGCGCCGCGCAGCACCTGGGGGTCGCTGACCAGCAGACCTCGCCAAAGCCGTTCGCGATTACGCTCGATGCTCTCGCGGTCATCCAGCCAGCTTTCCCGCTGCAGCAGCAACTCGATCGCGCGTGTCGGTTCCCGCAGCTGGAACCAGGCATCGGCGCGCAGTGCCTCCACCCGCAGCCGCAGCGCCGGCGGCAGGGACTGGTGGCTGAGCGATTCCAGCAACTCACTGGCCGGTTGCGCCTCGCCGTCATACAGAAGCATCGCCGCCCTGGTCGAATTCCAGCGCCATAGCAGCTCTCCGCCTTGCGGCTGCGCGACACCGCCGAACGCGTTACGGGCGCGCACCGGATCGCCGGCATCGAGCCAGTTGTCGACCGCAAGCAGCGTGAGCCGGTCGCGCTCGCTGCCGCTCGCTCCGGCAGCGAGACCGATATAGGCGCTCGCCGCTTCCTGGAACTCGCCGTTCTGCGCCAGCCGTTCGGCGCGCGATTCGGCCGAACCGCCGAAGGCACCGCCCGGGGTCGTTTCACAGGCGGCAATGACGAGTGCAAGCAGCAACACCGCGACGGTGCTTGCTTTGCGACTCCATTGCCGGGCAGGATGTCGTTGAGAAATCATTATTCGTGCACTGTTGATTAGGGCCGGAATCGAGCACGCCATGAGCGGCACACTGTTCGTCGTTGCCACACCGATCGGAAACCTCGAAGACCTGTCTCCGCGAGCACGCCAGACGCTCGCCGAAGTGAACCTCGTTGCCGCCGAGGATACCCGCCACACCGGGCGATTGCTATCGCATTTGGGCCTGAAAACCCGTCAAATTGCGCTGCACGAGCACAACGAAGCGCGCATCGCCGATACCCTCATCGAGCAGCTGAAACAGGGCAGGTCGATCGCCCTGGTCAGTGACGCCGGCACGCCCCTGGTGAGTGATCCCGGCTACCGGCTCGTCCAGGCGGCGCACGCTCACGGCATTGCGGTCGCCCCGGTGCCCGGGCCGTCGGCGGTGACCGCTACGCTGTCGGTCTCGGGACTGCCAACCGATCGCTTTGCATTCGAGGGCTTTCCGCCGGCCAGGCCGGCGGCACGCCGCAAATGGCTGCAGGCCCGTGCCGCCGACGAGCGCACCCTGGTGTTTTTCGAAGCGGTGCACCGAATCGCGGCGACACTCGCCGACATGGTGGATCTCTTCGGCGCGGATCGAGATGCATTTCTCGGCCGCGAGTTGACCAAGCTGCACGAGCAATGCATCGCGGCTAGCCTCGGCGAGCTGCTCGACCGGCTGACGAGCGGCGCGATCGTTTCCAAAGGCGAATTCGTCATCGCGATCGGCGGCACGACCCGGCCGAAAGCCTCGTCGCTCGAACTCGATCGCCTGCTCCGCGAACTGCTCGAGCTCGCGCCGGCGCGCCAGGCCGCTGCGATCGCCGCCCGAATCACGGGCGGCCGGCGCAATGCAATGTACGAGCGCATCCTCCGGATCGCGGAGGACTAGAGCCAGCGTCGCAGAAGTGAGCAGGGCGCGCTCGATGTCAATCGGATGCATCGGGATCCCCTCGTCTCAGGTTCTGGCAGTACATGGTCCGCAGGGTGCGGCGAGTGCACTCGACGTCGTGTGTCGGGATGTTTGCGAACCAGTCATCGAGCATCTCGGACTCGGCCGCACGGATCTTGTTGAACAGTTCGTGCCCGACCCGGGTGAGTGCGAACAGCGGCGAGCGTTTGTGCCGCGGATTCGGGCGTGATTCGAGAAACCCGTCTTCGACCAGGGTGTTTACGGTGACCTGTATGTGCTGGCGCGACACCCGGTAACGCGCGGCGATCTCCGGCACGGAGAGGGCCGCATCGGGGTACAGGAACTCGAGTACGGCGCGGTCGGCGGCCGACAGGCCGTGCGCCTGCAAAGAGGTGTTCGCGAGCTGCGCCAGCGCGCGGAACAGCCGCCGGACCAGCCAGGTGACTTCGTACTGTGGCGAATCTGCGTGCACAATGGGCCCCTCAATAATGACAGTTCAGTTGTCATGATTACTTTTGACAATTTAGTTGTCAATATTTGCCGACAGCGCAGCGCCGCGGCGGCAAATGCTTTAGAATTCGCGGTCCGGAAAAGCCGGAGTCGGCCAGGCAATCGCTGTCTCGAGTAGAGGCAGAGGAAAGTCCGGGCTCCTTCGGACAGGGCGCCAGGTAACGCCTGGAGGGCGCGAGCCCATGGAAAGTGCCACAGAAAACAAACCGCCGGGCGCGAGCCCGGTAAGGGTGAAAAGGTGCGGTAAGAGCGCACCGCGCGGCTGGTAACAGTTCGCGGCACGGTAAACCCCGCCCGGAGCAAGACCAAATAGGGGGGTACGCGGCGTTCGCGCCGCACCGCCGGTTCCGAGCGGACCCCCGGGTAGGTTGCTGGAGACGGCCGGTGACGGTCGTCCTAGATGAATGATTGTCCTCGACAGAACCCGGCTTACGGCCGGCTCCGGCTTTTCCGATTTCCGGCCGTTGCGCAAATCCGTTCGCGCAGGCGGCTCGCGACCCCCTGTCGCCGTTTGCCGACTGCAAGGTCACCTTTTTTGTAAGAAATTAGCCTAAGCGCTTGATTTCATTTGCGCGATCATTGCCATATTTCGCCCGATTCGGGCCACCCGATCGCCCCTAAGTCCCTGTAGAACAACCATAAATCGGCGCGTCTTGTTGACGCTCAGCGGGGCCAAACCTATAGTGTCGAAAAGTGGAAAAAAGTGGGAGGAAATGGGCGCTACTCCCGGAATTCGTGCCAGAAGAACGAAACCGGACCTGCCCGAGCTGCTGTGTTTCGAGGGGCCACCAAAGTCAGCCTGGACGCCAAGGGGCGAATGGCGATACCGACCCGGTACCGGGAGCGGCTCGTCGCCCGTTGTGAGGGCCAGATCATCGTTACCGTGGACAAGGATCACTGCCTCCTGGTTTATCCGTTGCCGGACTGGGAAGAGCTGGAGCGCAAGCTCGTGCGCCTCCCCAGCATGAACAAGGTAGCACGTCGAATTGTGCGAATTATGGTCGGTTATGCGACTGAGGTCGACATGGATGCAAACGGACGCATCCTCGTGTCACGAGAGTTGAGGGATTTCGCCTCGCTCGAGAAGAACGCGATTCTGATCGGGCAGGGCAACAAGTTCGAACTTTGGGATGAAGCAACCTGGAACGACAAGCGGGACGCCTGGCTCAGCGAGGAAGACGACGGCGAGCTGCCGGCCGAACTCGAGTCGATCTCGTTCTAGGTTGCTGAACATTTCATGAGCAGCAACGCGCATGTGCCGGTGCTGCTGGGGCCGGTCCTCGAAGGACTGAATATAAAAGCCAACGGTTGTTACGTCGACGGGACGTTCGGCCGGGGGGGACACAGCAGCGCCATTCTCGAACGACTGACTGCGGATGGGCGGCTGATCGCGATCGATCGTGACCCGCAGGCAATCGCATCGGCACCGGAGGCGCTGCTGTCGGACTCACGATTCGAGCTGATACGAGGTGAAAGTGCGCAACTTGAGAAATTCATTGACGAGAGAGGTCTCCGCGGCAACGTGGACGGAGTGCTGCTCGATCTCGGCGTCTCATCGCCGCAACTGGACGAAGCAGGCCGCGGCTTCAGCTTCCTCCGTGACGGCCCTCTCGACATGCGCATGGATCCGGATACCGGCATCAGCGCCGCAGACTGGCTCGCAAGGGTGGATGAAAAGGAATTGAAGCGCGTTCTCAAAATCTACGGTGAAGAACGATTTGCGGCGCGGGTCGCGCGCGCGATCGTTGCTGCGCGCGACGAGGCGCCCATTGAATCGACCGTGCAATTGGCCGATATCATTGCCGCCGCCGCACCTGCGCACGGACAAAAGCGGCATCCGGCGACGAAGTCCTTCCAGGCCATTCGCGTATTCATCAATGACGAACTCGATCAGCTGAAGAGCGCTCTCGACCAAAGTGTCGACGTACTGCGTAAACCGACCGCACTCCGTAGCGGTGGGCGTCTCTGCGTCATCAGTTTCCATTCCCTCGAGGACCGCCTGGTGAAGCGTTTCATACGTGAATCATCGCGGGAGCCCGAGCAGTATCGCGGCATGCCGTCGGTCCCGGCGGAGTACCGGCCGAAACTGAAGCCGGTCGGCAAGCTCATCGAGGCCACCGCTGCAGAGATCGCGGCGAACCGGCGCGCACGCAGCGCCAGGCTGCGTGTGGCGGAGCGGCTGTGATGGTCTTCGAATCCAAAGCACAGCCTGCCCTGCTCGTGCTCGTCTTCGCGGCCTTGTGCGTGATGAGCGCGATGGCGCTCGTCTATACCAAGCACGAGGCTCGCAAGCTGTTCGTCGAGCTCGAAACACTCACCCGGCAACGGGACGAGCTCAACATCGAGTGGGGCCAGCTGCAGATCGAACAGAGCACCTGGGCGACCCATGCACGCATCGAGCAGGTTGCGCTCGACCGCCTGTCGCTGATGCGACCCCAGTCAACCGAAATCTTTGTCATCGAACGCCCATGACTCGCGGAGCCGAAACGAAAACCCAGACGGCGAAACGGTTTGTCGGCAGGGTGACGCTGGTATTGGTGTTCTTCTCGCTGATCGCGGTTGCACTGGCTGCGCGCGCCGTCCACCTGCAGGTGCTGAACAAGGAATTCCTGAACCAGCAGGCGGATACGCGCCACCTTCGCCGCGAGCGGATCTCCGCGCACCGCGGCACCATTACCGACCGCAACGGCGAGCCGCTCGCGATCAGCACGCCCGTCGACAGCGTATGGGCCAATCCGAAGGAGCTGGCCCCGGCCGTCGATGACGTGCCGCGGCTGGCGCGCGCGCTCGGACTCGATCCTCAGCTGCTCATGCGGCGCATCACCCGCAGCATGGACAAGGAGTTCCTGTACCTGAAGCGCCACCTCAGCCCCGAGCAGGCGCAGCAGGTCCTTGCGCTCAAGCTTCCCGGGGTGAACGTGCAGCGCGAGTATCGCCGTTATTACCCGGCGGGCGAAGTCACCGGGCACCTCGTCGGTTTCACCGATATCGACGATGAGGGACAGGAGGGCCTGGAGCTCGCTTTCAATCACTGGCTGGCAGGAGAATCCGGCGCGAAGCGCGTGCTCAAGGACCGCCTCGGCCGCTCCGTCGAAAACGTGGAGAGCATCCGGCCTGCGCGCCACGGCAAGAACCTGCGCACCAGTATCGACCTGCGAATCCAGTACCTCGCTTACCGGACGCTGAAGGCCGCGATCCAGAATCATAACGCGGAGTCCGGTTCCATCGTCGTGCTGGACGTGAGGACGGGCGAAGTACTGGCGATCGTGAATCAGCCCACGTACAACCCGAATGACCGTTCGCAATTTTCGGCGGAGCGTTACCGTAACCGGGCCGTGACCGACATCTTCGAGCCCGGCTCCAGCATCAAGCCGCTCGTCGTCGCGGCTGCGCTCGAGACCGGCGAGTTCCGGCCGAGCAGCATCATCGACACCGCGCCGGGTTACGTAACGGTAGGTGCGAAGACCATCGAAGACAGCCGCAACCTGGGGCGCGTCAGCCTCACGACGATACTCGCGCGCTCGTCAAACGTCGGTATCACCAAGCTTGCGATGTCGCTGCAGCCCGACCAGTTGTGGCAGACGATGACCGAGTTCGGGCTCGGATCCCTGACCTCGAGCCTGTTCCCCGGTGAATCGGCGGGCCTGCTCACCCACTTCAGCAACTGGAAGGCGATCAGCCAGGCCACTCTGGCCTACGGTTACGGCGTTTCGGTTACGGCGTTGCAGCTCGCGCAGGCCTACTCCGCCATCGGCAATGGCGGGCGCCTGAACCCGGTATCGCTGGTCGCATTGGAAGCACCGGCCCGCGGCGAGCAGGTCATAGCCCCGGACTCGGCCGCAGCCGTGCGCCGCATGCTGGAGGAGGTCGTGCGCCCCGGCGGCACCGGTACGAAAGCATCGGTGCCGGGCTACCGCGTCGCGGGCAAGACCGGCACGGCATGGAAGTTCGCTGCAGGCGGCTACTCCGAGGACAAGTACATCTCGATCTTCGCGGGTATTGCGCCCGCGAGCGATCCGCAGCTGGCGGCGGTCGTCGTCATCGACGAGCCCTCCGGCGAGCTCTATTACGGCAGTGACGTCGCGGCGCCGGTGTTCGCCGATATCATGACCGAATCCCTGCGACTGCTCGCCGTGCCGCCCGATGCCCTTCCAGCGCGCGATCCCGGCAGCATCATGCAGGCAATGAGTCGATGAGCATGCCGGCAAGGAAGCTCAATCCGACGATGACGATCGCAACGCTGCTGCGCGGCTTCGCCGAGGCGCCCGATACCGCGATCAGCGGCATCGCAAGCGATACGCGGGACGTTCGCGAAGGCTACCTTTTCCTTGCCTGCCAAGGCGAGCGCAGCCACGGGCTCGACTACGCGGCCCAGGCAATCGAGGCGGGCGCAGCAGCCATCGCTTACGACGCATCGACCGCACGCGAGGTGCCTGATGTCGCGGCGCCGCTCATCCCGGTCGATACGCTGCGCAGCCGGCTCGGCGAAATCGCGAATCGCTTCTACGACTACCCGTCGCGGACCGTGAAGGTGCTGGCCGTCACGGGCACGAACGGCAAGACGACCGTTGCCTGGTTGCTCGCGCAATGCCTGCAGCGGCTCGGCAACGTCTGCGGCTATGCGGGCACCCTCGGCTATGGCGTGGACGAACCGGGCGGCGGCGAAGGCATGACCACGCCGGACGTCGTGGAGCTCCACCGGCGCCTCGGCCTGTTCCGCGATGCCGGTGCAGGCTACGCGGCGGTGGAGGTCTCGTCACACGCGCTGGCGCAGGACCGCATCGACGGCGTAGCAATCGATACCGCGCTGTTTACCAACCTGTCGCGCGACCATCTCGACTATCACGGGGACATGGAGACTTACGGCGAGGCGAAGGCATCATTGTTCCTGGCGGCCGGGCCAGCACGTCGCATCGTCAATGTCGATTCTGATTTCGGACGGGCGCTCGCAGCACGGTGCGGCCCGGACGTCATTGCCGTATCGACGCATGCAACAGGCGTCGACCGCAGCTCACCACACGTGTTCCTGCGCACGAGTGCAGCGACCTCACGCGGCTTCGACGTAACGATAGAAAGTTCCTGGGGTGGCGGCGCTTTCAACCTGCCACTCCACGGCGAATTCAACGTCGCGAACGCGGCCCTTGTGCTCGCGGTCCTGCTAAGCGAAGGCGTAGCGGTCGACGAGGCGACGGCTGCGCTCGCGGCTGCCGAGGCGCCGCCAGGACGTCTCCAGCACGTCGCCGCGGACTCCGGCCCGGACGTCTTCGTGGATTACGCGCACACGCCGGACGCAATCGGTTCGGCGTTGCGCGCGCTGCGGCAGCACTGTGACGGCGAGCTGTGGTGCGTTTTCGGCTGCGGCGGTGACCGCGATGCCGGCAAGCGACCCCTGATGGCCCGAGCGGCCGAAAGCCACGCTGACCGTATTGTCGTGACCAATGACAATCCGCGCAGCGAGGCCCCCTCGAGCATCATCGGCGCCATCCTCGGCGGCTTCGAGAATCCGGCCGCCGTAACCGTCATCGAGGACCGCGGTGCCGCGATCGCGTGGACGACGGCCGCCGCGGCCGATGGCGACGCCATCCTGCTTGCGGGCAAGGGCCACGAGAACTACCAGCTCATCGGCGACGAGCGCCGCGACTTCTCCGATTACGGCGTTGCCGCCGCCAGCCTGGCGGCACTCAAGGGCCGCCGGGAGGAGGGCGAGTGATGTCTACGCTGGCCGCCGTCGCCGAATTCATGCACGGCGAACTGCACGGTGCCGACCACGCGTTCAACGGTGTGAGCACCGATACCCGCACGCTGCAACAGGGTGAACTCTTCATTGCATTGCAGGGCCCGCACTTCGACGGTTGCGATTACGTTGGGCAGGCGCGCGACAAGGGCGCGGTCGCCGCCGTCGTGCCGAAGCTGGTCGACGAGGAAATTCCGCAGATCGCAGTAGCGGACTCGAAACGCGCGCTTGGCGAACTCGGTTCCGCGTGGCGGCAGCAGCTGTCGCCGATTGTGATCGGCGTGACGGGCAGCAACGGCAAGACGACGCTGAAGGAAATGACGGCGGCATGTCTCGCCACCACGGCACCGACACTGGCCACGCACGGCAACCTGAACAATGACATCGGCATGCCGCTGATGCTGACCCGCATCGAAGAACGGCACCGCTTTGCGGTCCTGGAGATGGGGGCGAATCACGTTGGTGAAATCGCTTACCTGACGGCGCTGGCAAAGCCGGACATCGTCGTCATCACGAACGCGGGTGACGCCCACCTCGAGGGCTTCGGCTCGCGTGATGGCGTGGCGCGCGGCAAAGGCGAAATCCTGTGCGGAGAGACCCGGCCGAAAGTAGCGATTCTGAACGCCGACGATCACTATTTCGCATTCTGGTCGAAGCTTGTTGAGGACACGCAGCTGATCACGTTCGGCCTGGGTGCCGATGCGGACGTGTATGCCCGCAACATCGTCGCCGCCGCGGATTTTTCGTCGTTCGATCTGCACCTGCCCGTTGGCGAGATCGCCATAAAACTGCCGCTCTCGGGCCGGCACAACGTTCGGAATGCATGCGCGGCGGCTGCGATTGCGGTCGCCGTCGGCATCGACATCGCCGATATCAAGTCTGCGCTCGAAGCCGTGAAGCCCGTCGACGGCCGGTTGCGGCGTCTCGCCGGGATCAACGGCGCAACGATCTACGACGACAGCTACAACGCCAACCCGCTTAGCGTCGTCGCCGCTGCGGAATTCCTGGCATCACTGCCGGGCGACAGCCTCATCGTCCTCGGTGACATGGGTGAACTCGGAGCCGATGCAGCGCAACTGCACACGGAAACAGGGGCGCAGGTTCGCAACGCCGGTGTCTCGCGACTTCTCGCGACCGGGGAACTGTCGCGCAACACGGTCGAGGCTTTCGGTCAGGGCGCGAGCTGGCACTCCGATGTCCATGAGCTGAGCGCCAGCCTGAAGTCCGAACTGCGCGAGGGAATGAACGTCCTGGTCAAGGGTTCCCGCTTCATGAAGATGGAGCGGGTCGTCGAAGCGCTGCGCGATCCGCAGGCCACGGGCAAGGAGGCCTGAGCGTGCTGCTGTATCTCACCAATTACCTGGCGCAGTTCGAGTCCGGCTTCAACGTCTTCAACTACCTGACGATGCGCGCGATTCTCGGCGCCCTGACGGCGCTCGTGCTGTCCTTCGTCATCGGCCCGCGCATGATCGCGAAGCTGAGCATGAACCAGGTGGGCCAGCCCGTCCGCGAGGAGGGCCCGGTGACACACCTACCCAAAGCGGGCACGCCGACGATGGGGGGCGCGCTGATCCTTACCGCGATCGCCGTGAGCACGTTGCTTTGGGCCGATCTCGAGAACCACTTTATCTGGGTGGTGCTGTTCGTAATGCTGACGTTCGGCGTGATCGGTTACGTCGACGACTACAAGAAACTCGTATTGCAGGACCCGGCCGGCATCTCGGCCAGGCAAAAGCTCTTCTGGCAGTCTGCAGCGGCAATCACCGCTGCCATTGCTTTGTACGTTACGGCGACTGATGAGGTTTCCACCTCATTGCTGATCCCGTATTTCAAAGACCTCTCGATACCGCTCGGCATGTTCCAGGTCGTCGTAACGTACTTCTTTATTGTTGGCTTTTCGAATGCCGTCAATCTTACCGACGGCCTCGACGGCCTCGCGATCATGCCGACCGTCCTGGTGGGCGGCGCCCTCGGCGTTTTCGCGTACCTGACCGGCAACATCAATTTCTCCGGCTACCTCGGCATTCCCTATGTCGCGGGGACCGGCGAAGTGCTGGTTTTCTGCGCCGCGCTTGCCGGCGCGGGACTCGGCTTCCTGTGGTTCAACACCTATCCCGCTCAGGTCTTCATGGGCGATATCGGCGCACTCGCGCTGGGAGCGGCGCTCGGCGTCGTCGCGGTCATCGTCCGGCAGGAGATCGTGCTGGCGATCATGGGCGGCGTGTTCGTCATGGAAACGCTGTCGGTCATGATCCAGGTCGCGTCATTCAAGTTAACGGGGCGCCGCGTGTTCCGCATGGCGCCGATTCATCATCACTTCGAGCTGAAGGGCTGGGCCGAGCCCAAGGTGATCGTCCGCTTCTGGATCATCACCGTCATCCTCGTCTTGATCGGATTTGCGAGCCTGAAGATTCGATGAGCGCGGTAAAGAAAAAGAAAAGAAGAGCGAAAGCCGCGGCCAAGCCCAGGGTCGGGGAGAAAGACCTCGTGCTCGGTCTGGGTGTCACCGGCTTGTCCGTCGCGCGCTACCTGAAGCGGGAGGGGCGCAAGGCCGTGTTCCAGGACAGCCGCGAGGAGCCGCCGGGCCTGCAGGAACTCGACGATCTGTGGCCCGACGCGGAGCGGCAACTCGGCAGCAGCGAACTTCCCGGGAACGTCGCACGGGTCATCGCCTCGCCCGGCATTGCCGACACGGATGCGCTCGTCCAGGCGGCGCGCGACGCCGGACTCGAGGTCCTCTCGGATATCGAATTGTTCGCCCGCGAAGCGAAAGCACCCTTCGTCGGCATCACCGGCTCGAACGGCAAGAGCACCGTGACCACGTTGCTGTATCACATGTGCCGCGCCGCGGGGCACGACGCGCTCGCCGGCGGCAATCTCGGTGAGCCCGCGCTCGACCTGCTCGCCGAGGAGGAACCGGAGTTTTATGTGCTGGAGCTGTCGAGCTTCCAGCTGCAGCGTACGGCGGCATTGCCGGCGAAAGTGGCCGTGCTGCTCAACGTCTCACCCGATCACCTGGACTGGCACGCGAGCGAAGACGAGTACCGTGAGGCCAAGTACCGTATTTTCCGCGAAGCAGAGTCCGCGGTGATCAACCGCGAGGACCCGGAAGCGCTCGCTCGAACCCGTCACATCGACAAGGTGATCAGCTTCGGTCTGGATGCGCCGGAGGACGGACACTACGGGATACGGCGGGAAGACGACCAGGTATTTCTTGCGCGCGGCGACAGCGTCCTGCTCGCCGTGAGCGAACTCGCGCTCTTTGGCCTTCACAACCAGGCGAACGCGCTGGCGGCGCTCGCCGCCGGGGAGTTGCTCGGGCTCGATCTGCAGTCGATGCTGCAGGTGCTGTGCGAGTTTCCGGGGCTGCCGCATCGCATGCAGTTCGTGCGCCGCGTATCGGCGGTGAACTACGTGAACGATTCGAAAGCCACCAACGTCGCCGCCGCCATCGCATCGATCCGCTCGGTTGACGGCACGCTCGTACTCATCGCGGGCGGCGAAGGCAAGGGCGGGGATTTCAGCGCCCTCGCCGAACCGCTCGAGAACAAGCTGCGCGCGGCAGTGCTGATCGGGCGTGACGCCGAGGCCATCGAGGCGGCGCTCGATACGATCGTGCCGACTTATTTTGCACGCGATATGGACGATGCGGTCCGCCAGGCAGCTGCCTTCGCCGAGGCCGAAGACACCGTGTTGCTTGCGCCCGCCTGTGCGAGCTTCGATCAGTTCGAGAACTACGCGGCGCGCGGCGCGGCGTTCTGCAAAGCGGTGGAGGCGCTGCGACCATGACGGCGAGAGCCGCGACATCGCCGTTTCCCGCGCGGCTGCGCACCACGCTGCAGCTCGACCCGGTGCTGCTCGGCCTGGTCCTGACCCTGCTGCTGGGCGGCATCGTCGTGCTCGCATCGGCGTCGATTTCCGTATCGGACAACCTGACAGGCGAAGCGTTTTACTACGTCGAGCGGCAAATGCTCGCCGCGCTGATCGGCGCGGCAGCGGGTATCGCCTGCCTGTATATACCGATGCAGGTGTGGCGCACCACTGGGCCGCTGATGTTGCTCGCGGGCCTGGGGCTGCTGTTCCTGGTCCTGTTGCCGGGCGTTGGCTACGAAGTGAACGGCGCCCGCCGCTGGATTCGGTTCGGCGTAATCAACCTGCAGGTCTCGGAGCCGGCACGCCTGTGCTTGATCATTTACCTGTCCGGTTATCTCGTACGCCGTAACAAGGATCTGCGAGAACGATTCACCGGTTTCCTGAAGCCGATGGTCGTGCTGAGCATCGCCTGCGCCGCGTTGCTGGCAGAGCCGGACTTCGGCGCGGCGATCGTGCTGCTTGCAACCGCGATGACGATGCTGTTCGTCGCCGGCGCGCGCGTCCGCGACTTCCTGATCTTCTTCGCCGCGGGCACGGTTGCGATGGCGTTTCTCGCCGTGACGTCGCCGTACCGCATGCAACGGCTTACTGGATTCCTCGACCCCTGGTCGGATCCCTACGATTCCGGGTTCCAGCTCACGCAGTCGCTCATCGCGATCGGTCGCGGCGAATGGTTCGGAGTCGGACTCGGTAACAGCGTCCAGAAGCTGTTCTACCTGCCCGAGGCGCACACGGATTTCGTGTTCGCCGTCTACGCCGAAGAATTCGGGCTGGCTGGCGCCTGCCTTCTCATCGCGCTTTTCGCCGCGCTGTTGCACCGCATCTTCCGGCTGGCCGTCCGGGCCATTGAATGGGACCGGAGTTTCGAAGCCTACCTGGCCATCGGCATCGGCACCTGGCTCGGTCTGCAGGCGTTCATCAATCTCGGTGTCAACATGGGCATCCTGCCGACGAAAGGGTTGACGCTGCCGCTGATCAGTTACGGCCGCTCGAGCCTCATCGTCACGATGATGGCGCTCGGCTTGCTGCTGCGCATGCATCACGAGCTGCTCGTCGACGCGTCGCAGCCGAATCGCAGGCGACAGCGCAAGCCATCTGCCGCAAGGAGTCGGCGCAAATGACCGGCCGGCCGATACTCGTCATGGCGGGCGGTACGGGCGGTCACGTCTACCCGGCGCTGGCCGTCGCGAGGGCACTGCAGCAGCGGTCCCGCGACGTCGTCTGGCTGGGCACGCATCGCGGTCTCGAGTCGCGCGTCGTGCCGGCTGCCGGCATCAGCATGGAGTGGGTCAGCATCCGCGGCCTGCGCCGCAAGGGTCTGCTCGCACTGGTCATTGCGCCCGTCCAGCTTGCGTGGGCCCTGATTCAGTCCCTGGCTGTCATCATCCGACGTCGCCCGGCCGCCGTGCTCGGTATGGGTGGCTTCGTCAGCGGACCGGGCGGTGTTGCCGCCTGGCTGACCCGCAGGCCGCTCGTGATTCACGAGCAGAACGCCGCTGCGGGGCTGACAAACCGACTTCTGGCGCGTCTTGCCCGGGTTGTGCTGCAAGCCTTCCCGGGCAGTTTTAATTCCAGTGTTGGCGCGGAGACCGTGGGTAACCCGGTCCGCGAGGACATCGCCGCAGTGCCCCCGCCGGAAGCGCGATATCCAGGGCGTGAGGGTCCCTTGCGGCTGCTCGTGCTCGGTGGCAGCCAGGGCGCCCTGGCGCTCAATCGCACGGTGCCGGCGGCGCTCACGTTGCTGTCGGAGACGCTGCGGCCGCTCGTGCGGCACCAGTGCGGCGCGTCCACGATCGAGCGGGCCCGCGCCGCGTACGCGTCCGCGGGCCTGGATGCGGAACTCGTGCCGTTCATCGAGGACATGGCATCCGCCTATGCCTGGGCGGACCTCGTGGTGTGCCGGGCAGGTGCGCTGACGGTAGCGGAACTCTGCGCTGTCGGGTTGCCGGCCGTATTCGTGCCGTATCCGGCCGCGGTGGACGACCACCAGACCGCCAACGCGAAGCCGATGATGCAGGCGGGTGCGGCCGCCGTTATCCAGGAAGCGGACCTCGACGACGTGTCGCTCGCCGACGTATTGCGGCGCTGGTTGACTTCACGGGCGGACCTGCTCGAGCGCGCAAAACGGGCGCGTCAACTGGCGCAGCCACAGGCCCTGCAGCGCATTACGGAACTTTGCCTGCAGCTGGCGGGAGAGTCGGCATGATCAATCGTATGCGCCGTATCCATCGCGTCCACTTTGTGGGGATTGGCGGCTCCGGGATGTCCGGAATCGCCGAGGTGATGCTGAGTCTTGGCTACGACGTGCAGGGTTCGGACCTCAAGCCGAACAACCAGACCAGGCGCCTCGAAAGACTGGGCGCTACCGTATTCATCGGCCACGCTGAAGAAAACATTCGCGATGCTGACGCCGTTGTCGTCTCCAGCGCGGTCGATGAAACCAACCCCGAAGTTGCCGCCGCACGCGAGCAGTTGATGCCCGTGGTACCGCGAGCGGAGATGCTTGCCGAGTTGATGCGCTTTCGCTATTCGATTGCCGTGGCCGGCACGCATGGCAAGACGACGACCACCAGCCTCGTCGCCAGCGTGCTCGCCGAAGGCGGACTCGACCCGACCTTTGTTATTGGCGGGCGTCTCAAGAGCGCCGATGCGAATGCGCGGCTGGGGCAGGGCGAATACCTCGTGGCCGAGGCCGACGAGAGCGACGCGTCGTTCGTGCACCTCAAGCCGATGCTCGCCGTCGTGACCAACATCGACGCCGATCACATGTCCACCTACGACGGCGATATCGGAAAGCTGCACTCCGGATTTGTCGAGTTCCTGCATAACCTCCCGTTTTACGGGCTCGCCGTCGTTTGCGTCGATGATCCCGGCATTCGCAAAGTCATGGGCAGCATCGGGCGCGCGGTCTTGACCTACGGTCTGGACGAGGAGGCGGACCTGCGCGCCGAGAACGTCGAGTTCGATGCCGGAAGGACGCGCTTCGATGTCGTGCGTGGCGGCGACAGGCCGGCACTGCGAATCACGCTGCGGCTGCCCGGGCTGCATAACGTCCGCAATGCGCTTGCCGCAATCGCGGTGGCCGAGGAACTGCAGGTTGCCGACGAGGCGGTCGTCAGGGCGCTCGAAAACTTCGAGGGCATCGACCGGCGCTTCCAGAGTCTCGGCGAGGTACAGACGGCGGCGGGCAAGATCATGCTCATCGACGACTACGGCCACCATCCGACCGAGGTCGCCGCGACGCTCGCAGCTGCCCGCACAGGCTGGCCCGAGCGGCGCGTCGTGCTCGTGTTCCAGCCACACCGTTATACCCGCACGCGCGACCTTCTCGACGACTTCGCGCAGGTGCTCTCCGAAGCGGACGTGCTGGTCCTGCTCGATGTGTACGCCGCGGGTGAAGCGCCGATCGCCGGCGCTGACGGCCGCGCGATTGCGCGCGCAGTGCGGTCACGCGGCGCGGTCGAGCCCGTGTTCGTCGAGTCGCTCGACGACCTGCAGGCCGTGCTCGCCGATGTCCTCGCGGACGGCGACCTGGTCCTGACGATGGGCGCCGGCGATATCGGCGCCTACGCCGCGAAACTGCCGCAGCTGTTGGGCGCGAAGCCGAACTTCAAGGTGCATTCATGATGGTGGCCCTGGACAGGATGCGGGCACGAGGGGAACTGCGGCGTGACGAGCCGATGAGTCGCCATACCTCGTGGCGCGCCGGCGGCGCGGCCGACCTCTTTTTCATACCGTCCAGCGTCGAGGACCTGCAGGCCTTCCTGCGCGAGCTCGATGCCGGGACCCCGATCTTCTGGCTCGGCGTCGGCAGCAACCTGCTGGTCAGGGACGGCGGCATTCGCGGCGTGGTCATATCGGCGACCGGCATCCTGAAACACCTGCAGCGCATCGAGACCTATCTGGTGCGCGCCGGTAGCGGCGTGCCGTGCACGCAACTCGCGCGGCAGTGCATTCGCTGGGGTCTCGGCCCCTCGGAATTCTTCGCCGGGATCCCCGGCACCGTCGGCGGCGCGCTGACGATGAATGCAGGAGCCCACGGCGGCGAGACCTGGGAGCGGGTCGAGTCCGTGCGCACGATCGATCGTGCGGGCGAAATACACCAGCGTTCATCAGCAGAGTACTCGGTCGGCTACCGCAGCGTAACCGGACCTGCGAACGAGTGGTTCCTGGAGGCGACGCTGCGTTTCGAACCCGGCGTGACCGCGAGCATGGAGGCGATGAAAGAAATGCTCGAGCGCCGCAAGGCGACTCAGCCTCTGGGCCTGCCCAGCTGCGGCTCGGTGTTCCGCAATCCGCCCGGCGACCACGCCGCACGGCTCATCGAGGCTGCCGGCCTCAAGGGGTATCGCATCGGCGGCGCGGAGGTCTCGCCGAAGCACGCCAACTTCATCATCAACACGGGCGATGCGACGGCGACGGACATCGAAGAGCTGATCGAGCACGTCCGGCAAACGGTGATCGAGCAGCATGGCGTCGAGCTGCGGCACGAGGTCCGGATTGTCGGCGAGGTGGCGCAATGAGCCAGGTTCTTCGCATTACTGAGAAACGGCGGAAGGTCGGCCAGGCGGACGAATTCGGGCGCGTCGCGGTGCTGTACGGCGGCAGGTCCGCCGAGCGCGAGGTGTCCCTCGACACGGGCAGGGCGGTGCTGAGCGCGCTGCTGTCGCGCGGCGTCGATGCCGTTGGCTGGGATCCGGCCGAGCACTCGCTGTCCGATCTCGCGAATGCCGGCTTCGACCGGGCCTGGATCGCGTTGCACGGTCCCGGCGGCGAGGACGGCGCTATCCAGGGCGCGCTGCAGTGGATTGGCCTGCCATACACCGGCAGCGGCGTGATGGCGTCCGCGCTGGCCATGGACAAGGTTCGCTCCAAGCGGGTATTCGACGCGGCCGGTATACCGACGCCCGACTACGCCATCATTCGCAATCGCTCGCATGCCGTGCTCGCCGCCGAGGACTTCGGCTACCCGCTGATCCTGAAGCCGGCGTGCCAGGGGTCCAGCGTCGGCATGACCAAGGTATTCGACCCCGAGGACCTGAATGCCGCGGTGGATCTCGCACTGAGCTTCGACGATGTCGCGATCGTGGAACGCTGCATTGTCGGTGACGAATACACGGTTGCCGTGCTGCAGGGCGGGGCCTTGCCTACGATACGCATCGAGACGCCGCGCGTTTTTTACGATTACCGGGCGAAGTACGAATCCGATCGCACCCGCTATCACTGCCCCGGTACCGGTAGCGAGGGTCTCGAGCAGCAATACGCGTCTCTCGCGCTCGCGGCGTTTGCCGAACTGGGTTGCTCGGGCTGGGGACGTGTCGACTTCATGACCGGCAGCGACGGCCAGCCGCTGGTTCTCGAAGTCAACACGGTGCCGGGCATGACCAGCCACAGCCTCGTACCGATGGCTGCGAAAACCTCCGGCATCGACTTCGAGGAGCTGTGCTGGCGGATTCTGGAGACCAGCTGCAAAGACAAAGATTTGCACGATCACGTCAAAGGAGTGGCTCATGGCGCGTAAGCAGGCTCGGCGTCGCAGGCAAAAGCAAGCCAGGAACTTCCGCATGCCGTCGTTTCCGGTCGCACGCATCGTGACACCGGCGGTGGCAATCCTGATCGTCTTGGCCACCTACCACGTCAGCGGCAAGCTGCTCGACCGGCGCATCGAGTCTATTGCGGTCAGCGGACCATTCCAGCGCGTCACACCGCTGCAGGTCGAGGAAGCAATCAGCGATGAACTGGATGCGGGTTTCTTCGGCGCCGACGTCGGCCGCATGCAGGCGAAAATCCAGGCATTGGCCTGGATCGATGGCGCAACTGTTGCCCGCCGCTGGCCGAATCGCATCGCGATCGCCGTCAGTGAACAGGTGCCCGCCGCGATCTGGGGCGAGACCGGCCTGCTCAACGTGCGTGGCGAACTGTTCGTCACGGAAGCCCGCCACATCCCGGCGGAATTGCCGCGCCTCAGCGGCCCGGACGACCGTTCCGACGACGTTGCCCGTCGCTATCTCGCCGTGAGGGACCAGCTGATCCCGCTGGGCCTCGACGTGCGCCGGGTGCACCTCGATGCCCGCGGCGCGTGGGACATGACGCTCACGAACGGCATCGAAATTCGTCTCGGTCGCCGGGACGTGGATGAGCGCACCGAACTGTTCCTCGACGTGGTCGGCAACATCATCACCGGCCGCGCGGCGGACATCGACTACGTCGATATGCGCTACAGCAACGGTTTCACGATCGGCTGGAACGACGGCGCCGAGACACCGGTGACCGAGCCACAGGACGAGGACCCGGCAATGCTGGCATCGAGAGGTGTGCCCTAGTCATGCAGAAGCGCGGTGACAAGAACCTGATCGTCGGGCTCGATATCGGCACGTCGAAAGTGGTCGCGATCGTGGGCGAGGTGAACGACGACGGCGAGATCGAGGTTGTCGGCATCGGCTCGCACCCCTCCCGCGGCCTGAAGAAGGGCGTCGTGGTAAACATCGAGTCGACGGTGCATTCGATCCAGCGCGCGGTCGAGGAAGCCGAGCTGATGGCGGGGTGCGATATTCATTCCGTGTACACGGGCATCGCGGGCAGCCACGTGCGCAGTCTCAATTCTCACGGCATCGTGGCAATCCGAGACAAGGAAGTGTCGCCTGGGGACGTGGACCGGGTCATCGATGCGGCGCAGGCGGTCGCAATCCCGGCCGATCAGAAAATTCTGCATATCCTGCCGCAGGAGTTCCTCATCGACAGCCAGGAGGGTATCCGCGAGCCGGTCGGCATGTCCGGGGTGCGGCTCGAGGCCAAGGTCCACATGGTGACCGGCGCCGAGAGCGCCGCGCAGAACATCGTCAAGTGCGTGCAGCGCTGCGGGCTGGAAGTCGACGATATCGTCCTCGAACAGCTGGCTTCGAGTTATTCGGTACTGACCGATGACGAGAAGGAGTTGGGCTCCTGCATCGTCGACATCGGCGGCGGTACGACAGATCTCGCCGTCTTCCTCGGCGGAGCGATCCAGCATACCGCGGTGATTCCGATTGCCGGTGACCAGGTGACCAACGACATCGCCGTGTCGATGCGCACGCCGACGCAATACGCCGAAGAGATCAAGATCAAGTACGCGTGTGCCCTGTCGCAACTCGCCAACCCGGACGAAACGATCGAAGTGCCGAGCGTCGGCGAGCGGCCGCCGCGCAGACTGGCCCGGCAAACACTGGCCGAGATCGTCGAGCCCCGCTACGAGGAACTGTTCGGCCTGATTCGCGACGAGCTGCGGCGCAGCGGGTTCGAAGAACTGATCGCGGCGGGCATCGTGATCACCGGCGGCAGCTCGAAGATGGAAGGCGCCGTCGAACTAGCGGAAGAAGTATTCCACATGCCGGTCAGGCTCGGGTCGCCGCAGTACGTCGAGGGCCTGATGGACGTAGTGAGGAACCCGATCCATGCGACCGGCGTCGGCCTGCTGCTGTACGGCTACGAAAACATGTCGAGGCGGGGGCGGCGCAGTACGCCGATCAACAACAGTCTCGGCGAAGTCTGGGATCGCATGAAGGCGTGGTTCGGAAAACAGTTTTGATGCATGGGAGGTCCGGCAGGCAGCCGGACCGATTTTCGGGGTTCAGTGAGTACCCCTTAAGGACTAAAAGCGGAGGAAGCTTGAATGTTTGAACTAATGGATGCACACAGCCAGAGCGCGGTCATAAAGGTGATCGGCGTCGGCGGGGGTGGCGGCAACGCCGTCTCACACATGGTCGATTCCGGCATCGAGGGTGTCGACTTCATCTGCACGAACACCGACGCACAGGCACTGAAGGGCTCGCGCGTCAGGACGTCGTTGCAAATCGGCTGCAACATCACCAAGGGGCTCGGCGCCGGAGCCAATCCCGATGTTGGACGCCAGGCGGCCATGGAAGACCGCGATCGTATCTACGAAGTCATCGAGGGTGCCGACATGTTGTTCATCACGGCGGGCATGGGCGGCGGCACCGGGACCGGCGCGACACCCATTGTGGCCCAGGTGGCGAAGGAGCTGGGCATCCTGACGGTTGCCGTGGTCACCCGGCCGTTCATTATGGAAGGCAAGAAGCGCATGATGATTGCCGACCACGGGATTGCCGAACTCGGCAAGTACGTGGATTCGCTGATCACGATCCCGAACGAGAAGTTGCTCACCGTTCTCGGCGGCGAAACGACCTTGCTCGATGCATTCCGCGCGGCGAACCAGGTTCTGCAGGGTGCGGTACAGGGAATTGCCGAGCTCATAACGCGACCCGGCCTTATCAATGTCGACTTTGCCGACGTCAAGACGGTGATGGCGGAGATGGGAATGGCGATGATGGGTTCCGGCTCGTCGTCCGGCGAAGACCGCGCGCGCGAGGCGGCCGAGGCGGCGATCTCGAGCCCGTTGCTCGAGGACATCAACCTCGCCGGGGCCAACGGTATCCTCGTCAACGTCACCGCCGGCATGGACCTCTCGATCGGGGAATTCCAGGAGGTCGGAGTGACGGTCAAGGAGTTCGCCTCCGACGATGCTACGGTGGTCGTCGGTACCGTCATCGATCCGGATATGACGGACCAGATTCGCGTGACCGTGGTCGCTACGGGGCTCGGGCAGGCGGCCGCCAATGCCGAGTCGCCGATGCGCATCGTGCGCCAGCCGGCCGAGAAACCGAAAGAGCCGAATTACCACGGCTTCGACAAGCCGACGGTACAGAGAAAACGGGCAGTTGGAGACGGTCTCGAAGGGACCGGGCTGCAGGAGGAGTTGCTGGACATTCCGGCCTTCCTGCGGCGACAGGCCGACTGACCACGGGGACCACGCCTCGGACGTTACTCACTGGCGCCGAGACGAGAGGGAAGTCCCTCACCTCCGCTTGGCCGGCCCGGCGAGCCCGGGCCGGCCCCTCCGTCGCCGGCGGCTGGCCACATTTCCGGCACGGACTGACGGTTTCCTTATAACAGTTTGAAAATCTTGAAGAGATTGGAAGCCGGTGGTACGCTCATGCGCACTCCGCGTTGCCACATGGCTGTTACATTTGCGTCGCGAATGTGGTTGGCTCGCAACAGTCAGGACAATACCAAAGTAGATTCAAGAAGTGCCCATGTTGCGACAACGCACCCTTAAGACCGCTATACGCGCAACCGGCGTCGGGCTGCACAATGGCGAGAAGGTGTACATGACGCTGCGCCCTGCGGCGGAGAATTCGGGAATCACATTTCGTCGTGTCGATCTCGAGCAGCCGATGGATATCCCGGCGGACCCACGGCTGGTCGGTGAGACCATGCTCGGCACCACGCTCATCAAGGACGGCGTCAAAGTTGCAACGGTCGAACACCTGATGTCCGCGCTGGCAGGCCTCGGTATCGACAACCTGAACGTCGATCTTTCGGCGGCAGAGGTTCCGATCATGGACGGCAGCGCCGGGCCCTTCGTATTCCTGCTGCAATCGGCCGGTATCGAAGAGCAGAATGCCGCGAAGAAGTTCATCCGGATCAAAAAGAAAGTGCGCGTCGAGGACGGCGACAAATGGGCCGAGCTGCTGCCGTTCAACGGCTTCAAGGTCAGTTTCGAGGTCTACTTCAACCACCCTGTTTTCAACAAGATCAGCCAGCACGCCACCATCGACTTCTCGTCGACATCGTTCCTGAAGGAAGTCAGCCGTGCGCGCACCTTCTGTTTCCTGCGCGACGTCGAGGCTTTGCGCGAGCGCAACCTGACACTCGGCGGCAGCATGGATAACGCCATCGTGCTCGATGATTACCGCATACTCAACGAAGACGGATTACGCTATTCGAACGAGTTCGTCATCCACAAGATTCTCGATGCGATTGGCGACCTGTACCTGCTGAACCACAGCCTGATCGGCGAGTTCCGCGCCTACAAGTCGGGCCATGACCTGAACAACAAGCTGCTCCGAGCACTGCTGGAACAGGCGTCCGCCTGGGAAGAGGTGACGTTCGAGAACGGCCGCAAGGCGCCGATCTCCTACGCGACACCGTCCTACGCCTGACGGGCCGGCGTGCTCCCCTCATTGTTCATGGGCCTCGGGGCCCACACAGAAAAATCGCTTCCGGCCCCGGGCTGGTCAGCACCTGCGCAACACGGTGCTCCTGTGCAGCGCGATGCCTCTGCCGCTGCCCCGTTTCGACGAATTCGACGCAGGCATACCCGCCGTTAACGACGTCTGAATGGATAACCTTGAGTCGAACGGCGGATGCATCAATGCCTGCGTCGCCGAGGCGCCGACCGCTACGGTGATCAAACACGACCTGCCGGTAGCCCTGCGGGGCCCTGCGCCTCAGCTTGCTCCGCGCGCGACGCGGACGCTGCAGCGCGACACCGACGCGCCCTCGGCCGTCGCGGCCGCGAGCAGCGCATCCGCCGAGAATCGCAGTCGCGACGCCCATGCCGAGGACTGGCAAAGAACGACCAGTTCGCCGTCATCGCGGACGTTGGCGGCGAGGATCGATGCGCCCTCTTCGGGAGGCAGCGCCCGCACCAGCGCCGAGGCGAGGTCGCCCATGTCCTGCGCGCGCCGGACGATGCTCGCCAAGTCCCCGTCTTTACTCGCATTTAGCAGGTTTTCGAGGCTCTTTGCGGCCATATAAGTGTGATCCAGGTCTCATTTTTCGGACGGTCGGAGTGACCGGAATCACCCTTATAAGCCCAGATTCTTGTATTAAAAACCGACATTATGCATAGTTTCAGCACGACAAAGGCAAACCCGCTGAAAAGCGGCGGCGCAAATCCACCGGTCTAAGGGATTTGATCCTAGGACAGCGGGGCTACCGAAGCGATGATTGACTGCAGGTCACACTACATTGGCGGGCGACTTTATTGGCCAGAGGCCCGCACCAATGCGGCTTGCGGCGATAACAAGAACAAGTTGTTCCGAGCGCATCCGAGGCGTACTCGATGAATGTTGTAATTTTCGGCAAGGGGCTGGGTAAGCCCCGTCAACTCAGCTTGTCGGGCCCGGTGGCCGCGGCGGCGGTGCTGTTGACCGCGGGCCTCATCGGCGCGATCGGATTCACCGGCGGTCACTGGTTGGCGGCCAAGACCAGTTCCGGTGTCAGTTCTTCGGAACTCGTCGGGCTTACCGAAGAATTGCAACAGGCGCGTGAGCACATCGAATCCATTCGCCAGGAGAACGGCAACACGCTCGATGCGATGGCGTTCCGGATCGCGCAGATGAACGCTCGAATGATCCGCCTCGATGCGCTGGGCCGCCGCTTGACGGCAATGGCCAACCTGGAAGACGGCGAATTCGATTTCGACGAGCCGCCTGCCATGGGCGGACCCGAGGAGCCGGTGGCGACCGGCTCGAACGTGGCCGTGCCGGAGGTCGTCGAGGCCATGCAGTCACTGGATCTGCAGCTCGGCGACCGTGAAGCGCAGCTCGGTGTCCTCGAAAGCGTGATTGCCAACCAGATTCTCAAGGAGCGGGTCTATCCGCAGGGCCGGCCGGTCAGCTCCGGCTGGATCTCGTCCTACTTCGGCAAACGTACCGACCCCTTCACCGGCAAGCCCGCAAACCACACCGGTATCGATTTTGCCGGCAAGGCGGGTGCCGATGTGGTGTCCGTTGCCGACGGCGTGGTCACCTGGTCGTCGAAGCGTTATGGCTACGGGCTGATGGTCGAGATCAACCATGGCAACGGTTATACAACGCGCTACGCGCACAATTCCGAGAATCTCGTTGCCGTCGGCGACGAGGTCAAGAAGGGCCAGGTCGTCGCGAAGATGGGCGAATCCGGGCGTGCTACGGGTCCGAACCTCCATTTCGAGGTTTTGCGCGACGGCCGCCGCATGAACCCGGTCAATTTTATCCGCGCCGCCTCCAACTGAGCCCCTGCGGCCGCAGGACCGCCTCGCGTATGGCCTTGTAATCGGGGAATCTATCCTCAGATTGCGTTTCTCATTGGCTTCCCGAACGCTTAGAATACCGGCCTTTCCCCGTGTCGGCCCGATAGCCAGGGCGCAAGAGCCCGTCACACGACAATCCTTCAGGAGTACCAATTGGCCAATATTTTGACCCGTGTCTTCGGCAGCCGTAATCAGCGGCTGCTGCGGCAATACGGCAAGATCGTCAAGAAGATCAACGCACTGGAAGAAAGTGTCCAGGCGCTCGACGATGCGGGCCTGCGCGCCAAGACCGAGGAGTTCAAGGGCCGTGTGGCGCAGGGCGAGTCGCTGGACGAGCTGCTGCCGGAGGCATTCGCGGTGATGCGCGAAGCGGCGAGTCGCACGCTGGGTATGCGGCCTTTCGACGTGCAGTTGATCGGCGGCATGGTGCTGCATGACGGCAATATCGCAGAAATGCGCACCGGTGAAGGCAAGACGCTGGTGGCAACGCTACCGACTTACCTGAACGCGATGAGCGGCGAGGGCGTGCACGTCGTGACGGTCAACGAGTATCTCGCCCAGCGAGACGCCGACTGGATGCGGCCGGCCTTCGAATTCCTCGGCCTGACCGTCGGCGTTGCAAAGTCCGGGCAGACCCACGAGGAGAAGCAGGCCGCGTACGCCTGCGACGTTACCTACGCTACCAATAACGAGCTCGGGTTCGACTACCTTCGCGACAATCTTGCATTTTCGCTCACCGACAAGGTGCAGCGCGATCTCAACTTCGCGATCGTCGACGAGGTCGACTCGATCCTCATCGACGAGGCCCGTACACCGCTCATCATCTCAGGGCCAGCCGAGGCCAGCACGGATCTGTACGCGCAGATCAACAAGCTGATTCCGAAGCTCAGGGAACACGTCGAGCCTGAAGAGGACACGAACTTCGACATCGTTGCCCGCAAGGTCACGCTGGTCGACGAGAAGGGCAAACCCGTCAAATCGGCGGGTGACGAGGTCATGACCATAGAGGATGCGGTCGGTATCGGCGAGGCTCGCAACGCCGATGTCGTGCTCGTCAGCGATGCAGACAAGGTGGCGAAGTGCAGGCTTGCACCGCGCGGTGACTACACGACCGACCTCAAGGCGAAGCAGGCCCACCTCACCGAAGAGGGCCAGGACAAGATCGAAGGGCTCATGGCCAAGACCGGTATACTCGAAGAAGGCGAGAGCCTCTACGACGCCGGCAACATCCGGCTGCTGCACCACCTGAATGCCGCGCTGCGCGCGCACGCGATCTACCAGAGGGACGTCGATTACATCGTCAAGGACGGTGAAATCGTTATCGTCGACGAGTTCACCGGCCGCACCATGGCGGGGCGACGCTGGTCCGATGGACTGCACCAGGCGATCGAGGCGAAAGAAGGCGTGGCGATCAAGCACGAGAACCAGACGATTGCCTCGATCACGTTCCAGAACTACTTCCGCCTGTACAACAACCTGTCCGGCATGACGGGTACAGCGGATACCGAGGCGTTCGAGTTCCAGCAGATCTACGGGCTGGAGGTCGTCGTCATTCCCACGAACCAGCCGATGATCCGTGACGATGCGCCGGACCTCGTGTACCTCACGGAGAAAGACAAGTTCGAGGCGATCATCGAGGATATCACCGACTGCCGCGAGCGTGGCCAGCCGGTGCTTGTCGGTACGACATCGATCGAGACCTCGGAACACCTGTCGTCGATACTCAAGCAGCGCAAGATCGACCACGAAGTGCTGAACGCGAAACAGCACGAGCGAGAAGCGCACATCGTGCAGCATGCGGGCCGCCCCGGCATGATCACGATCGCCACCAACATGGCCGGACGGGGTACCGACATCGTGCTGGGCGGTAACCTCGATGCGGAAATCGCGGCACTGGGTGAGGGCGCCGACGTCGACGCCGTGCGCGCCGACTGGCAGAAGCGCCACGAGGCGGTACTCGATGCCGGCGGCCTGCACATTGTCGGCACGGAACGCCATGAGTCACGCCGCATTGACAACCAGCTGCGTGGCCGCTCAGGACGCCAGGGCGACCCGGGCTCCAGCCGTTTCTACCTGTCGATGGAAGACACGCTGATGCGCATCTTCGGCGACCCCGAGCGCACCAAGAGCCTGCTGGCGCGGGCTGGCATGCGCGAGGGTGAAGCGATCGAGAGCAAGCTGCTGTCGCGCCAGATAGAGCGGGCACAGCGCAAGGTGGAAGCGCACAACTTCGATATCCGCAAGAACCTCCTGGAGTACGACGACGTCGCGAACGACCAGCGCAAGGTGGTCTACCACCAGCGCTCTGAACTGATGGCGGCCGACGAGATCGAGGACTCCGTCGCCGCGATCCGGGACGAGGTTGTTGCCGATATGGTCGCACAGCACATCCCGCCGGGCAGCCTGGAGGAACAGTGGGATGCGGACGGGCTGTCGAAAGCGCTCGAAGCGGACTTCGGACTTGACCTGGACATCGCGAAGCTGGTCGCCGAAGACAAGTCGATCAACGACGACGGCATCCGCGACTATTGCATCGAGCAGGCCCGCAAAGCGTACTCAGTGCGAGAACAGCAGATCGGCAGCGAATTGATGCGCAACGTCGAGAAGCAGGTGATGTTGCGGCAGCTCGACTTTCACTGGAAAGAGCATCTCGCGGCCATGGACCACCTGCGCCAGGGTATTGGCCTGCGTTCCTATGCGCAGAAGAATCCCAAGCAGGAATACAAACGCGAGGCCTTCGAGATGTTCGGCGCGATGATGGACCAGGTCAAGCACGATACGATCAGCATCCTGACACGCATTCGCATCCAGGGTGAGGATGATCTGGCAGAGATGCAGCGCCAGCGCGAGGAGCAGCAGAAACTGAAGTTCCAGCATGCGCAGGCGTCCGCGCTCAGCGCGCAGGCGCCGCCGGGTGCCGGTCCGGTGGCAGGGCCGCCTGGGCAGTCAGCCGGGCGGGGGCTGCCGCAACAGGGTGGTGAAGGCCCCGCCGCGGTCGAGACCTTTGTCAGGGACGGTCGTAAGGTCGGGCGCAACGAGCCATGCCCTTGCGGATCCGGCAAGAAATACAAGCGCTGCCACGGTCGACTCAGCAGCTGACCGGGGATGTGGCGCCTCCGAGTCGCAGCCGGAATATTACGAGACCCAAACGGGCGCGTACTGATTACCGAACGTGTCGGCGGGGGGCCGTTCCAGGGCATGTGGGAGTTTCCCGGCGGTAAGATCGGCGACGGGGAAAGCCCGGAGCAGGCGCTCGCGAGGGAACTCTCGGAAGAACTCGGCATCGAAGCGGTCGCGGTCGAGTACTTCATGCATCTCGAACACGACTACCCCGACAGGTCGGTTTCCATACATTTCTTTCTCGTCGACGATTGGCAGAACGAGCCGGCCGGCCTGGAAGGCCAGGCGCTGCGCTGGGTGCCGACGGCATCCCTGGGCGAGCATGACATTCTGCCGGCGGATGTGCCGGTGATCGAAGCGCTTCAGCAGATGGCGAGCTGAAACGCGACGTCGTGGCCGGTCTGAACGGCACGGCTTTCGATCGTGCACCACTCGAGGAAACGCACCGTGAAGCGGTGCTGGCTGCCGCTGATCTCGGGATAAAGTCCGCTGCTGTTGCTGAGGATGACGCGCAGCAGGCGGCCGTGGGCGTCTTTTCGCATGCTGTGCTGGTACATGCCGTTGATCGCGGTCTTGTCCAGCGGGTCCGCGCTCTCGCGTATCAGCCACAGAACCTCCACGACCGCGTCGCACAATGGCCGGATTGCGCCGATCCAGCGTTCCAGGTCCTGCTCCCGCCGTGCGTACGGCTGCCGTAGCCAGTGGTTGTACTCCGGCAGGTCGAACTCGCAGGTTCCTCCGGGGATGGAATTGCGGTGCTGTATGGCGCGCAGGAACTCGCTTTCTTTCAGGGGCTGCAGGTACTGAGTACCAATGGCCGAGACCTCACCGCGGCTCTCGACGAGGTTGCGAATCAGGCTCTCGAGGCGTTTCGTGTCCACGCCCGGCTGGCTCTGATATTGCTGCAGCGTGTTGATGTGGAAATCGAGTTCCTTGTGCACTTCGCCGCGGACGTCGCCGCGCAGCAGGATGGCGAGAATCTCCAGCAGCGTGCTGATCGTGGCGCGGGTTGCCCAACGCGAGTCGGTGTCCGAGTTGTACAGCATCTGCCGGTACAGGAACTCGATGCGCAGGAACGTACGCATGCGCTCGCTCAGCGGTAGCTCGTAGAAGGCCTGCCCGGACGCAGTGTGGGGAGACACGTTTCCTGCGGGTTTCACCATTGCCGTATTCTGAATGACGCCCCGCTGGCTGGCAAATGACGCCGATCCGCGACACCGTCAGCTTATTTGCGTGGCAGCCTCATCCAGGTAACGCCGGTGCAAGCGCCGAACCTGCTCGCGCGTATTGTCGAGGTCGCCCTCGTTGGCGATGACGTCGTCGGCGATGGCCAGCCGCTCGGCACGGCTCGCCTGAGCCGCGAGGATCCGGCGGGCCTGCGACTCGGATTCGGCGTCTCTCGAAAGAAGGCGCGCCATCTGGGTCTTTTCCTCGCAGTCAACGACGAGTATACGATCCACGAAGGCCCGCAGCGGTGACTCGAGCAGCAGCGGTACGACAATGATCTGGTAAGCGCCGCCCGCGTCGGCGGCCTGCTCACGGGTTGCCGCGCCGATCCTGGGGTGCAGAATAGCCTCCAGCCTGAGCCGCGCCTCGTCGTCGCCAAAGACCAGGGCACGCATCGCGGGCCGGTCGAGCGCCCCGTCCTCGGCGATTACCCGCGCACCGAACGCCTCGCGAATCTCTTCCAGTGCGGGCTGGCCGGGCGCAACGACTTCGCGGGCGATGACGTCCGTGTCGATTACGGGGACGCCGAGATCGGCGAACATGTCGGCGACGGTGGATTTACCGCTCGCGATGCCGCCGGTCAGGCCGATGCGCAGCGGATTGCCCTGACGCGTGTTCATTGTGCTAACAGACCCTAGAACGGCAGCTTGAGGAAGCCCTTGATGGCATCGCCCCAGAGCATCGTGAGCCAGCCCGCGCCCGCGAGGAACGGGCCGAACGGCATGGGCACCTGGTGGTCGCGCCCGCGAAAGACGATTAGCGCGATGCCGAGCGTTGCGCCTACCACGGCAGACATGATGATGATCGTAAACAGGTACTGGTAACCGAGCCAGGCACCCAGCGCGGCGAGAAGCTTGAAGTCGCCGTAGCCCATGCCTTCCTTTCCGGTTGCGAGTTTGAAGAGCCAGTAGAAGGACCACAGGCTGAGGTAACCTGCTATGGCGCCGGCAATTGCATCGGCCGGCGCGTTGAAAAGCACGTCGGCCCCGGGCATCGGATGCCAGAGACTCATGCCGAGTCCGATCCACATGAGTGGCAGGACGATGGCGTCGGGAATGAGGTAACGGTCGAAGTCGATCAGGGTGATCGGCACGAGAAACAGCGTCAGGGCTATTGCCATCAGCCCCTGCCACGTCGCGCCGAAGCGCCACGCCACGACGGCGACCAGCAGCGCCGTCGCGAATTCGACGACAGGATAGCGCGCCGAAATCGTCGCCCTGCACGCTGCACAACGGCCGCCGAGCATCAGGTAGCTGATGACCGGGATGTTCTGCCATGCCGTGATCTGCACGCCGCAGGAGGGACAGCGCGAGCGCGGCACCACGAGATTGAATCGGCCTTCAGGAATATCCGCCGCGGGCGTCTCCGCGAGCTCGGCACACTGTGCCCGCCATTCGCGCTCCATCATGACAGGCAGGCGGTAGATGACGACGTTCAGGAAACTGCCGATGAGAAGCGCAAAAGCAAACGCCACGGCCACGAATATCGCAGGTGACTCGGCGAGCAGTTCGAACATTCACTGTCTCCGCTTGGACTACCGGTACTGTTAACGAAAACGGCGCCCGGAGTGTCCTCCGAACGCCGCTTCATTGCAAACTGGCGAACGGTCGTCAGATAACCGAACCCATCTTGAAGATCGGGAGGTACATCGCGACGACGAGGCCGCCGACGAGTACGCCGAGGATTGCCATGATCAGAGGTTCGAGCAAACTCGACAGGTTGTCCACGGCGTTGTCGACGTCTTCCTCGTAGAAATCGGCAACCTTCGCCGACATCTCGTCGAGCGAACCCGACTCCTCGCCAACCGCGATCATCTGGATGACCATGTTCGGGAACAGGTCGGTATTCTCCATCGCCTGCTGCAGGCGCTGGCCGGTCGCGACCTCGTCGCGCATCTTCAGCACGCCCTGTTCGTAAACGATGTTGCCCGTGGCGCCCGCAACAGACTCCAGCGCTTCGACCAGCGGCACGCCTGCAGCGAACATCGTCGACAGCGTCCTGGCATAGCGTGCAACGGCAGCTTTCTGCAGGATCGGGCCGATGACCGGCGTCTTCAGCGACATACGATCGAGAAAATGCCGCATCGCGCGCGAGCGCTTCTTGAAATAGAAGAACGTGCCGATACCGGCGCTGATGCCCAACGCCAGAATAACGCCGTTCGTTCTCACGAATACAGAAAGGTCGATGACCATGCGCGTGAAGGTCGGCAGGTCGGCGCCGAAGCCCTGGAACAGGTCCTCGAATGCCGGAATCACGAAGACCAGCAGGATCGTGGTGACGATGAGAGCCACGACGAGAACGGCGGCGGGGTAGGTCAAGGCTTTCTTGATCTTCTTCTTGATCGCCTCGGTCTTTTCCTTGTAGGTCGCGATCTTGTCGAGCAGCGTTTCGAGCGCACCGGCCTGCTCGCCGGCCTCCACGAGATTGATGAACAGGTCGTCGAAATACAACGGTTGCTTGGCCAATGCTTCCGCCAGCGCGCTACCGCCTTCGACGTCTGCCTTGATGCCGAGAATCAGCTTCTGCATCGAGGCGTTCTCGTGGCCGTTGCCGACGATCTCGAATGCCTGCACCAGCGGGATGCCGGCCGCCAGCATCGTCGCGAGCTGGCGGCTGAATATGGCGATATCACCGGTGGTGATCTTGGACCTGCCAGAGAAAGCACTGCTGCGCTGCTTGCGTATCCGGCTTGGTACCACGCCCTGGCGGCGGAGATCTGCGCGTACGGCAGCCTCGGTGGCCGCCATGCTCTTGCCCTTGACCTTGTTGCCCTTGCGATCGGTTCCTTCCCAGAGGAAAGGCGTGCTTACTGCTGCTGTCTCTGCCATCTTTGTCGTCCGTCAGATGAGGTACAAAGCTATTCGATTGTAACCCTGTTAACTTCCACCAGGCTGGTAACGCCGTCCTTGACTTTGTTCAAGCCAGCCCGCCTCAAGTCGATGACCCCCTCTTTGGCAGCCTGGTCCGCAATCTGCATCGCGTTGCCGCCTTCCATGATTATTCGGCCCATCGCTTCGGACACCTCCATGACCTGGAAGATACCGACGCGGCCTTTATAGCCTTCATTGCACTGCTTGCAGCCTTTCGCCGCGAAAACGGTGACACCTTTCTCGATCTCGGCGTCCGTAAAGCCTTCTTTCTTGAGCGCCTCTTTCGGAACTTCCTGTGCTTCCTTGCAGTTGTCGCATAACCGACGGGCAAGTCGCTGCGCGATGATCAGGCTCACCGACGTTGCGATTGCGTAGGGTTTCACGCCCATGTCGACAAGTCGGGTAAGGGTGCGCGGCGCGTCGTTCGTATGCAGCGTCGACAGGACGAGATGGCCCGTCTGCGCGGCCTTGATGGCAATCTCGGCCGTTTCAAGGTCTCGGATCTCGCCGACCATGATCACGTCCGGGTCCTGGCGCAGGAAGGCCTTGAGCGACGAGGCGAACGTCAGCCCGACTTTCGGATTGACATTGACCTGGTTGATGCCCGGCAGGTTGATTTCGGCCGGATCCTCGGCTGTTGAAATATTTCGATCGATCGTATTGAGGATGTTGAGGCCCGTGTAGAGCGAAACCGTCTTACCGGAGCCGGTGGGCCCGGTTACGAGGATCATGCCGTAGGGCTTGCCCAGGTGCTTCAGGTAAAGGTTTTTTTGCTTGTCTTCGTAGCCAAGCGCGTCGATGCCCAGCTTGGCGCTCGACGGATCCAGGATACGCAATACGATCTTTTCGCCGAACAGGGTAGGGCAGGTGTTTACGCGGAAGTCGATCGCCCGGTTCTTGGAAAGACGCATCTTAATGCGGCCGTCCTGTGGCACACGGCGCTCTGCGATATCCATGCGTGACATGACTTTCAGGCGCGCACAGACCTTGTTTGCGAGTACCACGGGCGGCTGCGCCACCTCCGACAGAACGCCGTCGAGACGTGTTCTGACGCGGAAAAATTTCTCATAGGGCTCGAAATGAACGTCCGACGCTCCGCGCTTGATCGCATCCAGCAGGATCTTGTTGACGAAGCGTACGACGGGCGCATCTTCGACGTCGTCCTTGCGAATGTCCTCGGCTTCTTCATCCTCGCCGCTGACGTCCAGATTCTCCAGGTCGAAGTCGTCGTCGGCAAGGTCCGACATGGACGTATCGACCGCCTCGAGGGCCTTCGTGATCCGCTCCTCCAGCTTGTCCTGCTCGACCACGACCGGGTCGATGCGGAGGCTCGTCTGGAAGCGGATGTCATCGATCGCCTGCAGGTTGGTCGGATCGGAGATCCCGAGGAACAGCCGCTGGCCGCGCTTGACCAGGGGCAAGACCCGGTGCTTGGTGATCATTTTCTGGTCGACGGCGCGGATGCAGTCGATGTCCACTTCGATGGCGTCGAGATCCAGAAGCGGCACGCCGAACTCGTGCGACGCGGCTACGGCGATGGCCCGGGCGTTGGCAATGTCCTCGTTGACGAGGTACGCGACGAGCGGGACCTTGTCTTTCCTGGCCGCCTCGCTGGCCTCGGCGAGCTTTGCCTCGGACACGATGCCGTCCTGCACCAGCCGCCGTGGCAGTCCTGCAAGGTTGGTTTGTGAAGCCGTTGCTGCCATTGCCGTCCGCTTGATCCGTCAATTGTCCCTGAATATCACAGTCTCACTGATCCAAGTGCCCGGATCAACTGCATTTTGTGCGCCTCATCACACAAACGAAATTTCGTTAAGTCAAACCCTCGAAATGTACTTTTCCGGCACCGGAACACCGGGTATTTGCCGTCGCAAACTAGCGACAGGCACCCGGCAGATAGCGTGGATCGACGGTCGGAGCGAGGTGCGGCGCGCCACCCTGGAGCAGTACGCCTGCCGGCTGTGCTGCATTGCCACAACGCAAAACGACGGTGTTTCCATTCGTCTCGTAGGGTGTAACCGACACGGTCTGTCCGAAGATAGCCTGGTGTGCCCTGGGCCCACCGAAAGTGATATCGACGCGCCCATTGGTCACCGCCACCGCGCTGACGTAGTTGCCCCTCGTGTCCGTCGCGTTCGGGCTCATGCCGGCCGCGGTGCGATCTGCGGGCGCCGTCCCGGAGTTCGTGTAGGCATCGACAATGGGCGCCTTCGCACCGTCGGCCATGTTCAGGCCTTCGGAAACCTGTGCCCGGACCGTGTAGGTCTGGTAGGCCGAAATAGCGAGTGACGCCAGGATGCCGATGATCGCAATAACAATCATCAGCTCGATCAGCGTAAATCCATCGCTACGCTCGCGTTCGAATGAGAGAGTGACTTTCGGCATTTGCAGCACGAGAACCCTGTCAAATATTTGTACTGACTGGCTATTTTATCGATCGGCGGGGCCGAATGCACAGAACGAGGTCACGAAACCGAGACCCGGCCGCCGACACCAAAAAAAAGCCCCGGCCATGCCGGGGCTCTTTAGAAGCTTACGCTTCAAACTTTCTTAACGGCAAGCCGACGGTACGTGCTTGGCGGCGAGCGTCGTGTTCACGCATGCCCACTGCACCGAACCGGCATTGGTCGTCGGGGTCAACGTCAGCTGCTGACCAGCAATCTGCGCGTTGACTTCCGGCCCATTGTACGTGACCGTGACCACACCGCCTGCACCAACGGCAACAGCACTGGCGTAGTTGCCCGTGATGTTGGCAGCCGCTTCGAGGCCGGCTTCCGCGTTGCTTGCCGGCAGGGCACCGGAATCCATGAAGTACTCGCTGATGGCGGCTTTGGCGCCAGAGGCGAGATTGATACCTTCAGATACCTGGGCGCGAATCGTGTAGTCCTGGTATGCCGGAATAGCAATTGCGGCCAGAATGCCGATGATCGCTACGACGATCATCAGTTCGATCAGTGTAAAACCTTGCTGCTTCTTCATTTCTCAATCTCCATGAATGTTGAGAGGTGTTTCCATACGGCGAATCCGCCTGTACCTCGATATAAGCAAGCACCGTGCCAGTTGCGGAGACATTTAACTAAGTTCATGTTTATAATAAGGAAAATATAAGAAACGGCGACTCGCAGGGGGCGTGAAGACGCGCCACGACACACCCCAAATTGTCACGATTGTCAGAACCTGACAATTTTTGTCACGAACATTCGCCAATTGCCGACAGTGGCCGGCCGCGCAGGCGCCACGTGCATCCGGCCGGGCGTTGCGTCTCGAGACAGGCGGTACGCATCGGCCTGCGAGCGACGAACCGGCGAACGTCGATCCGGGCGGAGGCACCGACGGACGATGCTTCCGTCCCCGGCACGCCTTCTATTGCCAAATCGCACGGCGTCGGCATACTTCACGGGACCGCGCGACGCAGATACCGAGATGACGGGAAAGGCGAGACGACCCAAAGCCATCAGGCCGGCCGGCAGCTGCGGACCTCCGGGCCGTCCTGGACGCGGCAACTTGATGACACCGGGACCAAACGTGATGTCGGGGCCTTGAGCGATGTGCAGAGTTGACAGGATTGGCCGGGCGCGGTTGGTCGAGGCGCGGAATCTGTTACGGGGTGTCATCGACCGGGTCAGGATTCCGAAGAAGCAATACTGCTGCCTCTGCAACAGCAAGATAGGCTCGTTCTTTTCCTACCGGGGCGGCAAGAGAGCGCCGCTGATGACCGCTCTGGATACCATCGGCAGCGACGTAGTCAACTTTGGCTGTCCTCGCTGCGGCTGTCACGATCGCGAGCGCCACCTGTTGTTGTACCTGGAAGCGCTCGATCTGATGAAAAAACTCAAGGGCGCTGCGATACTTCATTTCGCACCCGAGCGCAGACTGACCGAGGTCATAGAAGCACAAGCGCCAGCCAGGTACATCAGGGGAGACCTGTATCCTGCTTCGAATGACATCGAGAAGATCGATATGCTGGCTATCGATTATGCATCGGGCAGTTTTGATTTTGTGATTGCCAACCACGTGCTGGAGCACGTCGATGACGACCTGTTGGCACTCTCCGAGTTGTGGCGTGTGCTGAGGGCCGGCGGTTACGCGATTCTGCAGACGCCCTTCAGCGACAAGCTGAAGCAAACCTTTTCGGACCCGGGCATCGACACCGACGCGGCGAGGTACCAGGCGTATGGCCAGGAAGATCATGTGCGGCTCTACGGGAGCGATATCGTCGCGAGGATCGAATCGGCCGGTTTCACATCGCGGATCGCCACGCACCGGGAGGTGCTGGCTGACGTCGACCCGCTGACGTTCGGCGTCAACGAGAGGGAGCCGTTATTCCTGTTCGAACGAACCGGTCCCTGACCGTTTGTGCAGGAGTTTGAACCAGTTCCTCTCGACTTCGTTCAGTTCGGATAATGTGGCATACATGAAGAAAATCCGCTCACGACGCGACCTTGCCATCAACGGAGCGCCGCCGGCGTTCGACGAGACACTGCACGTCGGTCGCCCCAATGTCGGCAGTCGTGATGCGTTCCTGCGCTATGTGGGAGACATCTTCGATCGGCGCTGGCTGACCAATAATGGCCCGATCGTGCAGGAATTCGAGAAGCGGGTGGCGGAGTATCACGAGGTAGATCACTGCATCGCCATGTGCAATGGCACGGTTGCTCTCGAGATCGCAATTCGGGCGCTGGGATTGAACGGCGAGGTGGTCGTCCCGGCCTACACCTTTGTCGCAACGGCGCACGCCCTGTACTGGCAGGGCATTACGCCCGTATTCGCTGACATCGACCCCGTTACCCACAATCTGGATCCGGAGGCCGTTCGGCGTGCGATCACGGATCGCACGACGGGGATCATGGGCGTTCATCTCTGGGGTCGTTGTGCGCCGGTGATCGAACTGCAGGAACTGGCGAACGAGCACGGTTTCGGTCTTCTGTTCGATGCCGCGCACGCATTCGGATGTTCGAACTCGGGCACCATGGTGGGAAATTTCGGGGACTGCGAGGTGCTGAGTTTCCACGCCACCAAGTTCTTCAATACGTTCGAAGGCGGCGCGGTCCTCACCAACGACGACGAACTCGCCGATACCATGCGGCTGATGCGAAACTTCGGGTTCGCCGGGCTGGATAACGTGATCCATCCCGGGACGAATGGGAAGATGACCGAGATATGCGCGGCGATGGGGATAGTTAACCTCGACTCGATCGGTGCCGTGATAGACGCAAACCGGCGGAACTACGCGGCCTATCGGGAAAGGCTGTCGAGGTTGCAGGGCATCGGCATGCTGGATTTCGACGGAGGGGAAAGGCAGAACTACCAGTATATCGTCCTGCAAGTCGAGGACGGATGCACTGCGCAGAGAGACCAGATCGTCGATGCGCTGCACGCGGAAAATGTCCGGGCACGCAAGTATTTCTGGCCCGGCTGCCACAAGATGGCGCCGTATCGCGATCTCTATCCGGAGGCGGCGAAGTTCCTGGGCACCACCGAAGCAGTAGCCGATCGCGTGATCGTCCTGCCTAACGGCCCGTCGTTAGACGACGAAATGATAGAGACGATCGTCTCGATCATTGCCGTGATGACAGAAGGTGCGGCATGAGGCTCGCTATCATGCAGCCATACTTCTTTCCGTACATCGGTTATTGGCAGCTGATGCATGCCGCGGATGTGTTTGTCGTCTATGACGACGTCACCTTCATCAAGCAAGGATGGATCAATCGCAATCGCATACTGATTAACGGCACTCCCCATTATGTTACTGTGCCACTGCACGGCGCTTCGCCCAACAAGCGAATATGCGACATAGACGTGCAAAGCGGGCAACGATGGCGCGTGAAGATGAGCAAGTCCATAGAAATTGCCTATGCCAAGGCACCCTTCTGTTCGGCGGTTCACCCCGAAATCGAGCGGCTGATTTCGCAGGGTTCGACCAACCTCGCAGACTTCCTTGCTGCACACCTGGCCAGCATGATGCAATACCTTGGGCTACAGACGAAGCTGGTAAAGAGCAGTCGTACTTACGGTAATAGCGACCTGAGAGGGCAGGAGCGCGTTATCGACATATGCAGACGCGAGGGTGCGAGTACGTACGTCAATTTGCCGGGCGGGCGGGAACTCTATGACGCCGGGAGTTTTAATGCTGAAAACGTGGATCTCGAGTTCCTGGCGTCCCGGGCCTCACCTTATCCACAGCGAGCAGCGGGTTTCATACCGAATCTCTCCGTGATCGACGTACTGATGGAAGTGGGAACAGACGGCGTCGGCGAGCGGCTTCGCCAATACGACCTGGAGAGGACGGGGTCGGTCGTCAGTGGTTCGACCGCGGTCAACTGATCGTGGCTCGACGCAATGCTGCCCGATACGCTTCTTCCTCTGTGCTGACATCGGGATATTCAGGCCGGAAATTGCATGCGATATCGTAAAGAAGAGGCGCGAACCAGTTCGTTCAGGCGGAACACGGAACTCGAACGGCTGCTGGCGTCCCTGAATGACTCGCTGGGCGCCGCGGAAGAAAGGCTTCTGGGGCGGGCGCACGAGTTGGGCCGGGACCACCCTATCATCTTCATCGTGGGGCCTTTACGAAGCGGGACGACGTTGTTCATGCAGTGGCTTGCAAACACCGGAATCGTTGCGTATCCCACCAATCTGCTGTCGAGATTCTACGGCGCTCCCGCGATAGGCGCCCAAATCCAGCTGCTACTTACCGATCCGCGCTACGCGTTTCGTAACGAGATTCCCGACTTCGATGCCTCGATCTCGTTCCTGTCGGAGAACGGCAAGACTGCGGGTACGCTGGGGCCCAATGAGTTCTGGTATTTCTGGCGGCGCTTTCTGCCGTTTCGGAACCTCGACTGGATGCCGAACGAAGAACTCGACCAGGTGGTCGACAAGGAAATGCTCGTGACGGAGCTGACTGCCCTCAGCCGTGTGTTCGACAAGCCGTTCGCGTTAAAAGCGCTGATACTGAACTACAATATTCCGTTTCTCGACGCAATCTTCGAAAACGCGCTGTTTATCCGGCTCAAACGGGATTACGTGAGCAACGTCGCTTCCGTACTCGACGCGCGGGAGCGACAGCTCGGCGATCGGGAAAAATGGTATTCGTTCAAGATCCGGGAATATCCGCGGTTGAAGGACCTTGATCCGATAGCGCAATCGGCGGGGCAGGTCGTTCACATCAACAGGGCCGTGGCACAGGGCATCGATTCGCTCGATGAATCCCGTTCGATGCTGGTGCAATACGAGGATTTCTGTAAAGACCCTCGTCTCACGTTTCGCGAACTCCTCGAAAAACTCGGTCTGAGCGAAGCGAAAACGACTTATGTGGGGCCGGATCATTTCGATGTCAGCAGACGTGGAGATACGCCCGAGCGGCGAGCGATTGAAGACGCATTGTCGAGGTTTGCGAACGACTGACGTTTCAGGGCAGGCACACAAGCGGATAATGACTGGGTAGCAGCTTTGGAATCGCACACGGCATGACGCAAATCAGTAACTCGATAAAGTGGAACGCCAGTGCGAATTTCATGGGTCTCGGTTATGCGACGCTCATCAGTATCGCGATTCTGCCGCTATACCTGCGGTATCTCGGTGCCGAAGCGTTCGGATTGGTTGGTTTCTTTCTCGTACTGCAGGCGTCGCTGCACATATTCGACCTGGGTATGTCGCCGTTGCTATCGCGGCAAACAGCACAGGCGCGTGGGCTCGACGCCGGATACGTCGAGCTTCGGAAGCTGCTCAGGAGCCTCGAATTAATCGCGGCGATCGTCGCACTGGTCGTGTTCTCGGCGATGGTCAGCGGCAGTGCGTGGATAACCGATCACTGGCTCAACGTTTCCTCGCTCGGGCCCGACACGGTTCGAGATTGTATCGTCCTGATGGGTGCGATCATCGGTTTCCGCTTCTTCGCATCCCTGTATCGCAGCGGTGTGCAGGGAATGGAGAATCAGGTGAGGCTCAACGTTGCCAACGTAGTTCTGGTGACTTTGAAATTCGTCGGCGCCTACCTGCTGCTGAAATTCATTACGCGAGAAGTAACGCATTTCTTTATGTATCAACTCGCGGTGGGTGTGCTCGAGTGGCTGATCCTGCTGGCAATGTTTTATCGGAGCATACCCGTCGATGAGAAGATAGGTCTTTCAGTATCGTGGTCTACGCTGAAACCGCTATTGCCGTTTGCGAGCGGAATGGCGTATACGGCCGCGATCTGGACCATTACGACGCAACTCGACAAGCTGGTCGTTTCCAATGTACTGCAGCTGGCCGAGTACGGTTATTTTTCGCTGGCCGCCGTCGTGGCCATGGGAATCAGCCAGGTAGGAGCACCGATCAGTCAGGCCATTCTGCCACGCATGACCTACCTGCTTTCCACGGGCGATGAGTCTGGCATGGTGCTGCTGTACAGGCAGGCGACGCAGGCGATGGCCGTCATTATCCTGCCGCTGACGGCCATTTGTGCATTTTTCGCCAGCGAGTTGTTGTTTGCCTGGACGGGTGACCAGACCGCCGCCGACTGGGCCCGTCCGATTCTTTTCTGGCTGGCGATCGGTAACGGCATCCTGGCGCTGGGAGCATTTCAGTTCTACCTGCAATTCGCTCATGGCAGGCTGAAGATGCATGTAATATTCAATTCGGTACTGGCAGCCGTGCAGATCCCGCTTATCATTTATGCAGCGTATTCATTCGGTGTCCTGGCCGTTGCCGTGACCTGGTTCGCGTTGCGGCTGCTGTCGTTTGTCATCTGGACGCCAATCGTCCACAGGAAATTCGCGCGGGGAATTCACGCTTCATGGCTGATCGGTGATATTGGTCCCAGCCTGGTCGTGACCACCGTCTTGCTCCTCGTGGTGATGTCCATCGATATTCCGTTCGAGCAAATGACCCGACCGATAACCCTGGCGCTGTTGCTCGGCATCGGTTTCGTGATGCTGTGCTGCAATGTTCTGGCATCGAGGGCGCCACGCAACCTGGTGATGGGGATAATGTTCAAGCGCGTGTCACATGAAACCTGAAAAGGAGGAACAGATCGTCAGCCGCTGGCAGGGCCACGTCAGTCCTGTGGTTACCATATGCTGCACAACGTACAACCATGAAAGCTATGTTCGCGATGCGATAAACAGTTTCCTGATGCAGGAGACCGATTTTCCATTCGAGATCATCATTCACGATGATGCATCGACGGACGGCACCGCGGCGATCATCCTGGACTACGCGCAAAGATATCCGCGGCTTATACGGACGATAATTCAGACAGAGAATCAATATTCGAAAGCCGGACTGATCAATCCCCGGTTCGTGTTCCCGGAGGCAAACGGCAGGTACCTGGCGCTGTGCGAGGGCGACGACTACTGGACAGATCGCGAAAAGCTGCAAAAACAGGTGACCTTTTTGGAGAGCAATCCGGATTACGTCCTAACGTATTCCGATTGTCGGCCGTTCGACGAGAATGGCCCCGTCGATCGTGACTACGGCGGCGCGCGGCGCGACCTGACTGCGAAGGAGCTCAAGAAAGCGGCACCGATATTCACGTTGACGAGCTGTTTTCGGAATGTCATTAAAGAAGTGCCGCCGGATCTGCTGTCGGCCCGCTACGGCGATATGGTGATCTGGTCGCTGCTCGGTCACCATGGCAAGGGCAAGTACCTGGCCGGCGTCTCTCCTTCCGCGTACCGCGTGCACGACTTCGGCCTTCACTCGAAAAAAGGTGATAAGCAGAAGGCGGTGATGCGGCTGATAACGATTTCCGCGCTGTTTGGCTACTACGTCAGGATCGGTGATGAGGAAATCGCGCGTTATTTCGGGTCACGGATGTTGATGACTCTGCTGCAGACGATGGGATTCGGATACCTGTATCGTTTCGTCAGAATGATCCATCGAACCTGGATGAGGAGTATCGGGAATCGGGGCTAGTTACCGGCCGGACATCCCTCAGGGCCGTGATCGGGGCAATCCGGATGATCGCAGCAATCGCAGTTTCTGCGGGATCAGGGTGAACGGCGCGAAGAAATCCGAGAAGGAAAGGGTGCGCCGACGCATCACCTCGCGCCTTGCGGCCCTCACGGTCCCGAGCCGGGACACGGCGTCCAGCTGCGACTTGACGTAGATATCCCGGATAAGCGACGGTCGTCGGTTGACGACTGACAGACTTATCGCTTCGACAATCAGGACGATCAGGTTGGCCGCTGTGGTCAATGGCAACAGCCAGATCGGATAGAACAGCCACTGCACGAAAAGCCTGTTTCGCTCGCTGAAGAAGCGCCGGCGCACGCTGATGGTCAATTTGTTGTCGTCC
This sequence comes from Woeseiaceae bacterium, assembly GCA_041601995.1. Classification (GTDB taxonomy): domain Bacteria; phylum Pseudomonadota; class Gammaproteobacteria; order Steroidobacterales; family Woeseiaceae; genus UBA1847. Next base: position 35,180 of record JBFIHC010000003.1, on the reverse strand, counting down.
GACCTGCCGCCACCCAGTGAGTGCCCGATCATGTGTCGAAATCCCGATCTGCCGCTAACAAAGATCGGCGCACCGAGCATTCGGGCGTAGCAACACAAGTAGACGTCTTCGGCGTTGGTCTCAAACCACTCAGGAAAGCCGCCGATCCTGTTCCACAGACCGGCGGGCACCCACAAGCAGGCACCAATCACCATGGCGACGTCGCGGGCGTCCGGCCGCATGATCGGGACAGCGCTGCAGAAATAATCGAGCTTGAGGCCGAAATCGACCAGTTCACCGCTGTCGAAATCGTATTGTGGCAGCCCGAGCACGGCATCGCCGGTATGCTTGCACGATTCCTCGAACAGTGTGGCGAGCGCATCTTCGAAGAGTTGTGCATCGTTGTTCAGCAGCAGGATGAATTTCCCGCGTGCCGCGGCTGCCATACGATTGTTGCTGATGCAGAAGCCGACGTTATCGGCGGACGTGATCAACCGAACCGATTCGTACTTCGCAATAACATCGAGCGAGCTGTCCGTTGACGCGTCGTCATGCACGACAATCTCGAAAGCCGGCGCATTCTGCTGCCGGAGCACGGCCTCGATGCAGTCGGCTATGATCGTCTCGCCGTTATAGTTGGCAATGCAGACGGAAATGACCGGGGTGTCGTGGTCAGGCGTCATTTCGATCGGATAAACCAGTCCCAGGTTCGTGTCAGCCCCTCTTCGAGATCGGTCGTCGCGGACCACTCCAGTTGCTCCCTGGCCCGCGAGCTGTCGATGTCGAGGCCGCGGAGATCAACGCCCCGTTCGGGTACGTATTCCAGCGACAGGTGTTTGCCACTGACTTTTTCGAGAAGACTGCAGAGTTCGCTCACCGAGCACGATCTTTGCGACGAGACGTTGAAGGTGTGCACGCCGCGCCACTGCCGCGCCGTGACAGCAACGAAGAACTCGGCGAAATCGTCCACGTAGAGGTAGTCACGCCTGGCCTCACCGGTCCCCCAGATCTTGAATGTTGAGTCGGTGTCTATGGCCCGCATCAGCGTGGGGACAATCGCAAACTGCCGTTTTGCTCTCTGGCCGGGGCCGTAGACGTTGCTCGGCCTGGCGATGACGACGGGGTAACCGGTTTGCGCCGAGTAGGCGCGCAGGAACATCTCGGCCGCGAGCTTGCCGGCACCGTAGTAGGATTTCGGGAATAACGGGGAGGATTCGGAGGCGCAGGCCACGGTGTGCTCGTCGTAGACGGCCCCGGCGCTCGAAACGAAAACCAGCTGGCAGCCCGAGGTCGAATGCAGCAGTTCGAGCAGACGGAACGTGGGCAACAGGTTGTTCACTGTTTCGACAGTCGGCTGAGCTTTCGACGACCCGGGCGTGGTGTCCCAGGCGAAGTGAAGCAGGAAATCCGCATCCCTGGCGTTCTCCGAGATGACCTGCGCGTCGTCCAGCGTTGCCTGAACGTATTCGACCTGTGGCCCCGGATTCGTGTCGGCGGTGTTGCGCACCAGGCAAACAATCCGGTGCCCTTCCCCCGCGAGGCGGGATACGACGTGCTCGCCGAGAAAGCCGGTTGCCCCGAGCGCCAGTATCTTCACGTCGTGTCTCCCCCCAGAAGCGTGTTGTAAACGGCATCGTAGCGCTCGGCACAGTCATCCCACGTCCCGTACGCTGATCGCATTGCGCGTCTCGCAGCGTCGCCGAGCGACGCTCTCGTGGCCGGGTCCGACACCGTTCGAAGTGCTTCCGTGAATTCTGCCTTGCTGCCGACCAGCAGCCCCCCTTCGACGGAATCGAACAGATCTGCGTGGGCAGGCAGGCGCGAGGCGATTACCGGGATGCCCGATGCCATTGCCTCGAGCAGGACCTGCGGCCGGCCTTCGTCATGCTGGCTGAGCGTCACCATCGCAGTAGCTTGAGGATACCAGTCACGAATTAATGTGTCCGGTGTCACGGCACCGTGATACCGGATCCATGGCGGCAAGGATATTTCTTCCTGCATCGGACCAAACAGGTGAAATTCGTCGTGGTCGCCCGCCAGGTCCCGGGTCCACTCGAGCAGCGGGCCGAGCTTGGCGCGGGTGACACGCAATACCGTGATCCAGCGACGCACAGCCCGGCCCGGTGCGCGGTTGACCGCGTAGAAACGACTGTCGATTCCGAAAGGCACACATCGGACGCCGCGGACCTGCTTGCCGAAAGCCTGCCGCAGACGCTTGACCATCCACTCGGCGTTGGGTGCGAGCACCACGGCGTTGCCGGCAAACTTCCGCCGCAAGGCGGACGTGACCCCGGGGATTTCGAGCAGCTTGTAGTCCGTTCCCAGGACGGTCACGACGGCACGACTTCCGCGACCCGGAATGGCCAGCGCCGACTGCAGCCAGTTCAGGTGCAGGATGTCGGTCGCTTCCCGGTTGCGTCGGATAACGCGCCTCATGCGACGAACGAGTTCGATGCCGCGAAAGACACCAAGAAGCGGGTTCGCGCGCAGCAGGTGCGCGATGCCGCCCTGGTCCGCGAGGCGCCGGAGATAATCGGAGTCCGCCCCGGATCCCGCAAAAACGACCTGGTCGGGCAACGGGCCGGGAGGACCCCAGTAGCGAATGCTCGTGTTTTCGGATCTCGCGATCGCGCTCAGCATCTCGCGAATGAACAGTCCCTGCCAGTCCGACACCGAGCGGGGGTAGGAGGTCGAGGTCAGCAGAATGCGGCGCATCTGGCGCTGCACTAGGATTTGGTAAACGTAAGCGCCGTAATCTGTTCGGAAATCAGGCCAATCAGAAAAATGATGACCGAGGCGCTCAAGATCAACATGCTCATGTTGGTGAAACGGCCCATCGTGACGTAGGTATAGGCGTAATACCCGATTCCGCTCAGGAAAAAGAAACCACTGATCGGCAGAAAGACCTTGAGCGGTGCGTACAGCGTCGCAACCTTGAATATGATTGCGAAGAACCGCAGGCCGTCACGGATCGGACGAATATGGCTGGAGCCGATACGTTTGTCGGCCTTGATCGGCACGAAGGTCACAGGATAGCCCGAGCGAAGGAAGGCCATGGTAATCGTTGTGGGATAGGAAAAACCATTAGGCAGCAGATACAGGAACTTCCGAAACAGATCGGCACGCACTGCGCGCAACCCGGAAGTCAAATCGGAAATGCGGTGCCCGGTGATCATCGAGGCGAACACGTTGTACAAGCCATTCGCCGCCAGGCGCCCGACGCCGGCGTGCGAACCGGAGTCTCTTGCGCCGATGGCCATGTCGTAACCGTCTGCCAGCTTTTGCAGCAATGAAGGAATACAGTCGGCCTTGTGTTGCCCGTCTCCATCCATCATCACCAGGATGTTGCCGCCGGCAGCGCGCGCCCCGTTCTTTATTGCCGCACCGTTCCCCAGGGGCACCGGATTTCTGACTACGCGTGCCCCCGAGGCCTCGGCGAGTTCCGCCGTATTGTCGGTGGAGCCATCGTCGACAACGAGAATCTCCGCATCCTGATACATGGCTCGCACCGAGGACACGACCTCGCCGATTACGGCGCTTTCGTTCTTGGCTGGAATAATTATCGACAATTCGAAAGTGCCTTCGGCAACGGGCATGTAGTTAGTCTCCGTGGGTTGGGCCGACTGGTTCCGCGGCCAGTTCTTCTGCTTCATCGACGTACAGAAGCAATTCATCGAGATTTCTCGTGCCGTTGTATCGCCTCAATGGCTGCTGCGAAAGCTCGTGTCGTGCCTCTTGGATGAACGTCCGGGCGTCATCGAATCTGCGAGCCTCGACCAGGGTCGTTACGATCATCATATTGAGCCTGTCGCCCGGGCCGATATCGGCCGCGCGGGCGAGATGGTCGAGGGTTGTTTTCGTATCACCTGCTGCCCTGGCGATTCTGGCCATTAGAACATGATGGAATTTTCTGTAGCGGTTGCTCGTATTGTAGCTCAGGTTTTCCATGACCGTGTCGGCGAGACTCACGACCGTGGCGGGGCGCACGGAATCGCACTGGGTAGTCAATGACGTCGTCAGGAGCTGATCCAGCATCTCTATCGTGGTCAGTGAGAATGCAATCGTCGACAGGCTGGATTCCAGGAATCCGACCAGCTCGGAGTGGTCCTGCCGGGGCGCCATCATGCAGGCGAGGTTGAGTTCGGGGATGCGAACGTATGCGTGCTGCGGCGATTGTTCCGCAAAATTTCGCAGCGTCTCGATTGCGGGTTCAGGACCCATGGTGGTCAGCTGTTGCGAAGCCAGCGTGGTCGCGGCGCGCACTGAATGCGGATCCTGGCTGTGCCAGACGGTTGCGGCCAGCATGGGGTTGCCCCACAGCGACGAAACGCTGAACAGGATTGCCGCATTGATGACTGCGTAGGCAGCCACTGCTGCACGCGCGATCAGTCGGTAACGTTTCGGCGCGCGGACGACGAGATAACAGAGCGCGAACACCGGGCCAATGATCGGCAGGTAATTGCGATGCTCGAAATACAGCTCCAGCGGAATGGTCGTCGATTCCAGCAAATGGCCCCCGAGAAACCAGAATACGGCGAATGCCGCGACCGGGTAGCGCCTGCGCCAGCGAACCGCAATGACGACCGTCGTGGCCCATGCACCGACTGCAACAACGGTCAGCGGATCCGAGAAGGGCCGGCTTGCCTCGCGAGCCTCATGGAACGGCCCCAGGCTGGCGCCCGGCGCAAAGAACGTGTTGAAAGCGTATTCCCACAGGATGCGCGCCTCGCTCAACAGGCGTTGGGCAGCCGTAAATTCCCGACGGGCAACGAGTTCGTCGGCGTAAGGAACCTGGGAAACGAGAAAAGCGATCGTGACCAGCGCGGGGGTCGCAAGGAACACGAATCGCCACGCGTTCCATCGCAAAGCCGGGAAACCCGGCGGCTGTCTCAGGACAGTGACCTCGATAACGAGAACGAAGACCGGCAATAATGCGCCGTTTTCCTTGGAGAGCACCGCCAGAAGCGTGAATACGACGAGCGTGCCGCTCATGCCAGCCAGGGCGACGTTCGGCTTCCTGGCGAGGTGCTCGCGGGCCACCATGTAAGCGTTCAATCCGCAGAGTACGAATGTTGCACTCAGCGTCGTCATACGCTGCACGATCAGCAATGACGACGAAGCGAGGAGAGGCACGAAGAGCCAGACAGCGACGGTGCCGAACGCGAGCAACAGGACGTCACTGCGCTCCGATGTGACCGTCCGGGCAAGTCGCTTCGCAAACAGAAAGACGAGCAGGCCGTTGAGCAAATGAATGAGGACATTCACCTTGATAAACGGCGTTGCATCCACACCCCAGGCCGGCGCCTGCGGCACAAAACTCGCGAGGGCGAGGGGGCGGCCGAGCGGACCGCTGTCACCGGAAAGAATGAAGGCCAGTGCCGAGCGCAGGTCGGTTACCGATTGCAGTCCCGCGAGATTGGCGTGGTCGTCGAGCAGAAATGTGCCGCTGAAAGCGGGCCGGTAGGCAAACCAGCCCAACAACAGAATGGCAATCATCGCCAGTGCCGGCCAGAGATCGCTCCAGACGAGGCGCGCAGGCGGCCGACCCGTCATCGAGTCCCGCTGCCACGAGCTGGCGCGCCGCCAGTCATTCGATGCCCAGCTTCTCGATGCGATAACGCAATTGCCGGAGCGACAGCCCGAGCAGTTTCGCGGCGGCTGTCTTGTTGTAGCGGGTTTTCTTCAGCGCCTGGACGATCGCCTGGCGTTGCACGTCCTCGACCTGGCTGCCGAGGTTGCCCGGGCCCGGCATCGGGGCAATCGTGTCGTCTGCTGCGGGTCTCAGGTTGAGGTCGGCCTCGCCGATGCGGCCGCTTGTGCACAGGGTCACCGCGCGTTCGAGCATGTTTTCCAGTTCCCGGACGTTGCCCGGGAAGGAGTAGCTGAGAAGTGCAGTGCCGGCGTCCTCACTCAGCGTCGCATTGGGATCGAGCCGCTTGAGAATGTGTTTTGCGAGCAGTATGACGTCGTCGCCACGTTCCCGAAGCGCCGGCACCTTCAGCTCGATGACGTTGATGCGGTAGTAAAGGTCCTCCCGAAACTCGCCTCTGGCCACCATGTCCGCAAGGGAACGATGCGTCGCAGAGAGTATCCTCGCGTTGGCCTGTTCTTCCCTGGACGAACCGACCGGGCGCACCGTCTTCTCCTGGATGACGCGCAGCAGCTTTACCTGCATCGCGAGCGGCAGGTCGGCGATCTCATCGAGAAACAGCGTCCCGCCGTCGGCGCTCTGCACCAGCCCGACCTTGTCGGCAACCGCGCCCGTGAAGCTGCCCTTGCGATGGCCGAAGAACTCGCTTTCCATGAGTTCAGCCGGTATTGCTCCGCAGTTCACGGGGACGAACGGTCCCTCGGACCGCGGTCCCGTCTCATGGATGAGCCGAGCGACCAGTTCCTTGCCGGTGCCGGACTCGCCCGATATGTGAACCGGGGCCTGGGAGCGCGCCACCTTGTCGATCACGTCGCGTAGCTCCCGCATCGCCGGGGAGTTGCCCAGCAGCTTCGAGTCGCCGCCGATATGCTCGTCGTCGACCTTGAGCGCGTTCTCGATGATGTTCCTCAGGTGGTTGAGGTCAAGTGGCTTGGAAATAAAGTCGAAGGCACCGAGCTTCAGTGCCTGCACCGCTGTTTCGATGTTGCCGTGAGCCGTGATGACGGCCACAGGTACATGAGGAGCGTGTACCTGCATCCACTCGACCAGTTCGAGACCGTCGCCGTCCGGCAGCCGCATGTCCGTGAGACACAGGTCGAACGGCCGCGACTCCAGCAGCTGCTTTGCGCCACCAACGTCGCCGGCGGACTCCGTTTCAATCTGCATGCGTCCGAGCGTGAGCGAGAGCAACTCGCAAATATCGGGTTCGTCGTCAATGACGAGTGCGCGCGGCTGGGCCATGATCAATCCTGTTTGTCCCATCGGTCGGGATCGGAAAACACGATACGAAAGATACTGCCGCCACCGTCACGGTCAAGGTACAGCAACGTGGCGCGGTTGAGTTCGCAGAGTTCGCGCGAGATATACAGTCCGAGCCCGGTGCCCCCGGATCGCGCGGTAAAAAAGGGTTCGAATATCTGCTCGGCGGTCGCCGGATCCACGCCGAGGCCGTGGTCACGAACCTCCAGGTACGGTCTGCCCTGCGCCTCGACGAGACCGGCATGCAGCTCGACCAGGATGCCCCCGGTCTCCGATGCATATTTCACCGCGTTGTCACAGAGGTTCCACAGCACCTGGCGCAGATGGCTCTTGTCCATGCGCACTTCCAGGTCTCCGGGCACGTCTTCGACGGCAAGTTCGCCCTCCTGCAGCTCCAGCGTGCGTGTGAATTCGCGCGCAAAGTCCTCCAGCCAGGGACGGAGGAAGAAGCGCTCGGGGGCGCCGGATTCCCGCCGCGAGAGCTGCAGCACGTTGTCTATGATGTGGCTGACGCGGCCGGAATGCGTCTGGATGATGTCGGTGAGCCGCCTGTCGTCGTCGGTCAGGGTCTCCGCTTCGGCGAGCAGTTGTGCCGCATGACTCATCGCACCGACCGGGTTGCGGATCTCGTGTGCAATGCTGGCGCTCAGCCGTCCGAGGGAAGCGAGCTTCGACTGCTGCACCCGCGCATTGAAGATGCTGGCATCTTCGAGGAATACCAGAAGTGGGCCGCCACGGTCGCCACCCTTGCCGAGCGGTGCCAGGTGCGCGGTTATTCGCGCGCTGTTCCCCTCGTTGACCAGCGTGAAGTCCGGGTGTGATGACAACGCGTCGTCTGTCCGCCACCGGCGCACGTAGTCGGCGAGTGGTTCGGACGCCTCTCCGAGCGGCTGGGCGCGGCGCAGATCCTGCGTGCCGAGCAGCCGGGCCGCCGATGCGTTGCTGAGCCGAATCCGGTTGTCGCCATCGACGACGATGATGCTCTCTCGCAGGTGCTGCACGATGTACTCGTTCAGTTCGGACAAGTTCTGCAAATCCACGCCGCGCTGGCGCGCCAGGGCTTCGCTTTCCTGTATGCGCCGGGCGAGCGGGCGCACGGCGAGGGACATCGAGAATATGATCGCGGACAGCACGCCGGCTGCCGGGTAGTTGACCGCGCCTGCGTCCCCGGTCAGTTGTACGACTACCTGCTCGCCGAGAATCCCGAACGTTGCCATTGCGCCGAGGATCGCCGGAATCTGTCCGGGCAGCACGAGGCTGCCCGCGCCCACGAACACGATGAGCAGCCCGCCGAGGCCGCTGCTGATACCGCCGCTCGTGTGCATCAGAGCGACGACAAGGACAATGTCGACAAGCATCTGAATCGCGGCCTGCAGGCTGGCCTTCGCCCAGCGCTGCCGCAATGAAGTCGCGAATATGATGGCCAGGAGCAGGTACACGGTGGCCGACGTCGCAAACGGTATCGGGTAGCTATCGCCGAAAATGCGCGGCTCGCCGCTCATGAAGAACAGGCCCAGCAGCAGCGCCGCCACGAGCAGCCGGAAGACGTTGAGCGTGATGAGTACGCGCCAGGAGAGATCCGGCTCCTCAACAGCCTTCTGCAGCAGGGCTTCGCGACTCATACGTATTGTCTGTTTGCCGAGTTTCTCGGTGCTGGCCTGATTCATGGCCGGATTATCGCGGATTTGCACCGATATTGCCTTGCACAGGTCACGTTGCTTTGCGTCCGTCGCCAGATTCCTACAGAATACGGCGGCCTGTAACAACAACAACATCGACAATCCCATGAACCTTCACGAATACCAATCCAAGCGCCTGTTTGCGAATTACGGCATCCCGGTGCCGCGTGGCATTCCGGCCGAAACCGCCGACGCGGCCGTTGCCGCTGCGGAAGAACTGGGGGGCGAGCTATGGGTCGTCAAAGCCCAGGTACATGCCGGCGGACGGGGCAAGGCTGGCGGCGTCAAGCTTGCGCGCAACACCGATGAGGTGCGGGAGCATGCGGAAAGCATGCTCGGCACCCAGCTCGTCACTCACCAGTCCGGGCCAGAAGGACTGCCGGTCAACGTCGTTTACGTCGAGGAGGGCTCCGACATCGATCGCGAGCTGTACCTGTCGATGCTGGTCGACCGCGAGGTCAGCCGCGTGGCGTTCATCGCGTCCGCTGCGGGCGGTATGGACATCGAGCAGGTTGCCGCGGAGACACCGGAAAAGATCTTTACGGTCGCCATCGCGCCGGACGCCGGACTTCAGGACTATCAGGCGCGCCAGCTCGCATTCGGGCTCGGCCTCGACAAAAAGCAGATGCGGCAGTTCGGGAACCTGGTCAAGCGGCTCTATGCTTTGTACCAGGAATGCGATGCCAGCCTCGTCGAGATCAACCCGTTGATTACGACCGGGGCGGGTGACGTCCTCGCGCTGGATGCGAAAATCAACATCGAGGGCAATGCGCTGTACCGGCAGCCCGACATCGTGAAGATGCGCGATATCTCGCAGGAGGACGCGCATGAGCGCGAGGCGGCCGAGCACGACCTCAGCTACGTCTCCCTGGACGGCAACATCGCGTGCATGGTGAACGGCGCCGGCCTTGCCATGGCGACGATGGACATCATCAAGCTCCACGGCGGCACGCCGGCAAACTTCCTCGACGTCGGCGGCGGCGCGACCGCCGAGCGCGTGACGGAGGCGTTCAAGCTCATTCTCTCGAACGAGAACGTCGCGGCGATACTCGTCAATATTTTCGGGGGCATCGTGCGCTGCGACCTGATCGCGGAGGGCATCGTGGTCGCGGTGAAGGAAGTCGGCGTCAAGGTACCCGTCGTCGTTCGCCTCGAGGGCACCAACGTCGAGAAAGGTAAGGAACTGCTCAAGCACAGCGGCCTCGACATCATCACGGCAAACGACCTGGCGGATGCGGCGAAAAAGGCCGTGGCCGCTGCAAGCTGACGGAAAGAACAATGAGCATTCTGGTCAACAAAGACAGCAAGATCATCTGCCAGGGCATCACCGGCAACCAGGGGCAGTTCCACACGGAGCAGTGCATTGCTTACGGCACGCAGGTCGTGGGCGGCGTGACGCCAGGCCGCGGCGGCGAGGAATGCCTCGGCGTGCCCGTGTTCAACACCATGCGCGAAGCGGTCGCGGAAACCGGTGCTGACGTCAGCATGATCTACGTGCCCGCGCCGTTTGCGGCCGACGCCATACTCGAGGCGGCCGATTCGGGAGTGGGGCTGGTCGTCTGCATCACCGAGGGCATCCCGGTCATGGACATGGTCAAGGTCAAGTCCGCGCTGAGGGACTTCGATTGCCGCCTGATTGGTCCGAATTGCCCCGGCATCATCACGCCGGAAGAATGCAAGATCGGGATCATGCCGGGTTTCATTCACAAGAAGGGACGCATCGGCATCGTTTCCCGTTCAGGAACCCTGACCTACGAAGCCGTGTACCAGACCACCCAGAACGGTCTCGGGCAGAGCACCTGCATAGGTATCGGCGGCGACCCGGTGCGCGGCATGAACTTTATCGACTGCCTGGAGCTGTTCGAGGCGGACCCGGACACGGACGGGGTACTGATGGTCGGCGAGATCGGTGGATCGGACGAGGAAGCCGCTGCCGAGTTCATCAAGGAGCGGGTCACAAAGCCGGTCGTCGCGTACATCGCGGGCGTAACCGCACCGCCCGGCAAACGCATGGGTCACGCCGGTGCGATCATCGCCGGCGGCAAGGGCACCGCCGACGCGAAGTTCGAGGCGCTCGATGCGGCCGGCGTCGCGACGGTCCGCTCGCCTGCGGAACTGGGCAGCAGGATGCAGGAGATTCTTGGCGGCTAGTACTGCTCGAGGGCAGGGATGAACAATACGGTCACCGTCGCGCTGGCGCAGCTCGATCTCGTCGTCGGCGATGTAAAGGGCAACACCGAGCGTATCCTCGAGTCAGCCGTGCGAGCCCGCGACGAACTGCACGCCGACCTCGTCGTTTTTCCCGAGCTGAGCATCTGCGGCTACCCGCCCGAGGACCTGCTGTTTCACGCGGGGCTGCGGCACGCGGTGGAGCGCTCGCTGGAGGAGATCCGCTCCGCCGTTACCGGTATCGCGGTGCTCGTCGGCTTTCCCGAATACCAGGGCGACGAGATCTTCAACAGCTGCGCGGTGATCGGCGACGGCCGCTTCCTGTGTCACTACCGCAAGCGCTGCCTGCCGAACTACGCGGTCTTCGACGAAGAGCGTTACTTCACGGCGGGCAAATCGGCGTCGGTCTTCAAGCTCAACGGTATACGCATCGGCCTGAACATCTGCGAGGACATCTGGCGCCAGGCGCCGATATCGGCCAGCAGGGCAGCCGGGGCCGAGGTCGTGATCGCGATCAATGGTTCGCCCTACGAGACTCGCAGCCAGGAGAACCGCGAGCGTGCCGCCGCCGCGCGAGTGGCCGACAGCAATATCCCGATCGTGTACCTGAACATGGCCGGCGGCCAGGACGAACTCGTGTTCGATGGCGGTTCCTTCGCGATGTCCGCCGACGGCGAGATCCGCTTTCGTGCGCCGCCGTTCGAAGAGGGGCTCTACCGGCTGGTCCTGCGCGGCTCGGGGAGCGGCGTCGAACCCGAGCAAGGCGAGGTCGCGGAAGCGCTGCCGCTCGAAGCCAGCGTTTACCGTGCACTGGTTACCGGTACGCGTGACTACGTGCGCAAACACGGCTTCCCCGGGGTCGTGATCGGCCTGTCGGGCGGTATCGATTCGGCGCTGGTGACCGCCATTGCCTGCGACGCGATCGGGGCCGACAAGGTCAGGGCGGTCATGATGCCGTTCCGCTACACGAGCACGATCAGCCAGCAAGATGCCGCGCTGCAGGCCGGGACGACGGGCTTTCGTTACGATGTCGTCCCGATCGCGCCGATCTATGACGCGACCGTCAGACAACTCGATCCGATTTTCTCTGGCCGCGAGTCGGACGTGACGGAGGAGAACATTCAGGCGCGCTGCCGCGGCATGATCCTCATGGCTATATCCAACAAGACCGGCCGGATGCTGCTGACGACCGGCAACAAGAGCGAGATGGCGGTCGGCTACGCCACCCTTTACGGCGACATGGCGGGGGGATTCGCGCCGATCAAGGACTGCTACAAGTCACTGGTGTACCGCCTTGCGCGCTACCGCAACACCCTGGGCGACGCCATCCCGGAGCGCGCGATCACGCGCGAGCCGTCGGCAGAACTGCGGCCTGGACAAAAAGACAGCGACTCGTTGCCCGACTACGCAGTGCTGGACCCGATACTCGAGGCGTTTATCGAGAAGGACATGTCGGTTGACGAGATCACCGCACTCGGTTTTGAGCGGGCGATAGTCGTGCGGGTCCTGCAGATGGTCAAGCACAACGAATACAAGCGGCGCCAGGCGCCCCCGGGCATTCGCATCAGCAGCCGCGCGTTCGGGCGCGACTGGCGCTACCCGATCACGTCCTGGTACCGGTTCCCCGGCTAGGAATCCGGGAAGTTGAGCTCGAGCACCCGCCGTGCGTCCGCGGCGAGGTCGTTCATGCCGAGTTCCTCGTAGGCCTCGATCATGATGCGCAGCGATTGGGCGTTACTGTCAGCCCCGTTGAACGACTCGAGCGCGTTCCTGGCGCGATTGGCGGCGGCGACGTAAGCGCCGCGCCGCAGGTAATAGTCGGCTACCTGGTTTTCGTACGCCGCGAGGCGGTTCTTCAGGTACACCATGCGCTGCTGTGCATCCGAAGCGTATTCGCTGGCCGGATAGCGCTCGACCAGCCGCCGGAATGCCTGGTAGGACTTTTCAACATCCTTGGGTGGCCGCTTGTCCGTGTTCTTGCGGAACCAGCGCTCCAGGATGCCGGGCTCGTCGTCGAAATACGCGAGGCCCTTGACGTAGAGGGCGTAGTCGACGCGCGGATGAATGGGGTTTTCGCGCACGAAGGTGTCGGCTGCCTCGACGGCAAGCTCAGGGGCGCCGCTCTTGTAATACGCATACATCAGGTCCAGCTGGATCTGCCGCGCCACGTCGCTGAACGGATAGCGGGCCTGGATGGCCTCCAGGATCTGGATGCCGCGGCGGTAATTGCCGTTCTGGATCGAGCTTTGCGCCTGCGCGTAGGCGTCCTGCAGGTCCTGCACCGCGTCATAGGTTTCCTCGTTGCCGGCGCAGGCGCACAGCACGGTTACGGTCGACAGCAGTAACGCCCGGCGGGCCTGCCGGCGCAGGCGCCCCGAAAGGTGCAGCGTGGTGAGGAAATCGATCATGTTTTCGCGGGCCGAACCAAATCGGCGAGTATACCGTAAACTCCGGAAACGACGATGACCGAACAACCCATACAGCACACCGAGCAGGTGCCCGAGGAATTGGCCGGCCAGAGATTGGACCAGGCGCTTGCCCGGATGTTTCCGGACTATTCACGCAGTCGCCTCAAAGCCTGGTTGCTCGACGGCGCCGTGCTCGTCGACGGCGCCCCGCGGCGGCCCCGCGATCCGGTCCAGGGCGGTGAGACCGTGGTCGTCACCGTGACCGCAGAGGCGGCGGTGCGCGCGGCACCGGAGCCGATGAAGCTCGACGTCGTGTTCGAAGATGCGGACCTGCTGGTCATCAACAAGCCGGCCGGGCTGGTGGTGCACCCGGGGGCCGGCAACGCGAGCGGAACCCTGATGAACGGTCTGCTCGCGCATGCTCCACAACTGGAATCGCTGCCGCGTGCCGGCATTGTTCACCGGCTCGACAAGGAAACCAGCGGGCTGTTACTGGTCGCAAAGTCGCTGCCCGCGCACACCGTGCTGGTCCGTGAGCTTGCCGAGCGCTCGATATCGCGGCAGTACCTCGCGGTCTGCAACGGGGTCCTGACCGGCGGCGGTACGATCGACGCCGCCATTGGCCGCCATCCCGTCGACCGGACCCGGATGGCCGTGCGCGACAACGGCCGCCCGGCGGTAACGCACTACACGGTCATCGAGCGATTCCGTGCTCATACCTACGTGAACGTGGTGCTCGAGACCGGGCGGACCCACCAGATTCGCGTGCATTTTGCGTATCGCCGGCACCCGCTCGTCGGCGACCCGGCGTACGGGGGCCGCCTCGCGCTGCCGGCGGGGGCGTCGGACGCGCTCCGCGACGCGCTGCGGACGTTCCGGCGCCAGGCGCTGCACGCCGCGCGGCTGCAACTGCGTCACCCCGTGACGGGCCAGGGCCTGGAATTCGAGGTGCCGCCGCCGGCGGATTTCCAGTCGTTGCTGCAGGTGTTGCGCGAGGACGCCGCATGAGCCTCGAATGGATCCGGGCCGACTGGCCGGCGCCGCCGGGCATCGTGGCCGGCACGACGACCCGCCGGGGCGGCGTCAGTGAAGGCTTCTACGCATCCCTGAATCTCGGTGCGCACGTCGGCGACGACGCGCAGCGGGTTGCCCGGAACCGGCGGCGTTTCCTCACCGCGTGCGGCCTCGCCGCGGAGCCTGCGTGGCTGGCGCAGGTGCACGGCACCACCGTCCAGGTCGCCGGCGACGAAACACCGGCCGAGGCTGATGCGGCCATCGCGCGCGGGCCCGGCGCAGTCGTTGCTGTCCTTACGGCCGACTGCCTGCCGATAGTGCTGTGCGCGGACGACGGTATCGAAGTTGCCGCGATCCACGCCGGCTGGCGGGGCTTGGCGGCCGGTATCATCGCCGCCACGTTAGCCCGCATGAACACGCCTCCGGAACGGCTGCTCGCCTGGCTCGGCCCCGCCATCTCGCGGTCCGCATTCGAGGTCGGGGACGAGGTTCGAGCGGCGTTCGTGTCGGCTGACGCGGCGGCGGCGGCGTGTTTCGAGCCCAATCAGCGGGGTCGCTGGCAGGCCGACCTGTATGCGCTCGCCGGGCTGCAACTGGATGCTGCGGGCGTCTCCGCCGTCCATGGGGGCGGGCTCTGCACCTTCAGCGACAGCGGCAGGTTCTTCTCCTACCGCAGGGACGGCCGGTGCGGCCGCATGGCGACGTTCATCCACTGCCAGGGCTGAATCACCCGCGCAGGAGCGGTTCCCGAATCGCGACGATCGCGGGCCAAGGCTCGCTCCTGCAGCTCGGATCGACCCAAAGGAGGGGGTCCCGGCGCGCGACCGACTTGGCGGACCCGGCGGACATTTGTCGCGCACGGGCGTTGAATTCGCAAGTCGTGGCTCAATTTCTGGGGCAGATTCGATTAACCGGGATTTCAGGGGCGAGAAATGCGTCTGGACAAACTGACAAGCAAATTTCAAATGGCGCTGGCGGATGCGCAGTCGCTGGCGGTCGGCCAGGACCACCAGTTCATCGAGCCGTCCCACGTCATGGTCGCTCTGCTGGATCAGCAGGGCGGCAGTGTGCGCGGACTGCTGACCAAGGCGGGGGCAAACGTGAACCTGCTGCGTTCGCAGCTGGGCGAAGCCATCGACCGGCTTCCCAGGGTGGAAGGCGCGGGCGGCGACGTCCATTTCAGCAGCGATCTCGGCAAGCTTTTCAATATCACCGATAAGCTCGCCCAGAAGCGCAACGACCAGTACGTTTCCAGCGAGCTCTTCGTGCTGGCGGCGCTCGATGACAAATCGCCGCTGAAGCGCATCTTCGAGCAGGCCGGCGTTGTGCGCGGCGCCGTCGAGAAAGCGATCGACGATCTGCGCGGCGGCCAGCAGGTCGACGACCCGAACGCGGAAGATACGCGCCAGGCACTCGACCGCTACACGATCGACCTGACGGAGCGTGCCGAGCAGGGCAAGCTCGACCCGATCATCGGCCGCGACGAGGAAATCCGCCGCACGATCCAGATCCTGCAGCGCCGCACCAAGAACAACCCGGTCCTGATCGGCGAGCCCGGTGTCGGCAAGACCGCGATCGTCGAGGGCCTCGCGCAGCGCATCGTCAATAACGAAGTCCCGGAAGGACTGCGAGGCAAGCGCATCCTGTCGCTCGACATGGGCGCCCTGATCGCCGGCGCGAAATTTCGCGGCGAGTTCGAGGAGCGCCTCAAGGCCGTCCTGAACGACCTCGCAAAGCAGGAGGGACAAATCATCCTGTTCATCGACGAGCTGCACACGATGGTCGGCGCCGGCAAGGCCGAGGGCTCCATGGATGCCGGCAACATGCTGAAGCCGGCGCTTGCGCGCGGCGAGTTGCACTGCGTAGGTGCGACGACGCTGGACGAGTATCGCAAGTACGTCGAAAAAGACGCGGCGCTGGAGCGACGTTTCCAGCAGGTGCTGGTCGACGAGCCGACCGTGGAAGACACCATCGCGATCCTGCGTGGGCTCAAGGAGCGTTACGAGATTCACCACGGCGTCGAAATTACCGACCCGGCGATCGTCGCGGCGGCGACGCTGTCGCACCGCTACATCAGCGGCCGCAAATTGCCAGACAAGGCGATCGATCTGGTCGATGAAGCCGCGTCCCGGATTCGTATCGAGATCGACTCCAAGCCGGAATCCATGGATCGTCTCGAGCGTCGCATCATCCAGCTCAAGATCGAGCGCGAGGCGCTGAAGAAAGAATCGGACGACGCCTCGAGGAAGCGTCTCGACGACCTCGAATCACAGCTCGCCGACCTGGAACGCGAGTACGCGGACCTCGAAGAGGTCTGGAAATCGGAGAAGGCGGCGATGCAGGGCACCGCGCACATCAAGGAAGAGCTGGAGCGTGCGCGGCTCGAACTGGAAACCGCGCATCGTGCCAACGACCTTGCGCGAATGTCGGAGCTGCAGTACGGGCGGATCCCCGAGCTCGAGAAGCAGCTTGCCGAGGCGGCGAGCGCCGAGCAGCGCGAGACCACGCTGCTGCGCAATAACGTCACCGAAGAGGAAGTCGCGGAAATCGTCTCAAAGTGGACCGGCATACCGGTGTCCAAGATGCTCGAAGGCGAGAAGGAGAAGCTGCTGCAGATGGAGTCAGTCGTACAGCAGCGGGTGGTCGGCCAGGAGGAGGCCGTAACCGCGGTTGCCAATGCGATCCGCCGGTCGCGTGCCGGGCTCTCCGACCCGCGCCGCCCGATTGGCTCGTTCCTGTTCCTCGGCCCGACGGGTGTCGGCAAGACCGAGCTGACGAAAGCGCTCGCGAGTTTCCTGTTCGACACCGATGATGCGATGGTGCGGATCGACATGTCGGAGTTCATGGAGAAGCACTCGGTTGCCCGCCTGATCGGTGCGCCGCCCGGCTACGTCGGTTACGAGGAAGGCGGCTACCTGACCGAAGCGGTGCGCCGGCGCCCGTACTCGGTGATCCTGCTCGATGAGGTAGAGAAGGCGCACCCCGATGTTTTCAACGTCTTGCTGCAGGTGCTCGACGACGGGCGCCTGACGGACGGTCACGGACGTACGGTCGACTTCCGCAATACCGTTATCGTCATGACCTCGAACCTCGGATCGCAAATGATCCAGGAGATGGTGGGCGAAGAAAATTATGATGCGATGAAGCTCGCAGTGATGGATGTCGTCGGGCAGCACTTTCGGCCGGAGTTCATCAACCGCGTGGACGATGTTGTCGTATTCCATCCACTCAGCAGGGAGCACATCCGGATGATCGTCGACATCCAGCTCGGCTACCTGCATGATCGCCTGGCCGATCGCGACATGCGCATCCACCTGACGGACGCGGCGCGCGACAAGCTCGCCGAAGCGGGCTTCGATCCCGTGTACGGCGCGCGGCCGCTGAAGCGGGCGATCCAGCAGCAGGTGGAGAATCCACTGGCCCAGGAGATCCTGCAGGGCAAATTCAAGCCGGGTGACGTGATCGAGGTCGGTGTCGAGCAGGACCGCCTGGAGTTCCAGAATGCGGCGTGATGCACGGGGGTCGCCGAGCCGCGACTGATTCGCGGGCCGATGCCCGCTCCTACAGGAACATCGAACGGCAGGAGCGGTTCCCGAACCGCGACCTGCACGGGCTATAATTCGCGCGCCGAGGCGCGCTCCTACTATAATTCGTGCAATTCACGGAGGCTTACATCGATGCCCATCGACGGATACGGTTGCAAGCACTGCGAGCACACGCTCGACGTCCTGCAAAAGATCTCGGACGATCCGCTCGTCGACTGTCCCGAGTGCGGCGAACCGCAACTCAAGCGGCAGCTCTCGGCACCGCGATTTCGCCTGAAGGGCAGCGGCTGGTACGAGACCGATTTCAAGAAAGACAAGCAGCGCAACCTGCACGGCGAAAAAGACCCGGCCAAGGAAGACGCCACCAAAAAAGACGCCACGAAAAAAGACGACAAGCCCGCCGCGAAGACCGCGGACAAAAGCGCCGCCACGCCCGTCGGCGACAGCAAGTCCGGCGTCGGATAGGCGAGCGCTGTGAAAGCCCTCCGTCGCTACCTCGTTGCCGGCATCCTGGTCTGGCTGCCGCTCGGCCTGACCATTCTCCTGCTGCGGTTCGCGATCCGGTTGATGGATCGCTCGCTGCTGCTGCTGCCGCCGCAATACAGGCCGGAGGCGATTCTGGGGATAAACATCCCCGGGCTGGGCGCGATTCTTACGGTGATCCTGCTGTTGCTGACAGGAGTGCTGGCCGCCAACTTCGTGGGACGCGCCTTCGTCGGCGGGTGGGAATCTCTGATGGATCGTATCCCGATCGTGCGATCGATCTACTCGGCAGCGAAAAATTTCGCCGAGATCGTGTTTTCGGATTCGAGCAACGCGTTCAAACGGGTCCTGCTCATCGAGTATCCACGCAAGGGCATTTACAGCCTGGCCTTCCAGACCTCGGCCGAGCTGGGCGAGGTGCAGGGGAGGACGGGGGCCGATGTAACCTGTTGTTTCGTACCGACGACGCCCAACCCGACCTCGGGTTTCATCATCATCGTGCCCAAGAAGGACGTAACCGTGCTCGACATGGAGGTGGACGAAGCGCTCAAGATGATCATTTCTCTCGGTGTCGTCGTGCCGCCCTGGCGCAACAGCAAGACCCCCGAGCTGCCGCTCGGCAAACCGCCCCAGTCCGGCGACGGGGGCTGATCCGGGCAATTGCCCCTGCCTTGCGCGGCCGACGTTCAAGCCTTACCATTCCGCCTCTTTTTTCAAGGCCATCAATACCATGCGCAGCCATTATTGCGGACAAGTCGACCAGTCGATGATCGGCAAACAGGTGTCGGTGTGCGGCTGGGTGCACCGCCGCCGCGACCACGGAGGCGTGATTTTCGTCGACTTGCGTGATCGTGAGGGCCTGTTGCAGGTCGTTTTCGACCCTGACAGGGCCGAGATCTTCGCCGAGGCGGAGCGCATTCGCAGCGAATTCGTGCTGGCCGTGAAGGGTGTTGTCCGGGCGCGGCCGGACGGCACGATCAACCCCAACATGCCGACGGGCCATGTCGAGGTGCTGGCACAGGGGCTGCAGGTTCTGAACCGTTCCGAAACGCCGCCGTTCCATCACGACGAGCAGGCCAACGAGGAGTTGCGTCTCAAGTACCGCTACCTGGACCTGCGGCGTGCGGACATGCTCCGCAACCTGCGGCTCCGGCACAGCGTTACTCGCGCCATGCGCGAATACCTCGACGGTGCGGGCTTCGTCGACGTGGAAACGCCGATGCTGACGCGCGCAACGCCGGAGGGTGCGAGAGACTACATCGTCCCGAGCCGCACGCATCCCGGCAAGTTCTTCGCGCTGCCGCAGTCACCGCAGCTTTTCAAGCAGCTGTTGATGATGTCCGGGCTGGATCGTTATTACCAGATCGTGCGCTGCTTCCGTGACGAAGACCTGCGTGCAGACCGTCAGCCGGAATTTACCCAGCTCGATATCGAGATGAGCTTCGTCAACGAGGAGATTCTGACGGGCGAGATGGAGTCGCTGGTGCGGCACGTCTTCAAGACGGTGCTGGATGTCGATCTGCCCGATCCGTTCCCGCGCATGTCGTACTCCGAGGCGATGCATCGTTACGGTTCCGACAAACCCGATCTGCGCATCGACCTCGAACTCGTCGAGATCGCGGACCTGGTGGGTGAGGTCGAATTCAAGGTGTTCGCCGGACCTGCGAAAGACCCGCAGGGCCGGGTTGCGGCGCTGCGCCTGCCGGGCGGGGCGGAACTGAGCCGTAAGGAACTCGACGACTACGGCGATTTCGTCGGCCGCTATGGCGCGAGGGGCCTTGCGTACATCAAGGTCAACGACATCGGTGCGGGCCGCGACGGGCTGCAGTCACCGATCCTCAAGTTCCTGCCCGACGAGGCCGTCGACGGTATCCTCGAGCGCACCGGCGCGGCATCGGGCGACGTGATCTTCTTCGGTGCCGACAAGGCGAGAATCGTCAACGACGCGCTGGGCGCGCTGCGCGTCAAGCTCGGCGAGGATCGCGGTCTCATCCGGGAAGGCTGGGCGCCGCTGTGGGTGGTGGACTTTCCGATGTTCGAGCGGGAATCCGAGTCCGCGCGCTGGACCGCGTTGCACCACCCGTTCACGGCGCCGGCCGTCGATGACGCCGATGCGCTGCGCGCCGACCCGGGCAATGCGCTGTCCCGCGCCTACGACATGGTGCTGAACGGTTCGGAGATCGGCGGGGGCTCGATTCGTATCCACGATCAGGATATGCAGTCTGCCGTTTTTGATCTGCTCGACATCAGCCGCGAAGAAGCCGAAGAGAAATTCGGGTTCCTGTTGCGGGCGCTGCAGTACGGTGCCCCGCCACACGGTGGCATCGCGTTCGGCCTGGATCGCGTCGTCATGCTGATGGCCGGCGCCGAGAGCATCCGCGACGTGATCGCTTTCCCGAAGACGCAATCGGCCCACGACCCGCTGACCAATGCACCCGGTGTCGTGTCGGCAGAGCAGCTCAGGGAAACCGGCATCCGCCTGCGCACACCGCGTGCCGACTGAGTTCCGGCGGCCCGAATCCGTCCTCGTCGTCGTGTACACGGATGACGGCAAGGCACTGTTGCTGCGCCGCCAGCGCCCGTTCGAGTTCTGGCAGTCGGTAACCGGCAGCCTGCTCGAAGGCGAGACGCATGGGGAGGCGGCGCGTCGGGAACTGGCGGAGGAGACCGGGCTCGGCACAGCGGGACGCCTCGAGTACAGTGGCGTCAGCCGGCAGTTCACCATCGATCCGCGCTGGCGCAACCGGTTTGCCCCCGGCATCGTCGAGAACGTGGAATTCGAGTGGCACTTCCGGCTGCCTGCCGTTGCCGATATCGCTCTGCACGCGGATGAACACTCGTGTTATCGCTGGTCGCCCATCGTCCGGGCTTCGGAGGCGGTGTGGTCGTGGACGAACCGGGACGCTCTATGGAATCTCGCACTGACGTGAATTCGATCGATACGGTGATTTGCACGCACGGCCTGTGGGCACACGGCACCGGGATGTACCTGATCAGACGCCATCTCGAGCGCGAATACGGCATGAAGGGGTTTACGTTCAATTACCCGTCCGTGACCAAGACGCTCGACGAGAATGCCGGACGGCTGGCGCGCTTTATCGAAGAGAACGGCATCGAGCAGGCACACCTGGTCGGGCACAGCCTCGGCGGGCTTGTCATCCTGCGGATGCTCGCGAATCGCTACTCCGAGATTCCGGGCCGTATCGTCTGCATCGGCTCGCCGTTGCGCGGCTCGCGCGCCGCGACGATCCTCAACGCGAAGAGCTGGGGCGAGCATTTGCTCGGGGTCTCGGTACCGCAGGGCACCGTCAACACGTCTGCCAACGAATGGGCGAGCGAGGTGACGGCACGCCGCGAGATCGGCTCCATTGCCGGTTCCGTGCCTTTCGGCGTCGGGCATATCGCAGGGCGTTTCGGGGAGCCGAACGACGGCACCGTCGCCGTCGCCGAGACAGAGCTCGACGGCACCCGGGACCACATCGTCGTGCCGACGACCCATACGGGCATGCTGATCTCGCGCAATGTCGCCGATCAGATCGGCGCGTTCCTGCGTCGCGGCGAATTCCTGCGGGAGCCGTAGGAGCGGGGCCCCGGCCCGCGATCGCGGTTCGAGAACGGCTCCTACAGATCTTTCAGCCTGTACAGCGCCGCCAGCGCCTCCCGCGGCGTCATCGCGTCCGGTTCCAGCTCGTCCACGGCCTCGCGCAGGGGGTCAATCGACGGCGTCTCGGCGGGGCCGAGCGGCAGTTGCGCCTGCGGACTCTCCGCCAGCGCCGCCTGCTGCGTTTCCAGCGTCGCCAGGTAGTTGCGCGCCCGCTGCACGACGTGCCGGGGCACGCCGGCGAGCGCGGCAACCTGCAGCCCGTAGCTCTGATTCGCGGGCCCGGGCTTCACGGCATGCAGGAACACCAGCCGGCCTTCGTGTTCGGTCGCGTCGAGGTGCACGTTACGGCAGGCCGGGATTTCGTCGGCCAGTGCGGTCAGCTCGAAGTAATGGGTTGCAAACAGCGTGAACGCTCGTGCCTCCTCGCCCATGTAATGTGCCGCCGCCCACGCCAGCGACAGGCCGTCGAAGGTGCTCGTGCCGCGCCCGATTTCGTCCATCAGTACCAGGCTCTCAGCCGTGGCGTTGTTCAATATCGTCGCAGCCTCGGTCATCTCCACCATGAAGGTCGAACGACCGCCCGCGATGTCGTCGGAGGCACCGATGCGCGTGAAGATACGGTCGATCGGCCCGATGCGCAGTGCGTCCGCCGGCACGAAACTGCCGATATGCGCGAGTATCGCGATGAGTGCCGTCTGTCGCATGTAGGTGGATTTGCCGCCCATGTTGGGGCCGGTGATGACGAGCAGCCTCAGATCGTCGGTCAATGTGAGGTCGTTGGCGACGAACGGCGTTTCGATGACCTGTTCGACGACGATGTGCCGCCCGCCACGAATCTCGATGCACGGCTCGTCGCTCAGTCCGGGCTTCGTGAGGTTCAGGCTCTCGGCGCGCTCGGCGAAACAGAGCAGTACGTCCAGTTCGGCGATCGCGTAGGCCGTATTCTGCAGCGTCGCAAGCGTCTCGTGCAGGCGGTCCAGCAACTGCTCGTACAGGAATTTCTCGCGCGCCAGCGCCCGCTCCCGCGCGCTAAGTACCTTGTCCTCGAATTCCTTGAGTTCCGGCGTAATGTAGCGCTCCGCCGCTTTCAGCGTCTGGCGGCGCACGTAATCGTCCGGCGCCTTTGCGGCCTGCCCCTTGCTGATTTCGATGTAATAGCCGTGCACGCGGTTGTAGCCGAGCTTCAGCGAGCCGATGCCGGTGCGCGTTTTCTCGCGCGCTTCCAGGTCCAGCAGGAACCGGTCCGCATTGTCGGCAATCGCGCGCAGCTCGTCGAGTTCGTCGTCATAGCCGTCGGCAATCACGCCGCCGTCGCGAAGCAGCATTGGCGGGCTGTCTATGATGGCGTCTGCGAGCAGCTGCTGTTCGCGATGGTGGGGTACGATGCGCTCCCGCAGGTCGCGCAGCTGCGGTGACGGGATACCCGATAGCTGCGTTCGCAAAGCAGGCAGGCGTGACAGGGCTTCGCGGAGCTGCCGCAGGTCCCGCGGACGCGCCGAGCGCAGGGCAACCCGCGACAGGATACGCTCGACATCACCGATGCCGTGCAGCAGTGGCTGCAGCGCCTCGATGGTGCTGCCCGTCAGCAGCGCCTCGACGGCCTGGTAACGGCCTTTCAGCACGGCAGGGTCGCGCAGCGGCCGCTGGATCCAGCGGCGCAGCAGCCGGCTGCCCATCGGACTCTGGCATCGATCCATCACGCCCGCGAGCGTGTGCTCGTCGTGTCCGCTCAGCGAGGCATGCAGCTCCAGGTTGCGGCGCGTCGGACCGTCCATGATGACCGCATCCTCGCGCCGTTCCACCGTGATGGCCTGCAGGTGAGGCAGCGACGCCTTCTGCGTGTCGCCGACGTATTGCAGTAGCGCGCCGGCGGCTGCGACTCCGCGCGGCAACGCGTCGCAACCGAAGCCCGCCAGGTCGCGCGTTCCGAACTGACGGCACAACAGGCGCGTTGCACCGTCGAGCTCGAAATGCCAGGGCGGCCGGCGCGTGATGCGCACGCCCTCGCCGAAACGCTTCGCGTCGACCTGTTCCTCGTCGACGAGGAGCTCGGCCGGCCGCAAGCGTTCGAGTTCGCCGGCAAGCGCTTCGCCGTCCGCCACTTCGGTAAGGCGGAAGCGGCCACCGGCGAGGTCCAGCCAGGCGAGACCGATACCCTCGCTGTCGGCAAACATCGCCGCCACGAGGTTGTCGCGGCTCCCGGACAACAATGCCTCGTCGGTGAGCGTGCCCGGCGTGACGATCCGCGTGACCTGGCGTTCGACAGGGCCCTTGCTCGTCGCCGGATCGCCGATCTGCTCGCAGATGGCGACCGACTCGCCTTTCCTGACGAGCTTCGCGAGATAGCTTTCGGCCGCGTGGTAGGGCACCCCGGCCATCGGAATCGGGTTGCCGGCGGACTTGCCGCGCGAGGTCAGGGTGATGTCGAGCAGAGACGCCGCCCGTTTCGCATCGTCGTAGAACAGTTCGTAGAAATCCCCCATGCGGTAGAAGACGAGCATATCCGGATGCTCGGCCTTGATCGCCAGGTACTGGCGCATCATGGGAGTGTGGGCTGGGCTGACCTTGGAATTCATATTATTCTTCTCGGCGATGAAAATACTGCATGTAGAAACCGGGCGCCATCTTTACGGTGGTCCGCAGCAGGTCATCTACCTCGCCCGTGCGCTGCGCGAAATGGGTCACGACAACCTGATCGTCTGCCCGCCGGGCTCGGGGATCGACAACGCGGCCCGCAAGGCGTCGATACCGGTGCGTAACCTGTTCTGTGCCGGCGACCTCGACCTGCCGTTCGCCTACCGCCTGACCCAGTTCATCGGGCAGACCCGACCCGACATCGTGCATTGCCACAGCCGTCGCGGCGCGGATGTGCTCGGCGGACTCGCAGCGAACTTCGCCGATGTGCCGGCGGTGGTGTCGCGGCGCGTCGACAACACGGAAATGCGCCTCGTCGCGGCGCTCCGCTACCGGCCGTTCAAAAAGGTGATCGCGATTTCGGAGGCCATTGCGCGCGAACTGCGCGACCGCGGCGTCGAAGAGGACCGCCTGACCGTCATCCGCAGCGCGGTCGACGTCGCCCGCCTCGAGCAGCACGGCGATTGTGCGGGATTCCGCAAAGAATACGGTGTGCCGGGCGGCGCACTGCTGATCGCTGCGGCGGGGCAGCTGATACCGCGCAAGGGGCACCGTTACCTGCTGCAGGCGGTCGCAGACCTGCGGTCCGGCCACCGCGACTTTCGCGTGCTGCTGTTCGGCGACGGCTACCTGCACAATCAGCTGCAGGCGCAGGCGGAGTCCCTCGGGATCGCGGATATCGTTACGCTCGCCGGCTTTCGCGAAGACCTCGACGACGTTATCGGCTGCGTTGACATTTTCGTCCATCCGGCGCTGGCGGAGGGGCTGGGTGTGGCCACGTTGAAGGCGGCGGCGGCCGGGGTGCCGGTCGTCGGTTTCGATGCGGGCGGACTCGGAGAAGCGGTGGTGCACGGTGAGACCGGCATACTCGTGCCGCCGGAAGATGCCGGCGCGCTGCGAGACGCGATCGCCTCGCTGATGGACGATGAGAGCCGGCGCGCGCGCTTCGGCAGCGCCGGCAAGAAAAGAATGCAGAATGACTTCTCGATCGCTACGATGGCGGAACAGCACGTCGCGCTATACGAGTCGGTGATCGATGCCTGAGGATCCCGCCATCAACGCACTGGCGGCCACACTCGTCAGGGAACTCAACAGCAAGAAGAAAGCCGTGGCGACCGCGGAATCCTGCACGGGCGGATGGATCGCCAAGGCACTGACGGATGTGCCGGGGAGTTCCGGCTGCTTCGGCTATGGCATCGTGAGCTACAGCAACGGCGCCAAGGAATCGATGCTGGGAGTAAAGAACCTTACCCTCGCAGAACACGGCGCCGTCAGCGAACCCGCGGTCCGGGAAATGGCGGAAGGCGCCCTGTGCTTGAGTGGCGCCGATGTTGCGGTCGCGGTCAGCGGCGTCGCCGGTCCCGACGGCGGCAGCGATGAAAAGCCGGTAGGCACGGTGTGTTTTGCGTGGTCGATGCGCAGGCCCGGCGGGATAAAGACAGACACCGAACTGCTGCGCTTCGAAGGCAATCGCGAGAGCATCCGCATGCAGACGGTGCTGCACGGCCTCAAAGGCGTACGGGGGCGGCTGCCGATATGAGCAACAAACGCCTTTTTTTCGCGCTGTGGCCGGATGACCGGCAACGAGATCGCCTGCGCGACCAAATCAGCCCGCTCGCGAAGCTGGTCGAGGGGCAGGTCGTGTACCGCGGCAGCTGGCACGTGACCACGGCGTTCATCGGCGATTTCCCCGAATCCAGGGTACCCGAGCTGCTGGCGAGGGCCGCGCGGATCCCGTTCGAGCCGTTCCGCCTGCGCTTCGACAGGGTCGAATTCTGGCCGCGGCCGAAGGTCGCCTCGCTGCTGGCGCCGACCGTGCCGCCGGAACTGCTGCGCCTCGTCGATGCCCAGAATGCGCTGCTCACCGATTTCGGCGTCACGGTGGAAGACCGGACCTACCGGCCGCACATCACGGTGGTGCGCAGGGCCCGGCCGTTCGAGACCCAGCGTCTCGCGCAACCGGCGGTGATCGAGTGGTCGGGCTGCGAGCTGGTCGAATCGATCTCCCAGCCGGGCGGTGCGAGCTACCGGCTGGTGAAACAATAGCTTCGGCGTGAAACCTCGTTTTTACCGAAAGTGCCCGGAATCGAAGGCTGCGCCGCTATTGGGTTTTGGGGCATAATACTGTATATAATCACATGATATTTTCCACCGACCGGATGGCAGCAAAAAATGGATGAAAACCGCAAAAAAGCACTCGCACAGGCGCTGGGCCAGATAGAAAAGCAGTTCGGCAAGGGATCCGTCATGCGGCTCGGCGATGGCATCATGATCGCCAACATCGATGCGGTTTCCACGGGCTCGATCGGCCTGGACGTCGCGCTTGGCATCGGCGGTTTACCGAAAGGACGGGTGGTCGAGATCTACGGACCGGAAGCGTCCGGCAAGACCACGCTGACCCTGCAGGTAGTGGCCGAAGCGCAGAAGATGGGTGGCACGGCCGCCTTCGTCGACGCCGAACACGCGCTCGATCCGCTGTACGCGGAGAAGCTGGGCGTCAATGTCGACGAGCTGCTCGTGTCACAGCCGGACACCGGCGAGCAGGCGCTGGAGATCACCGACATGCTGGTACGGTCGGGCGCGGTCGACGTGATCGTCGTGGACTCGGTCGCGGCGCTTACGCCGAAAGCCGAGATCGAGGGTGAGATGGGCGATTCCCACGTCGGCCTGCAGGCACGGCTGATGTCGCAGGCGCTCAGGAAGCTCACCGGCAACATCAAGCGATCCAATGCCATGGTGATCTTCATCAACCAGATCCGCATGAAGATCGGCGTCATGTTCGGCAGCCCGGAAACGACGACGGGCGGTAACGCGCTCAAGTTCTATTCCTCGGTCAGGCTCGATATTCGCCGCATTGGCGCGATCAAGAAAGGCGACGAGGTGATCGGTAACCAGACGCGCGTCAAGGTGGTGAAAAACAAGGTGTCGCCGCCGTTCAAGATGGCGGAATTTGAGATCCTCTACGGCGAGGGTATTTCCCGCGAAGGCGAGATTATCGAGCTGGGCGTCCAGAACGGTCTGGTCGACAAGGCCGGGTCCTGGTACAGCTACGGCAGCGACCGTATTGGCCAGGGCAAGGAGAACGTGCGGGAATTTCTCAAGACCAATCCGGACGTGGCCGAGGAAATCGAGCAGAAGATTCGCGAGAAACTGCTGCCGAAAACCGTCAAGGACTCCGCGCCTGACGACGAAAAGGCCGTGGCGCAGGAAGCCTGACGACCGTGCGGTAGGAGCGGTTCTCGAAGCGCGAGTCGATTCGCGGGCCCAGGCCCGCTCCTGCGAAACTCCAAAGATCAGGCATGCCCGACGACGCGATCGAAGCCCGCAAGAAAGCGATGGACCTGCTGGCTCGGCGGGAGCATGGGCGTGCCGAACTCGAGCGCAAACTCGCTGCTGCGGGTTTCGACAAAGACGTCGCGGCAGATGCCCTGCAAAAGCTGGTGGACGAAGGGCTGCAAAGCGATCGCCGATTTGTCGAGGCGTTCATCCATTCCCGCATCAGGCAGGGCAAGGGGCCGCTGCGCATTCACGCCGATCTCGGGCAGCAGGGCGTCTCCGCGGGCCTGGTCGACGAACTCTTGGAGACGGCCGGGGCAGACTGGTGTGAGCTGGCGCGCGAGGCGCGTGTGAAAAAGTTCGGCCGGACGCTACCGACGGGGTTCAAGGACAAGGCCCGGCAAATGCGCTTCCTGCAGTACCGCGGATTCGAGCCGGACCAGGTCCAGGCGGCGGTCTCGTCTTTCGATGAATAACGCTTAATCCAGCCCTGCAAGTCCCGTACACTAGCGGGTTTGAAAACGACCGCCTGGTCCCGATATCACCTCGATGAAACGCCTTTCCAGCAACGATTTGCGCCAGGCATTCCTGGACTTCTTCGCCGAACGCGGCCACGAGGTGGTTGCGAGTTCGCCTCTGGTGCCGGGCAACGATCCGACCCTGTTGTTCACCAATGCCGGCATGGTGCAGTTCAAGGACGTCTTCCTCGGCATCGAAAAACGCGGCTACGACAGGGCAGCCACGTCGCAGCGCTGCGTGCGCGCAGGCGGCAAGCACAATGACCTCGAGAACGTGGGATACACGGCACGCCACCACACGTTTTTCGAAATGCTCGGCAACTTCAGCTTCGGCGATTATTTCAAGCGCGAGGCCATCCAGTACGCATGGGATTTCCTGACGCAGACGCTCGAGCTGCCGCCGGAGAGGCTGTGGGTCACGGTCTTCAATGACGACGACGAGGCGGCGGATATCTGGCTCAAGGAGATGCAGATCGATCCCGCGCGCTTCACGCGCATGGGCGAAAAAGACAACTTCTGGGCAATGGGCGACACCGGCCCGTGCGGTCCCTGCAGCGAGATCTTCTTCGATCACGGCCCCGACGTTCCGGGTGGCCCGCCGGGCTCGCCGGACGAGGACGGTGATCGTTACGTCGAGGTCTGGAATCTCGTGTTCATGCAGTTCGATCGTTCCGCGGACGGCGCGCTGACGCCGCTGCCGAAGCCGTCGGTCGATACGGGCATGGGCCTCGAGCGGATTGCAGCGGTCATGCAGGG
Organism: Woeseiaceae bacterium; assembly: GCA_041601995.1. Classification (GTDB taxonomy): domain Bacteria; phylum Pseudomonadota; class Gammaproteobacteria; order Steroidobacterales; family Woeseiaceae; genus UBA1847. Next base: position 6,205 of record JBFIHC010000003.1, on the reverse strand, counting down.
CGTGCACAGCAATTACGAAATTGACCTGTTTGCAAACCTGATCGAGGCGGCTGCCAACACGGTGGGCGTCGAGAACGAGGGTTCCAGCTCGCTGAACGTAATCGCGGATCACATCCGTGCCTGCGCGTTCCTGATCGTCGACGGAGTATTGCCGGGGAACGAGGGCCGCGGTTACGTACTGCGCCGCATCATCCGCCGGGCCATTCGTCATGGCAAGAAGCTGGGCACGGACGAGCCGTTCTTTTACAAACTCGTTGCCCCCCTGGCCGAGGAGATGGGCGATGCCTATCCCGAGCTGCCGAAGGCCCGCGCACACGTCGAGACGGTTTTGAAAAAGGAGGAACTGCGTTTCGCCGAGACGCTGGACCAGGGGATGGAAATTCTCGAGGACGCGATCGGTGGTCTGAGCGGCGAGCAGATTCCGGGTGAGATCGTTTTCAAGCTCTACGATACGTACGGGTTTCCAGTGGACCTGACCGCCGATATCGCGAGGGAACGCGGCCTCGCCATCGATGAACGGGGATTCGAAGCGGCCATGGCCGCACAGCGCGACCGCGCCCGAGCGGCGAGCAAGTTTGCCGCGAGCACCGAGGGAGCGATCCGGACGGATGCGCAAAGCGAGTTCTCCGGTTACGAGGGTACCGAGGCCTCGGGCCGAATCGTCGCGCTCTACAAGGACGGCCAGCCGGTGGATTCGCTGGCTGCAGGCGACGAGGGTGCCGTCATCCTCGCGGCGACACCGTTCTACGCCGAAAGTGGTGGCCAGATCGGTGATACCGGCATCCTCGCGGAAACCGGCAGACTGTTCCAGGTCGTGGATACACAAAAAAGTGGCAACGCGATCGTGCACTACGGTGCCGTGGAGGAGGGCGAACTGAGGGTGGGCGACGCAGTGGACGCGATCGTCGACGAGGAACGCCGACAGGCCATCCGGCTCAATCACTCCGCCACGCACCTGATGCACGCCGCGCTGCGCAAAGTACTGGGCGAACACGTGCAACAGAAGGGCTCGCTCGTGGCCCCCGACCGCCTGCGCTTCGATTTCTCGCACTACGAGCCGGTGACGCCGGCGCAGGTCGCGGAGATCGAGGATCTCGTCAACGGGGAGATTCGCAAGAACGTAGCCGCCGATACGCGCTTGATGAGCTACGACGACGCCATGCAGTCTGGCGCCATGGCGTTGTTCGGCGAGAAGTACGGCGACAAGGTGCGCGTGCTGCGATTCGGGGATTTTTCCGTCGAACTGTGCGGCGGCACCCACGTCGACCGCACCGGCGACATCGGAGTGTTCAAGATCACGTCCGAGAGCGGTATCGCATCCGGTGTGCGGCGCATCGAGGCGGTCACCGGCAAGGGCGCCCTGCAGTGGATCGATGCGCGTGAACGCTCGCTCGCAGAGCTGTCGGGCCTGCTGCGCAGCCAGCCGGACCAGGCCGCGGCGAGGGTCGAGCAGATCCTGAAGCGCAACAAGGAACTGGAAAAGGAACTCGCGGCGGCGAAACAGGCGCTGGTCACGGGACAGGCGACCGACCACAGTGCGAGCGTGGTGGAGATCGACGGCATCAAGGTGCTCGCCACGCGCATGGATGGCGCGGATGCGAAGACGCTCCGAGAGGCCGTCGACCGATTCAAGGACAAGCTGCAGAGCGCGGTGGTCATTGTGGGTTCGGTCGACGACGGCAAGGTCCGCCTGGCGGCCGGGGTCACCAAGGACAATACCGGGCGGATTCGCGCCGGGGACCTGATCAAGCCCGTCGCCGAGAAGGTGGGTGGAAAAGGCGGGGGACGCCCGGATTTCGCCCAGGCTGGCGGCAGCAAGCCCGAGGCGCTGGACGATGCGCTCGATTCCGTTGCCGACTGGGTGGCCGCGCAACTGGCTTGACTGACTGTCCGAAAGCGGACAGCGCGACTAAAGTTTCGCTTGTACCTGTGGGCATATGTGCCCAGAATCGGCTAGTATTACAAGCGTTTAGGACGTACGACGCGTACAAGAACGGGGAATAATCCCGCAAGGCAGGAGTAGGAAGCTATGCTGATTCTGACGCGACGCGCTGGAGAGACGGTCATGGTCGGGAGCGACATCACCATCACCGTACTGGGGGTCAAGGGGAATCAAGTGCGTATCGGCATCAATGCGCCGAAAGACGTTGCTGTGCACCGGGAAGAGATCTACGAGCGAATCCAGAGCGAGAAAGCCGCCGAGAGAGCAGAAAAAGCCGCGGGGGGCGAATAGGGTCGCTCAGGCTTTACCAGGACCTATCGTCTGAGTAGTATGTGCGGCCGGCCGTATGCCAGCCGTGCCTGGCATTCTCAAAGAGAGGCCCCGAGTCAATGCGCAGCCTGCGCCCGACTCGAAAAACATGAATTCGGAGAGATGGCTGAGTGGTCGAAAGCGCTCCCCTGCTAAGGGAGTAAGGGTTAAAAGCCCTTCGAGGGTTCGAATCCCTCTCTCTCCGCCAGAAATCAATAAAGCCCCCTTGTGGGGCTTTATTGATTTCTTGTTGGAGGGAGGGTTGGATGCAGAGCCCTGTTCGACAAGCCGGCGCAGCCGGTTTGGACGCCGGCGGCGCCCCGCAGGGGCGACGAGCGCAGCGAGGAGTCAATCCCTCTCTCTCCGCCAGAAATCGATAAAGCCCCCTTGCGGGGCTTTTTTGATGGCCTGTTGGAGGAAGGGTTGGATGCAGAACCCTGATCGACTCACCTCCCAACGTTGTATTGAAAGCCGATGTAGTAGTCATGGTTCAACTCGTCGGCCGGGTCCAGTTGCGACCAGATTTCGCCGCCAAATGCGGCAAGGAGCGCGAATCGTTTGTGAGCGCTCCACTCGATACCGGTGCGCCAGTTGAGAAAGCCCTTGCTGGCGCCATCGTTGACGAAATCGACGCCCCAGAATTCGGCGAGCAGGCGAATGCCCTGCGCCAGATCGTAACCCGTCGATATGCCGACGCTGACCGCGTCCAGGTTCTTCGAGCCGATGCTGTAGCCGAGGTTGCCCGTGAATTCCCAGCGGCCGAGCGTCACGGACGCGAGCACCGGCAAGCTGAACACAGTAGTGTCTTCGACCAGGCCAGCTATGGTCGACGATCTCGAGAGCGGGATCGACAGCGAGGGCGCCAGCGCGAGGGCACTGTTTTCGCCCTCCCGGAGGCGCCATTTCAGGCCGGCAGATGCTTCGCCCCAGCCCCTGATGGATGATTCGCCGGCGTTTTTGACTCTCTGCCGGGGGATCGTAAGGCTGACCTCGAACGCCTCACTCAGGCCGTAGGCGAGATCCAAGGCCGGACCCTGCACGCTCTCGCCAGCGTCACGGGATTCGCCCGCCGCAAACGCGATGACCTCCAACACGCCCGGCGCCGCGGTGCCCGTATCGTCGGTTACCATCGGCGGGCCGGCAATCGCGACGTTAACGCACAGCAGCGCGGCAACGCCGGCCAGCCTGTTCAGCATCTTCTCGATCATCATGTGATTTTACCGTGCTCAGGCGGTTTGCCCGGCCTTTTTTCACACGCAGCGTGAAGTCGCGGCATGGCCTTACCTAAAGACCCGCAAAAAAAAGACCCCCGAAGGGGTGCTTTCCGTCCGTGCCGGCCGGCTGAAACGGCTACCGGAGCATCTCGCCAAAACCCAGCTCCCGCACGCACCGCAGCATCATCTGCCGGTATTCCCCACGGCGACGGGCGTTTTCCCTTCCGACGCGTCGGCCGGCATTCTCCGGGCACGGCGGCTCTTTTCCTCGATCATCATGATGTGCTCGCGGATCTGCTTCCGTGCCTGTCCCTGCGGCTACGGCGGCGACTGTTGATTGTGCTGAATGCCGCCCGAGCCGTGATCCTGCGCGTACGACGCATCCAGCGCCAGCGCCGCGACGGCGAAGAGCAGTATGAAAAAGACCAGTGATCGGATCCTGCCCGGTTTCACGACTCGTACCTCGCTCCTGGAGTTCCCTCTGTTAGCAGGCAACTGAGGCCGTTTTCGGCTTTCACAAGCTGGTGAAACTACGTATTACGTCACCGTGACCTGTGAGCTCCTCACCGTCCGGGTCCGTCACGTGCGCGGCACAGCTAATGCACGCGTCGGCCCGGGTCAGGTAACATTCGGATCATGCAGACCAATAAACGACTCGATCCCGCATACCTGCGGCAACAGATCGTTGGCGTCGACTCGACCTTCGAGACGCCGTTCGGCGAACGCCTGATGGTGTATTGCGACTACACGGCCTCGGGCCGCTGCCTGCGTTTCGTGGAGTCGTACTTGCAGAGCCTGCAGCGCGTGTATGCAAACACGCACACCGAGGACGACATCACCGGCCGCAGCATGACGCAGTTGCTGCACGAGGCCGAGACGGCAATCAAGGACTCAGTGAATGCGGGTCCTGACGGCCGCATCGTGGCGGTCGGCACGGGGGCGACGGGCGCCATCGAGAAGCTGCAGCAGATTGTCGGCGTTGCGCTGGCCCCGGCGACGCGGCAACAGTTGTTCAACGTCATGGACCTGCCCGATTGCGAGATCGACAGCGCCTGCTTCCGCAAGACCTTCAATGAAAAAGGCCCCGTCGTCTTCGTCGGGCCCTACGAACATCACTCCAACGAGATCATGTGGCGCACGTCTCTCGCGACCACCATCGAGGTGCGCCTCAATGCGACGGGACAGGTCGATCTCGGGCATCTCGAGGAACTGCTGCAGGATCCGAAGTACCAGGGAAGGCTGCGTATCGGCTCGTTCTCGGCGGCATCCAACGTCACCGGCATAAAGACCGACGTGAAGGCCGTCGCCAGCTTGCTGCACAAGTACGGTGTCATGGCGTGCTTCGACTATGCGGCCTGTGCGCCGTATGTCGAGATCGACATGAACCCGCCGCCGGAGAACGAGGGCGACGACCCGAGCATCGACGCGGTCTTCATCTCGCCGCACAAGTTCCTCGGCGGACCGGGATCGAGCGGAGTGCTGGTGTTCAACAAGCGCATCTACCACGGCGACCTGCCGCCGAGCGTTGGCGCCGGCGGCACCGTCGAGTACGTGAGCAAGACGGACCAGGATTTCATCAAGGACATCGAGGAACGCGAGAAGGCCGGTACGCCCGGCGTCCTGCAGACGATGAAGGCAGCGCTGGTGTTCCAGATCAAGGACCGCGTCGGCGTGGATACGATTCAGCGCCGCGAGCACGAATTCACGACGCGCGCCATGGAGGCCTGGCGGGCCGAGGACGGTATCGAGATCCTCGGCAATCCGGACCCGGAGCGCCGCGTCGGGATTATCTCGTTCAACGTCAAGTCGCCGGACGGGAAATACCTGCACCACAAGTTCGTCACGGCACTGCTCAATGACCTGTTCGGCATCCAGTCGCGCGCCGGCTGTTCCTGCGCCGGACCCTACGGGCACCGCCTGCTCGGTATCGACGACGCGACGTCCGAGCGCTACCGCCATGCGGTCCAGGACGGCTACTGCGGGATCAAGCCCGGCTGGTGCCGGATCGGCATGCACTGGACCATGGATGACGCCGAAGCCGACTACGTGATCGAGTCGGTGTGCTTCATCGCCCGGCACGGCCACGAGTTCCTGGGGTTGTACGATTTCGATCTCTGCACCGGGTCCTGGGAGCATCGCGACGCGGCGGTCAAACTGCCTGAATTTTCGCTCGACGAGGCGCTGACCCGGGACGAGGGTGAGCCCGCAATCCTTTCGCTGCAGCTCAGGGAGCAGCTTTACGACCACTACATGACCGAGGCGGCGCGCTGGGTGGAGCGGTTGCGGTCCGGGCCGGCGGCCGAAAAAAGCACGCTCGGCGGCGAACTCGGGGAATTGCAGTTTTTCTCGCTCCCAGCCGGGCACCGCGGGCCCGGCGGCGCCGTGGATTAAGGGGCTTTCGGCCTTTACGGCAGCAGCCCGGGACAGTAATATGTGCGGCCCTCGCGGGACTGCCCGCGAACCTGGGCAAGGGACAGATCGCCCACGTACAAACAGACAATGCGCCCGTAGCTCAGCTGGATAGAGTACCTGGCTACGAACCAGGCGGTCGGGAGTTCGAATCTCTCCGGGCGCGCCAAATGACAAAGGGTTCCCATCGGGGTCCCTTTATCTTTTTCAGTTTCGGATAACGTTCGAACTCTGAGTTCGACCCGAGGAGCGAAGCGACGACAGGCCGACCGCAGGGAGGCCCATCTCTCCGGGCGCGCCAAAGACAGAAACGCCCCTCCTCGTGAGGGGC
>JBFIHC010000002.1:0-99225 GCA_041601995.1 Woeseiaceae bacterium | reverse complement strand
GAGCTCAACCTCGACACGGACGAGTTCGCGCTGTACGAGCAGCTGGCCGACCAGCTCGCTGTTGAGCCACCGGTGCCGGATCTCGTGATCTACCTGCAGGCTTCGGTGGACGTGCTGTTCGACCGCATCGCCCGGCGCGGCATCGCTTACGAGAGTATGATCGACCGTGCCTACCTGGAGCACCTGGCTGATATTTACGCGCGCTTTTTTCACGCGTATAACGACGGTCCCCTGCTGATTGTGAATGCATCGCAGATCGACCCGGTGAATAATGAGGCGGACTACGAGCAGCTGTTTCGCCAGATCGAGCGCACGACCGGTGGCCGCCACTTCTTCAATCCGACGGCGGCCGCGCTGGCTTGATCGCGCCGGCACGGCGCTTCTTCCGGAGACGCACTGATGTACACACAGCTCGAGCAAAGAGGCATGCCGGAACCACCGGTCAACGTATCGACGCTGCGCTCCATGAAAGAGGAGGGTGAGCCGATCGCCTGCCTGACCGCGTACGACGCGAGCTTCGCCGTGCTGGTCGACGCCGCCGGCGTGGATCTCGTTCTCGTCGGAGATTCGCTGGGCATGGTCATCCAGGGCCACGACACCACGGTTCCGGTGACCGTCAACGACGTCGTGTATCACACCCGTGCCGTTGCGCGCGGCTTGCGGCGTCCTTTTCTCGTCGCCGACATGCCGTTCATGAGTTACGCGAACCCCGACCAGGCACTCGAGAATTCGGTGCGCATGATGCAGGAGGGCGGGGCGATGATGATCAAGCTGGAAGGCGGCGAGGGCCAGGTCGAGATCGTCGAGCATCTCGCACGGCACGATATCCCGGTTTGCGCTCACCTCGGGCTCAAGCCGCAGTCCGTGCACAAGATCGGTGGCTTTCGCGTGCAGGGGCGCGAGGCGGAGAAGGCGAAAGACATGAAGCGAGCGGCGAAGCGCCTGCAGGATGCCGGCGCTGACATCGTGCTGCTGGAGTGTGTTCCCAACGAACTAGGCAAATCCATCTGCGCTTCGCTGGATGTGCCGGTGATAGGGATCGGCGCAGGCCCGGACGTCGATGGCCAGATTCTCGTGCTGTACGACATTCTCGACATCACCCAGGGCAAGACGCCGCGCTTCGTGCAGAATTTTCAGTCCGGGCAGACGTCGCCGCTCGATGCCATCCGTGCTTATGTTCGCGCGGTGAAGGATCGCAGCTACCCGGCTCCCGAGCACTGCTTCTCCTGACAACGGGATGACCCCATGCACTTAGTCAGTACCCGGGAAGAAATCCGCGATTTGCACGAGACCTGGCGGCATCACGGCGAGCACGTCGCCCTGGTACCGACCATGGGCAATCTTCACACAGGACACCTTAGCCTGGTCGAGCTCGCGCGCGAGCACGCGGAGCGCGTGGTGGTGACCGTGTTCGTCAACCCCACGCAGTTCGGAGAAGGCGAGGACTTCGACGATTATCCGCGCACGATGAAGCGCGACACACAGCGGCTGCGCAAGCTCGAGGCCGATGCGCTGTTTGCGCCAGGCGTCGACACCGTGTACCCCTTCGGAATCGACAAGGCGACGCTGGTTTCAGTGCCGGGCCTGACGCGGAATTTCTGTGGCGCTTCGCGCCCGGGCCATTTCGACGGCGTAACCACGGTCGTGGCCCGTCTGTTCGCGCTCGTTCAGCCCGACGTCGCCATTTTCGGGCAGAAAGACTACCAGCAGCAACTCGTGATCCGGCACATGACCAAGGACCTCAGCCTGCCGATCCGTATCATCACGGCGCCGACGGTGCGCGAGCCTGACGGACTCGCAATGAGTTCACGCAATCAGTACCTGAGCGAGGCGGAGAGGACGGTTGCGCCGCAGCTCCACGCGGCGCTCGATGCAATCGGCATGGAGCTGCAGAGCGGCAAACGCGATTTCGAAGACCTCGAAAAAGACGCCCGGGCGAAGCTCGAAGCGGCAGGCTTCGTACCTGATTACGTGGCAATACGCCGTGCCGAAAACCTGGAGCCACCCGACCGTGATTGTGACGAACTCGTCGTGCTGGCGGCTGCGCACCTCGGCAAGGCTCGCCTGATCGACAATATCGTTATTACGATTTAGGCGGAGACGCGGTCGCGTCCGGCGTGCTTGGCGCGGTAAAGGGCTGCGTCCGCCGCCCGGATGAGGTTGTCCAGGTTACCGTGGGGCGGCAACTCGGCCACGCCCATCGAGATACGAACCGGAATCTGGATCAGGGAGTCGCTGCCGTCGCCGGTGTCGCCGCTGACCGAGCAGCGCACCCGGTCCGCAATCGCGAGGGCGGCCTTCAGGTCCACCTGCGGCAACAGCACCGCGAACTCGTCGCCGCCGTAGCGCACCAGCACGTCGCGCGGGCGGAACTGCTTTTGCAGGATTCGTGAAACCGCGGACAGCGCCCGGTCGCCGGCGATATGACCGAAGCGGTCGTTGAAATCCTTGAAGTTGTCGACGTCGACCATGATGAGCGATACGGGCTCGCCGTTTTTCGTGCAGCGCATTATCTCGCGCGGGAAAGACTCTTCCATCGAATGCCGGTTGCCGAGTCCGGTCAGGGCATCGGTGGTGGCATGCCGTTCAAACTTGCGCAGCTCGCCGTAGCTGTCGGCGATCAACTTGTTGTGACTGCGAACGCGCTCCGAGAGGACCACGAGCAGGTTCTTTGCGAACTCGTGAGACGCATCCACCATCTCCCAGAGGACAGACTGGTGAATGACGAGCAAGTGGGTGCTTTCCGCGCCGATGACGTACGCGGACGGATCGCGATCCTCGATGATCGACATTTCCCCGACGCAGGCACCGGTTTCCATCGTGGCGACCACCGGTCCGCCGGGCGACCCGACGTGCACCTTCAGACTCCCCGACAGCACGATGAACACGTACTCGTTCTTTGCTCCCGGCGACAACAGGAGTTCGCCGGCGCCGAGATCGCGTCGGTCGCATCGCTGCAGCAGGTCCTGCACGTCGTCCGGGCGCACGCCCTGGAACAGCTCGAGGGCCTGCAGCAGCGAGCGTTTATAGTCCGAATTTATGGCTAGCGCATGCTCCATCCGGGTGATTCTCGCGGATTTCGATTACGAAAAACGTCGACTGGACCACATTATGGTGAGCCAAAGCCGTAACGGCGGGACTAATGGTCGTTTTCGAGTTCCTGGCGCGCCGCGGCAAAAGCGACCCGGTCTTCCTCGGTGGGCTCCGGGTACTTGAGGCCGATATTCTCCAGCGCATTGATGATGGTCTCGGCGACCCGTGCCTGCATGTAAGGCTTGCTGTCGGCGGGGATCGCATACCACGGCGCCCAGGGCCGCGAGGTCGCATTGAGGGCTTCCTCGTAGGCATGCATGTAGGCGTCCCAGTGCTGGCGCTCGATGACGTCGCGCGGTTCGAACTTCCAGTTCTTGGACGAATCGTCGAGGCGCGCCAGGAAGCGCCGCTTCTGCTCGTCGCGTGACACGTTGAGCCAGAACTTGATGATGACAATGCCGTTTCGCGCAAGATGCTCCTCGTGCTCGCGAATGGAGCGCAGGCGATCATTCCAGATCGTCTCCAGGTTCAGCTCGCCGGGTATCTTTTGCGAGGCCAGTATCTGCGGATGCACGCGCACAACGAGCACTTCCTCGTAATGGCTGCGGTTGAAGATGCCGATGCGCCCACGCTCCGGCAGGCAAAGTGTCGTGCGCCAGAGAAAATCGTGGTCGAGCTCCTGGCTCGACGGTTTCTTGAAACTGAACACCTGGCAGCCCGACGGATCGACGCCCTGCATGACCGCTCGGATCGTGCTGTCCTTGCCGGCGGCATCCATCGCCTGGAAAACGAGCAATATCGCGTGCCGGTCGCCCGCCGCGAGTACGCGCTGCAGCTGCTTCAGCTTGTCGGTCGCGCGTTTGCGGTGTTTACCCTTGTGTGGATGACGGTCCGTGACGGCAGCCGTGCTGGCCTTGCTGACGCGGAACGAGCCGTCAAACGGCACGAGGTACTCGGACGCAGGCGCCTGAAACATGGTCTCCCCCTTGTTCTTAGTTGTGTTCTTCATGCTGAGCCAGCGCCCACTGGACGTGTTCAGCCACCAGTTCTGAGTCTGAATTACGCCGTTTGTTCAGTGCGTCCACAACCGCGGGGGTCGTCTTCGCGTTGCCGAGGGCTACCGCAACGTTACGCAGCCAGCGCTCGTAGCCAATGCGACGAATGGCGCTCCCCTCGGTTTTCCGGAGCCACGTCGCTTCGTCCCATGCGAACAGCTCAACGAGGCCCACGTCATCCAGTTCGTGCCGTGGCGCGAAGTCAGGCTCGCTGCTTCGCGTTGCGAACTTGTTCCAGGGACAAAATAGCTGACAATCATCGCAGCCGTAGATGCGGTTGCCAACTGCCTTGCGAAACTCCGTGGGTATCGACTCCCTGAGTTCGATGGTGAGGTAGGAAATGCAGCGGCGTGCGTCGAGCTGGTAGGGGGCCACGATGGCGCCGGTTGGGCAGACGTCGATACAGGCGCGACAGCTGCCGCAATGGGATACCTCCCCGGTGTCCACCGGCAGCGGCAGGTCGGTATACAGCTCGCCGAGGAAGAACCAGGAACCTGCGTCGCGGTTGATCAGGTTCGTGTGTTTCCCGATCCAGCCCAGGCCGGCCTTTTCGGCGATCGGTTTTTCGAGCACCGGGGCGCTGTCGACGAACACGCGGTAGCCGAACTCTCCGACGCGTGCCCCGATCCTGCGCGCCAGCGCCCGCAATCGACTGCGCAGGACCTTGTGGTAATCGCGGCCGAGCGCGTAGCGGGATACGTAGGCGCGGCGTTCATCGTCGAGCAGCCCGATTGCCGTATCCTGCGCTTCGGGCAGGTAGTCCATCCGTGCCGTGATGATGCGCAGGGTGCCCGGGACGAGGTCCGTTGGACGGCTGCGTCGGGTGCCGTGACGCGCCATGTAATCCATGCGGCCGTGGTACCCGGCACGCAACCACGCTTGCAGCCTGGACTCGGCCTGTTCGAGGTCGATGTCGCTGACGCCTATCTGCTGGAAACCGAGTTCGCGCGCCCATTCGCGGATGGCGGATTTCAGTTCGTGCGGATCCGCGATTCTTTGTCGGCCTTCGTTCATCACTGCCAGTATAATCGTGCCGATGTGCGCCCTGCCGATCGAAATCTATTCCGTAGCCACCGTACGCGAGATCGACCGGACGGCGATCGAGGAAGAGGGCATTCCCGGCTACACGTTGATGACCCGCGCGGGTGCGGCGGCCGTGCGCGCTGCGCGCGCGCAGTTTCCCGAAGCGAGGCGCTGGCAGGTGGTTTGCGGCGCCGGCAACAATGCCGGCGATGGATACGTCGTTGCCCGGCTTGCGGCTCAGGACGGCATTGCCGTGTCCGTCGTCGCGCTCGTCGACCCGGAATCGCTGACGGGCGACGCGGCGACCGCCTACGGCGATTTTGCCGCCGAGGGCGGAATCGTCATGCCCTGGGAAGGAGAGCTCGACGGCGAAGCCCTGCTGCTCGTCGATGCACTGCTCGGCAGCGGACTCGAACGCGACGTCAGCGGCGAATTTGCGAGCGCGGTGGCCGCGATCAACGCGCATCCGGCCAGCGTCATGGCGCTCGATATCCCGACCGGTGTGCACGGCGACAGCGGCGACGTGATGGGCATCGCGGTCGCGGCGGACCTCACGGTGACCTTCGTCGGCCTGAAAGCCGGCCTGTTTGCCGGGGAGGGCGCCGAGCTGAGCGGCACGATCGTTTTCGACGGGCTCGACGTTCCGGAACACTGCCGCCCGCACGCTGAGGCCCTGTGCCGGCGGATCTCCCGCCGGGTTCTGCGCCGCTGCCTGAAGCGGCGCCTGCGCGGCGCTCACAAGGGCGATTTCGGCCACGTGCTGATCGTCGGCGGTGGCGAGGGCATGCCGGGCGCCGTGAGGCTTGCGGGCGAGGCCGCGCTGCGCGCGGGGGCAGGGCTCGTGAGCATCGCCACGCATCCCTCGCACGCAACCGTCATCGTCGGCTCGCGCCCGGAGCTCATGAGTCACGCGATCGAGGATGCCGCATCGCTGGACCCGCTGCTGGAACGGGCGACCGCAATCGCGTTCGGACCGGGTCTCGGTACCTCGGATTGGGCGCGGCAACTTTACAGCGCCGTGAATGAACTCGAACTCCCGTGTGTCTGGGATGCGGATGCACTCAACCTGCTCGCGGAAACGCCGGCCGCAGGCGACCGACGCATAATCACGCCGCATCCTGGCGAGGCGGGGCGCCTGCTCGGCGCGCCGACCGCCACCGTGCAGGCCGACCGCAGGGCGGCGCTGGAGGCGCTGCGGGAGAAATACGGCGGCGTCGTGGTGCTGAAGGGCGCCAATACGCTCGTGACGTCGAAAAGGAACGTCCCGTGGCTCTGCACGGCTGGCAATCCGGGCATGGCGGGTCCGGGCATGGGCGATGTGCTCACGGGCATCATCGCCGCGCTGCTGGCGCAGGGGCTCGGCAAGGAGGCCTCCGCGGTCGTGGGCGTGGAGACGCATGCGCGCGCAGGCGACCGTGCGGCAAGTGCCGGGGAGCGCGGCACCATCGCTTCGGATCTCATTGCCGAACTGCGCCGTATCGTGAATCCATGAAACTGTCGCTTCCCGACGAAAGCGCGACGGAAGCGCTTGCCAGGCGGTTCGCGGCGGCGTTGCCGCAGCGCACGGCCGGTCTGACGCTGCTGTTGCAGGGCGACCTTGGCGCCGGCAAGTCCACGTTTGCACGTGCGCTGATTCGTGCGCTCGGTCACGCGGGTGCGGTGCCGAGCCCGACGTACACCCTCGTCGAACCCTATGACCTGCCGGGCGGCATGGTCTATCACGTCGATCTGTACCGGATATCGAGCGAGGACGAGCTGCGATACCTGGGCTGGACGGAGCTCGACGAGGGCTTTCGCATCGTCGAATGGCCGGATCGGGCGCCCGGCATCGCCGCGCGGGCGGATATCCGCCTCGAACTCGCCTACGAGGACCCTGGTCGCCGCGCGACCATCACCGCCCTGAGCCCGGAGGGCGCGCGGATTGCCGCCCGGCTCGATGCCGCCACCATTACTGAACCAGTAGATTAATAAATCGGTTTATCTTTCTAATTTTGCAAAGAATAATCTTGGAATTCGCTGCGAATTTCGTATACTGACTCGACATAACCAAGGCTTGGGTGGTTACTTCGCGATGCGAATTTCGCGTTTATTCGTCAGCAGTGTCCTGATTCTGCTCTGCACGGCAGCGCAGGGCGCCACCACCGTCGAAAATATCCGTATCTGGGCCGACAACGGCAAGACCCGGGTCGTCCTTGACCTCAGCCGGCCGGCGGCCCACAGCATCTTCACCCTGCGCGGGCCCGATCGGCTCGTTATCGACCTGAAATCGAGCCGCCTGTCCGAATCGCTCAAGGCGTTGCCGCAGGGCACGGGTTCCGTGCGGGCGATACGCAGCGCAGTGCGCGCCAACGGCCAGCTGCGCGTCGTCCTGGACCTGAACGAAACCGTGCGCTCGCGGAGTTTCACCGCGGGGCCGAATAACAAGTACGGCGATCGCCTGGTCATCGACCTGCAGCGCAGCGGCAGCCTGCAGGCGGTGAAGACAGCGTCGCAGTCCTACCAGCCTGGGCGGGATATCGTCATCGCGATCGACCCGGGGCATGGCGGACATGACCCGGGCGCCGTCGGCCGCGGCAAAACGCGCGAGAAGGACGTGGCGTTGCAGATATCGCGGACCCTGGCTGCCCGCATCAATGCGGAGCCGGGTATGAAGGCCGTGCTCGTGCGGAATGGCGACTATTACGTCGACCACCGCGAGCGCATGGCGATCGCGCGGCGCAACAATGCCGATCTCTTTATTTCCGTGCATGCCGACGCAGTCGACGATCGTCGTGCGAACGGCGCTTCGGTCTATGCGCTGTCGCTGAAGGGAGCGAGTGACGAAGCGGCCCGGCAGCTGGCCGAACGGGAAAACGCGTCGGTGCGTATCGGCGGAGTCAGCCTCGAAGACAAGGACGAAGTGTTAGCTTCCGTATTGCTGGATCTCTCGCAGAGCGCGGCATTGAGCGCGAGTCTCGAGGTGGGCTCGAAGGTAATCGGCGAACTCTCGCGGATCGGCAAGGTGCACCGTCGCACCGTGCAGCAGGCCGGTTTCCTGGTGCTGAAATCGCCGGACATGCCGTCGATCCTGGTGGAAACGGCGTTCATCTCGAACCCGTCGGAGGAGAAGCGACTGCGCGACACGGGGCACCAGTCAAGACTCGCCGACGCGATCCTGGCCGGCGTGCGCACGTATTTCTACACCAATGCGCCTCCCGATACGCGCATCGCGATGCAAATGCGCCGGGTGCCGGCCAAGCAGGTGCGCCACGTCATCGCGCGTGGCGACACACTGTCGCAGATCGCCGAGCGCTACAATGTCAGCCCGGCCGCCATTCGCGCGGCCAACAAGCTCTCGAGCGACCGGATCCGGGTGGGGCAGACGCTCAGCATTCCGCTTTACGCCGGCACCTGACGGCGACAGGCCGAGACATTTCCGCGCCAATTTGAAAAAATGACGGGTTTGAGCGCCCGTCATTCCGCATGCCCATACAGCAACTCCCAGGCCACCTGATCAACCAGATCGCCGCCGGCGAGGTCGTCGAGCGGCCGGCGTCGGTCCTCAAGGAACTCGTCGAGAACAGTCTCGATGCCGGTGCCGATGATATTCATATCGACATCGCGGCCGGCGGCGCAAAACTGATTCGGGTGCGTGACAACGGTGCGGGTATCGACAGGGACGAGCTGCGGCTCGCACTCGCCCGGCATGCGACCAGCAAGATTTCCAGCCTCGAGGACCTCGAGGCCGTCGTGTCGCTGGGGTTTCGTGGTGAGGCATTGCCGAGCATCGCCTCGGTGGCGCGGCTCGCACTGACCTCGCGCGCCGCGGCGGCCGACTCGGCATGGCAGGTCGAGGCGCACGGCGGCGAAATCAGCGCGCCACACCCCGCCGCGCATGGACAAGGCACCACGGTCGAGGTTCACGACCTGTTCTACAACACGCCCGCGAGGCGCCGCTTCCTGCGCACCGAGAGGACCGAGTTCGGCCATATCGAGAAATGGCTGCGTCGTCTCGCGCTGTCGCGGCCGGGCGTCGGCTTCACCCTCGTTCATAACGGGCGCACCGTGTTGAAGCTGCCGGCCGCCGCGAGTCGTGAACAGCAGCTCGCGCGCCTCGCAACGCTATGCGGCGAAGCGTTCGCGGACCAGTCGATCCATCTCGAGCACGAGACGGAAGGCGTCGCACTGCAGGGGTGGATTGCGCTGCCGACCTACAACCGCAGCCAGCCGGATCAACAGTACTGGTTCGTAAATGGCCGCAGTATCAGCGACAAGACCCTGGCGCATGCCGCGAAACACGCGTACCGGGACGTGCTGTTCCACGGCCGCTTCCCCGCGTACGTGCTGAACCTCGCCATGGATCCCGCCGGCGTGGACGCCAACGCGCACCCGGCGAAACACGAAGTGCGTTTCCGCGATGGCCGACGCGTGCACGGGATCGTCTCGCAAATCCTGGAGGCCGCTCTGTCGGATACGCGCCCGGGCGGCCATGCGCAGGCACCCGCGTCCATCGTCCATTACCCGACGCCGGCGCAGCGGCCCATGCCATTGCGGGGTGCCGGCGGCAGCGGATCAGCGGGCGTCCGGGAGGCACTCGCCGGCTACGCCGCCCTGACTGATGCGGCCACGGCGCTCCAGGTTGATTCTGAACCGGGCGACGTGCCGCCGCTGGGCTTCGCGATCGCGCAGCTTGCAGGCATTTACATACTGGCCGAGAACCGCGATGGCCTGATTGTCGTCGACATGCATGCGGCGCACGAGCGGATAACCTACGAGAAGCTGAAGCGGAACTTCGACGATCGTTCCATCGTGCGCCAGCCACTGCTGGTCCCGGTGTCGCTCGCGGTTGCGGAAAACGAAGCGGATCGGGTCGAGCAGGCATCGCAGGAGCTGCAGGCATTCGGTCTGTGCGTCGATCGCACTGGGCCGACCCGGCTCCTGGTCCGCGAAGTTCCGGCGTTACTCAAGGACGCCGACGTAGAGGCGCTGTTGCGCGACCTGTTGTCGGATATCGGCGAAGGGGGCACCAGCAGCCGCTTCGAGGATGCGAGCGACGAATACCTCGCGACGATGGCCTGCCATCATTCCGTCCGTGCCAACCGCAGGCTGTCGCTCGCCGAGATGAACGCGCTATTGCGGGAAATGGAAACGACGGAGCGGGCCGACCAGTGCAATCACGGCCGCCCCACCTGGACCGCCATCTCGCTAGCGGAACTCGACCGCCTGTTCCTGCGCGGCCAGTAAAGGCACCCGGAATCGCAACACGCACCGCAATCTGCCTGATGGGCCCGACCGCGAGCGGCAAGACGGAGGTTGCGATCGAATTGTGCCGGCGACGGGCCCTCGACGTGATCAGCGTCGACTCGGCCCTGGTCTACCGGGGCATGGACATCGGCACGGCGAAGCCCGACGAGGCAACGCTCTCCGAGACGCCGCACCGCCTTGTCGACATCCGCAACCCGGAGGACGCTTACTCGGCCGGCGACTTCGTGCGTGACGCGAGGGACGCGATGGATGCGATCTTCGAGGCCGGCCGAACGCCGCTGCTCGTCGGCGGGACGATGATGTATTTTCGCGCGTTGACCGCGGGCATGGCCGAGTTGCCGCCCGCGGATCCTGCGATTCGCGCGTCCATCGATACGGAAGCAGCCGAGCTCGGCTGGCCGGCGCTCCACGAACAACTCCAGCGCTGTGACCCTGCGGCCGCGGTGCGTATCAACCCGAACGACAGCCAGCGCATCCAGCGCGCGCTGGAGGTCTACCGGCTGAGCGGGCGGCCGCTGTCGGCGTGGCAGGAATCAACCCCCGTGTCGGGCGACGTCCGGTTCGAGAAGCTGGCACTGCGGGTCGAGCCGCGCTCGGTGCTGCACGAGCGCATCGCAAGGCGCCTCGAGCGCATGCTGGACGCCGGGTTCCTCGACGAGGTTCGGCGGCTGATGCAGCGGCCGGGATTGCACCGGGACAGCCCGGCAATGCGCGCCGTCGGCTACCGGCAATTCTGGGCGCACCTCGCCGGCGAGTGCTCGCTCGGCGAGGCCAGGCGCCGGGCCCTGGCCGCCACGCGCCAGCTCGCGAAGCGCCAGATCACCTGGCTGCGGTCCGAAAACGGCCTGAATTCCTTCAATGCACTTGATTCCGCCGTTGCAGATGCTATATCGGGGTTTCTGTCGGTCCGCTAGGGCCGATTTTTCCGGCTGGTTAGCACCGGCCTGTGATAGACTTTTTTCAACGCTTAGGCTGAACTTCGCACACGGGCAAGACCGGCGCCACCGGTTTGCGGGTTCAAATAACAATCAACAATAAGGAGACCCCGATATGGCTAAAGGGCAGACATTGCAAGATCCCTTTCTGAATATTTTGCGCAAGGAAAAAGTTCCGGTTTCCATCTACCTGGTCAACGGCATCAAGCTGCAGGGGCAGGTCGACTCGTTCGACCAGTTCGTCGTGCTGCTGAAAAACAGCGTTAACCAGATGGTCTACAAGCATGCCATTTCCACGGTGGTGCCCTCTCGCAACGTACGCCTGCCCTTGCCGGACGACGCAGGAGACGGTGACGATTAAGCGCGGAGCGCGGCCCTCGTTGCAGGAGGGCGCATTTGTTTGAACGACCGCAAAGCGGTGAACGTGCAATTCTCGTCCACGCGGGCCCGGCAGGCGCACCGGATGACTCCGAGCGTTCGGAGTTCGCCGAACTTGCGCGCTCGGCCGGCGCGATCATCGTTGCCGAAATCGCAAGCGCCCGCAAGAAGCCCGAACCCCGGTTTTTCATCGGTAAGGGCAAGGTGGAGGAGCTGCGCACGAGCGTCGAAGCTAACGGCGCCGAACTCGTCATATTCGGCACGCCTCTGTCGCCGAGCCAGGAACGCAATCTCGAGCGCGAGCTGAAATGCCGCGTCCTCGACCGGGCAGGCCTCATCCTCGATATCTTCGCGCAGCGCGCACGCAGCTTCGAAGGCAAGCTGCAGGTGGAACTGGCGCAGCTGCGGCACCTGTCCACGCGGCTGGTGCGAGGCTGGACACACCTGGAACGGCAGAAAGGCGGCATCGGCCTGCGCGGTCCCGGCGAAACGCAGCTGGAAACGGATCGCCGGCTGCTGGGCCGAAGAATCCGGCAACTGAACGCGCGTCTCGAACAGGTGGATGCGCGCAGGACCATGAATCGTCGTAACCGCGTGCGCGCCGAGGTCCCGACGGTCGCGCTCGTCGGCTACACCAACGCCGGCAAGTCCACGCTGTTCAACGCGCTCACCAATGCCGGCGTGTACGTACGGGACCAGCTGTTCGCGACACTCGACCCCACCGTCCGCAGGCTCGAACTGCCGGACGGCACCGAGGTGGTACTGGCAGACACGGTGGGTTTCGTCAGGGACCTGCCGCACGAACTGATCGCGGCGTTTCGATCGACGCTGCAGGAGGCACGCGAGGCCGACCTGATCCTGCACCTCATCGATGCGAGCGACTCGAATCGCTGGCAGCGCGTGCGCCAGGTGAATTCGGTACTGAAACAGCTGGATGCGGATCGCGTCCCCCAGATACGCGTGTACAATAAGATCGATCTGCTCGACCGGCGGCCGCGCCTGACGAGCAATCGTCGCGGCGAAGGGCGGGCGGTCTGGCTGTCGGCGGCAACCGGCGAGGGAATCCCGCTGTTACTCGAAGCGATCGGCGATCACCTGCGTCGCAAGACCCTGCATCGTCTTATTCATCTGCGGCCGTCGCAGGGTCGCGTCCGGTCGAGACTGTTCGAACTGGGCGCGGTGCTGAACGAGCAAGCGGAGGACGACGGCGGATGGACGCTGGAGCTGAAGATGGCCGAGCAGGATCTGCAGCGGTTCATCAAGCGTGAGAACATCGACCCGGAACTGGTCGAGCCGCTGCCGGTCATCAAACCGGCAGCAACGGCGAATTTGACATAGAAACCCCAATTAAGGATGAAGTTGTAGGAATATGGCCTGGAACGAACCTGGAAACGGCAAGGACCCCTGGAACAGGGGCGATAAAGAGCCAAACGATCTCGATCAGATCGTACAGAACTGGCAGCGACGTCTGAGCAGCCTTCTCGGAGGAGGGCGCGGAGGCGGCGGTAGCGGCCGCGCGCCCGGCAGTGCGGGAGGCTACATCCTGATCGGGCTTGCGTTGATCGCCTGGGCCGCCACGGGCGTCTACCGGGTGGACGAGGCAGAACGCGGCGTCGTACAGCGCTTCGGCGCCTACACCGACACGACGATGCCGGGAATTCACTGGCACCTGCCGTTCCCCATCGAGTCCGTCGATATCGTCAACACCAATGCGGTGCAGAACTTCCCGTTCCGCACCGAGATCCTGACGGCTGACGAACAATACGTCTTTATACAGATGGTGGTTCAGTACCGGCGTACGGACCCCGTGAAGTACAGCTTCGAGGTAGTCGATCCGGAATCAACCGTGCAGGACGTGACCGAAAGTGCGCTTCGAGAAGTCATCGGTACCAGCGAGCTAGAGACACTCGTGACCGGCGAACGTGACCAGATCGCGCAACGCACGCTCGAAACCCTGCAGGCTACGCTCGACCAGTACGAGGCCGGCATCACGGTCACGTCGGTGTCGATCATCAATCTCGACTACCCGCAGGACGTGCAGGCGGCGGTCAACGATACGCAGAAAGCGACGAACGACAGCGCGCGCTTCAAGCTGGAAGCCGAGAAGTATGCAAGGGACATCATCCCGCGCGCGCGTGGTGATGCGCAGCGCATCATCCTGGACGCCAAGGCCTACAAGGATCGCGTCACTCGCGATGCGGAAGGTGAGGCGGCCCGCTTCGAGGCGCTGCTTGCCGAGTATCAGAAGGCGCCGCGAGTTACGCGGGACCGCCTTTACATCGAGGCCGTCGAAGAGGTCTACGGCAATACAAGCAAGGTGCTGCTGGACACCGAGGGCAGCGGCAACCTGCTGTACCTGCCGGTCGACAGGCTGATCGAAGGCGCGAGTCAGCGGCAGTCGCTGGAGGAAATGAATCGCCTCACAGAGCAGTCGCGCACCACGTCGCCGGAACGGCGCCTGGAGATGGAGAATCGTGAAAGGAGGACGCGGCAATGAGTAACGCAATGTTCCGCATATTTGTCGTAATCGGCCTGATCGCGGTCGCGGCCGGCCTGTCACTCTTCACCGTCAACGAACGCGAACTCGCCATCAAGCTCCAGCTGGGTAAGGTCGTCGAGTCCGGTTACGAGCCGGGGCTGCATTTCAAGATCCCGGTGGTGCAGAATGTCCGCAAGTTCCCGCGCCGCATCCTGACTATCGAAGACAGCCCGGACCGCGTGTTCACGGCGGAGAAGAAAGCGCTCAAGGTCGATTTCTTCGTGAAGTGGCGCATCGTCGATCCCGTGCGCTTTTACACCTCGACCGGTGGCAGCCTGCTGTTCGCGAATGATCGCCTCGGCGAGATCATCAAGAACGCGGTCGTTACCGAATTCGGCAAGCGCTCGGTGCGTGAGGCGATCGCCGCGGAGCGTGCCGAGTTGATGCGCGACATGCTGGTCACGGCGACCACGACGGCCGAGGACCTGGGTGTCGAGCTCATCGATTTTCGCGTGAAGCAGGTTGAGCTCATGGACGAGGTCAAAAATGCCGTGTATGCGCAGATGAACGAGGAACGAGCGCGTGCCGCGGCGGAGCTCCGCGCAGAAGGCCGGGCCGAGGCCGAGCGTATTCGCGCAGAAGCTGATCGCGAGCGCACGATCATCCTCGCCAACGCGAACCGGGAAAACGAGAAGATCAGGGGTGAAGGCGATGCCGAGGCGGCGGAGATCTACGCGAGCGCTTACCAGAAGGATCCGGAATTCTACGCGTTCTACCGCAGCATCAATGCGTATAAACGGTCGGTAGGCAAGTCCAACGATTTGCTCGTCCTGGACCCCAACAACGAGTTCTTCCGCTATCTGAACCAGTCGAGCGGGGAGTGATTCGGGCGGCATGGCCTGGACGGAAATCCTGACGGCGCTGGCGCTCGTACTGATCATTGAGGGTATGGTGCCGTTCGTCGGTCCGCGCAGATACCGGCAGATCGTGGCGCAGATGGCGATGCTAAGTGACAATCACCTGCGCACCGTGGGGCTGGTTGTCATGATCGCGGGCGTGGTCCTGCTGTTCGCCGTGCGCGGTTTTTAGACCAACAACAAGAGACCGAGCGTAATGGGTAAGAATGTCGTCGTCATTGGCACCCAGTGGGGTGATGAGGGCAAGGGTAAGATCGTCGACCTGCTGACGGACCGCGCGAAGGCAGTCGTACGCTTCCAGGGCGGCCACAACGCAGGTCATACGCTCGTCATCGGCGGCAAGAAAACCGTTCTCCACCTGATTCCCTCCGGGATCTTGCGCGACGGCGTCAGCTGCCTGATCGGTAACGGCGTCGTGCTGGCGCTCGACGCACTGGTGGCGGAGGCCAATGCGCTGATTGCAAACGGCGTTCCGGTTTTCGAGCGCCTCAAGGTCAGCCCCGGCTGTCCGCTGATACTGCCTTCACACGCGGCCCTCGATGCTGCGCGCGAGAAAGCCCGCGGCGCCGGCGCCATCGGTACGACCGGGCGCGGCATAGGCCCGGCTTACGAAGACAAGGTCGCGCGGCGTGCCTTGCGCGTGTCCGACCTGTTCCTGCGCGAGAAGTTTGCGGGCAAGCTCGGCGAAGTTCTCGACTACCACAATTTCCTGCTGAAGAATTATTTCCGGGCCGAGCCCGTCGACTTCGACAGGACGCTCGACGGAGCGCTGCAGGCGGCGGAGCACATCGCGCCGATCACCGCCGACGTGACGCAGATTCTCCACGACCTGTCCGGGAACGGGGACGGTATCCTGTTCGAAGGTGCGCAGGGCACGTTCCTGGACATTGATCACGGCACCTACCCATTCGTGACGTCATCCAACACGGTGGCTGCGGCGGCGAGTACCGGCACCGGTGTCGGTCCGCGCGACCTCGACTACATCCTGGGCGTCGTCAAGGCCTACACGACCCGGGTCGGGGCGGGGCCGTTCCCGACGGAGCTGTTCGACGATCTTGGCTCGCACATCGCGGAAGTCGGTGCCGAGTTCGGCGCCACGACCGGGCGTCCGCGCCGCGTGGGTTGGTTCGACGCGGTCGCGCTAAAGCGCTCGATCATCAATAGCAGCGTTTCCGGTCTTTGTGTCACCAAGCTGGACGTACTGGACGAACTGGAGACGATTCAGATTTGTGTCGGCTACACGATTGACGGCGAAGCCATCACCGGTCTGCCTATCATCGTCGATCGCTTTGCGGATTGCAGCCCCGTTTACGAGGAGCTCCCGGGCTGGCGGGCGTCAACGGTGGGGATTACCCGGTTCGGAGATTTGCCGGCGAATGCGCGCGACTACCTGAAGCGCATCGAGGAAATCGCCGGGGTGCCGATCGACATCATCTCCACCGGGCCCGATCGCGAGCAGACGATTGTCAAGCGGCATCCGTTCGAGTGACACGGGCGGGAGCGCTGAGTTTCCGGGCGGGCCCGGGCGCACTGCGGGCGATTAAGAAGCACGGCTTCTCACCCGAGATGGTGGGGACGATGGCCGGCGCGTCAGGCGGGGCCAAGTGGCTGGTTCTCAGCAAGCTCGATCGCGTGGTTGCCGAAACGGTCATTCCCCGGCTGCGAGCGCCGGTATACCTCATCGGTTCATCCATCGGCGCCTGGCGGTTCGCGTGCTACGCGCAGGACAGGCCGCTCGATGCGATTGCACGATTCGAGCACGCCTACCTCGGTCAGACCTACTCGGAAGAACCGGATCGCGAGGAAATCACGGCGACGAGCCGCGCGATACTCGAATACGTGCTCGGTGAGTCCGGTGTGGCGGAGATCCTGGCGAACCCCGTGCTCCGGATGAATGTCATGACCGTGCGCAGCCGGTACCTCACTGCGAGTGAACGTCCCGCCGTATTGGTCCCGGGATTGCTGGCCGCCGCGACGCTGAACGCCGTCAGTCGTCGTTCGCTGGGCGCGTTTTTCGAGCGCGTTCTGTTCTATGACGCCAGGGACCGGCCGCCGTTCTTCGATGCGACGGGGTTTCCGATGAGCCGCGTGGAACTGAGCGAGGCAAATCTCCGGGATTCAATCATCGCCACCGGTGCGATACCCGTGGTGTTGTCCGGAGTACGCGATATTGCCGGCGCGCCGCTCGGTATGTACCGGGATGGCGGCGTGATCGACTACCACCTGGACCTGCCGCAGAGCGCGCCGGACAGGCTGTCGCTGTACCTGCATTTCATCGATCGTATCGTGCCCGGCTGGTTCGACAAGAAGCTGTCCTGGCGCAGGCCGGATCCCTCGAACATCGACAGGACGCTGCTCATCAGTCCGTCGCGGGAGTTCGTGGCCCGCCTGCCGTACGGGAAGATCCCCGATCGCCGGGACTTCATCAATTTCAAGCCGGAGGAGCGTGTGCGTGCTTGGCATACCGTCGTGGACATGTGCGACGAACTGGCCGACGAGTTTCACGAAGTGCTGGAGCAGGACCGGCTGGCGGCACGGCTCGAGCCGCTGTGATAGGCTTTGCCGCAAAATAAGAACGACCAAGGAGCGTCGAATTGTCTGACTCGACCGTCGCGGCACACGCCGACAGACCCTATCCCGAACTGACCTGGATTGCTGTTGGCGTCGGCTGGTTCCTCGGCGTCATCATCGCCATCTCGATCGGTTACGCGGCATTGATTCTCGGGTTTTCGATCGAAGGTTCGGAACTCGCCGCCATCCTCGGATTCGGCATCCTGCGGGGCATCCTGCGCCGCCGCAGCATCATCGAAAACAACATCGTGCAGACCGTGGCCAGCGGCGTGAACGGTGCCTCGTCGGGCATGATGTTCTCGGTCCCGGCGATATTCCTGCTGGGCTACAGCGATCGCTTCGACCCGATCATCCTCACCTTCGGCTGTATTGCCGGCGCATTCCTCGGCATTGCCTTCATCATCCCGCTGAGGAAGCACATGATCGATTACGAGCGATTGACGTACCCGGGCGGCGTCGCCGTCGCGACGATACTCAAGTCGCCGGGCGCCGGCGTGCGCAAGGCCGTCATTCTCGTGGGCGCGGCGCTGGCAAGTGCGATCATTCACGTCATCACGCTGAAGACCGGGGTATCGAACTGGAACCTCGGTGCGCTGATCGGTCTGCCGGAATACATGAACGGCATCTGGTACCTGTCACTGATGACCATCGGCGTCGGCTACATCGCCGGGCGGGGCGGTATCGCCTTTATCATCGGTGGCTTCGTGGCTTACTGGTTCGTTTCGCCCTTGTTGTCCGTTACCGGGGCGTTCCCGCTTAACGAAGCGGGTGGCCTGATCAACACGCCGGGGGACCTGCGCCTGTTGCTTTACCGTCCTCTCGGCATCGGCATGCTGATCGGTGGCGCGATCATGGGCGTCATCCTTGCAGCCCCGCTGATACTCAGCGCGATCAAGTCCATGCAGAAAGCAGCGTCGGTCGAGACGGCCATCGCGAACGAGGAGATGCCGATCAAGCTCCTGTACATGGCGGTCATCGGCGCCGCGGTCTTGCTGGCCGTCATGGCAGTGACCGCGGTCGAGTCGATGACGTTGTTGGGCGGCTTCTCGATGGCCGTCCTGGGGACGCTCTGGATCTGGATGGCTGGCATCATCCTATCCGAGGCGATCGGCCGCACGAACTGGTCGCCGCTGTCGGGCATGACGCTCGTCGGCATTACCCTGCTGATCATCGTGACGCAGGCCTTCGGCATGGAGCGCAGCGACTCGATCATCGCCGCCATCATGGTGGGAGCCGCTATGTGCGTGGCGATGTCTCAGGCTACCGACCTGATGCTGGACCTCAAGACGGGCTACCTCGTCGGCGCGACGCCGCGAATGCAGCAGATCGGTCAGTTCGCAGGCGCGTGGCTCGGGCCGATCGTGGTCATATTCGTGATCTTCGCGCTCAACGAGGCTTATACGCTCGGTAGTGAGCGCCTGCCGGCGCCGCAGGCGCAGGCTCTGGCCAGTACCATCGACGGCATCATGGGCGGCGACGTGCCCACCCAGAAGTACGTCGCGGGGGCCATCCTCGGCGGCATCCTGTCGACCGTGATGGGCGGCCTCGGCATCACTGTCGGCCTCGGCTTTTACCTGCCGTTCAACATCGTCCTGACCTATTCGCTGGGAACCCTGAGCCGTGAACTGGCCGATCGGGGGATGGGCAAGACGTGGGCGGAGCAGGTGGGCATCCCGATCGCGGCCGGTTTCATCGTCGGCGAGGCGCTCGTCGGCGTCGGCGATGCGATTCGTCATGTTCTGGTGGCGACCTGAGGGAGAAATAGCTATGAAGGGATTGGGTTATTTGCTTCTGAGCGCCGGGTTTATCGTTGCCGCTTATGCCACGGCGCTCGACGTGGAAAATGTCGGCTGGACACTGTTTGCCGCGGCGGTGCTGGGTGCCGTTGCCGGCGTACTGATGATCAAGCGGCATGCGCGATCGATCGCTCAGTCGGATGAGGTGCTGGAGCACAATCGTGCCGAACTCCGCGAGTCCATCGACAATGTCGTGAAGGACCTGCGCGAGATCGTCTCCAGTGGCAGCTTGCGGGGGTCGGCGCTTCGCGACCGGATCGATATGACGCTGCGCCCGGACCTGATCCGATTCGTCGATGCGCGCGAAAGCATGGTGCACCTGTTCGGCTTGCAGGCCTACGCCGACATCATGAGCCATTTCGCGGCGGGCGAGCGCTACATCAATCGTGTGTGGTCCTCTTCCGCCGATGGCTACGACGCCGAGGCCGCTCGTTACCTGTCCAGGGCCGAAGAGCAGTTTGTGGACGCGCGGCGTCAGCTGGACGAGGCAGCGCGGAAGTAGGAAGGCCTATTTGCGACTGCGGCGCGCGACCGGTGAGCGCTTGCCGGTCTTGGTCAGGTGCTGCTGCAGAGTCTGGACGTCTTCGTCCATGAGGTAGTCGGCCTCGTCTCTCCAGCCGCGCAGCATCGGCAGGGTGCGTTCGTTGACGACGAGATGGCCGTCGTTTGGCTGAACGTCGGCGTCCCAGCCCGGCACGGCAATAACCGATCGCACTCGCACGGAGTTCTTCAGGAGATCACTGAAGTCCTGCTGCATGCGAGTGGTCTTCGAAGCAATTTCGTTAATCGGGATCGAGGTGCCGTCAGGCACGAATCGAAGCTCCCCGTCGGCGAGCTGGACGGTCTCCCTGCGCATGGCGCGGTGCGCGACGACATTGATCGCGTAGATGCCAGCCGGCCCGATCAGCACGTGATCGACCACGCCGGCCGGTGTTGTGACCTCGTGAAACACCCGTCCGTGACCGACGGCGATGCGTTGCAGTGAGTGTCCCACTGCGATGTTCGCGTCGCGCAGGAACCGAACCTGGCGCCACTGGAGGATCGTCCGCAGCAGGCGGTAGAGGGCAAAACCCGCGGCTGTGATCAACGTCGCCAGGACGATGTACAACTGCCACGCCGGGTAGCCTTCGAAAAGCTGCTGTGCCTCGAACGTGTGAGCCACGACGAAGATGAAAGCGAACACCAGTCCCGAGCCCAGGTAGGTGGACTGTTTTCGCGAGAGTGATTCGAGTTCGTCGCGGAACCGCTGCGCGGCTTCGCGCATGATGGCGTCCGGGAAATTGGGGTGCGCATTCATGGAACGCGCGACCAGGTGCCAGGTCTTGGCGGCAAGGAGAAATACGAAGGTGCAGGCGATCGCCACCGTTGCTGCGCCGCTGATCGCCTCGATGTTCATGGGGGCTCCGTCTGACCAGGATATAAAGAATATCCGGCGCCGAATGGGCGCTCTGTGACGAACTTCACGTAGTGCGCAGAAGAACACCGACGAGCTCGCAATTTTCAGCTTTCGTTCAGTGAGACGGAGGTATTTGTGAATGTCATCACGGCAGTGCGCGTGATCCGGCTGTTAGCGTCGGTAGTATCGGTTCACAGAGGGCGGGGTGCGTCATGAACAGGATATTGAATAGCGCAGCCATGGTAGTTGCGATAGCCGTGCTCAGCGGCTGTGCATCCATGAGCAGCGAGGAATGTGCCAACAGCGACTGGGCTGCCATCGGTTATGAAGACGGCTCGAGGGGCTATACAACGGACAAGTTCGGCAGCCGTCGCAAGGCGTGTGCAAAACACGGTATTACGGCCGACTTCAAGGCCTACCAGGAAGGGCGCGAAGAGGGTCTTGTGGAGTTTTGTCAGCCCAGCCGCGGCTACAACCTGGGCGTGAGCGGCGGCACCTATTACGGCGTCTGCGACATCGCGATGGAGGAGGAATTCCTCGATGCCTACCGCGTGGGTTCTCAATTGCATGCGCTGCGCTCCAACGTGAACGGCACGAATTCCAGGATTTATTCCAAGGAGGCGGAGCTGAAACGCATCAAGGAGAAGATCCGCGCCAAGGAAGCCGAGCTCATCAGCGACGACGTATCCGTGCAGGACCGCTTGCTGCTGCTGGCTGATCTGAAGGAGCTGTCGGAACGGACGGGCGAGCTCGAGGCGGAAATCGAGCAGCTGGTTGCCGAAAAGGCTCGTCACGAGCACGAGCTGCGGGATTACGAGCAGGCCGTCGCCGCCTACGACTACTGAGCGGGCGCCGGCAGGCGCCTAGTAATCTTCAGATTCGTCGCGGCGATCGTCGCCTCTGCGGCGCTCACCGGAGAATGTCCCGGTTGCGGCAGCGATTCCCCCTGATGTGAACGGGCTGCGGCGATCCTTGCCGGTGCGCCTGTCGTTATGGTGGACGAAGTGGCATTCGCATTCGCCGGCATCGCAGTCGGGCAGCGGCAGGCTCGGCGCCTGGGATGCCAGGAACCGCTTGCCCGCGATATTGTTGGCGGCCGAACACGCATACGCGCCTGCTTTGACCGAAACCGCATGATACGTCGAGCTGTTCTTGAGGGCGGGCGAGCTGCGCCGTTCCTCGCGTTCCTCGGGCTTGTCGAGACCCTGCCGGTAGAAGTACCACGCGATCAGCAGGCCGACCACCAGCAGTAACAGCACGGTCCTCATACCGGCCTCCCCAGGCCAACCCGATATGGGATAAGTTTACTTCAATTAGCGGCCCCGTCGAGACTCAATGTCGCCGGGTGCGGTCAATTACCGGTCGCTGCCCCCTCGGCCGGCGCAGGCTCGCGACGGGCCTCGATGTCACGCAGCGGCTGGAAGACCGGCATCGCGTGCATTGCGGGCGTGGAGTCGTGGATTCTGCGAACCGCCGGGACGAGCCCGGGCAGGCGCTCCAGGGTGTTTGAAAGGTCCTGCCGGAACGCGTCCAGTCCCCGCGCATCCAGGAGACCCTTGTCGTGAGCCTCCTGCGCCGAGTAATAGGTATTGACCAGGTGCTGTGCCAGCCCCCGGATCTGGGATTCTTCCGTTGCGGTTACCAGGTGGTTGCCCGGCGAACTCAACTTGGGAAACAGCTTGGCGAAGTCCGGCGACGTTGCGCGGCGCAAGCTCATCTCTTCGAGGCCACGGTCGAGTCGCATCTCGATCTCCACGGCGGCAATGCGGTTGGCCTGTCGAATTTCCCAGGCGACGAGAAGCAGCGCGGCGACGATGCTGATTACACCGACGATCTCGACGATTTCGCGCAGATGACTGTTCTTCATGGCCGTATCCCGGGGGTCAGTAGGGGAGGACGCCGAACAGCGCCTTGTGCAGTAAAAAGAGCGCGGCGAAGGCCGCGGCTGCGATGGCCACGACAATCAAATCAGCGAAAAACGGCACGACGTCGGGTTTATTCCATTCGCCGTCGCGCTTGTTACACAGAACGATTTCGAATATGGCCCAGACGCCGAGTCCTCCGAACAGCAATACCGACCGGGAATCACCGCTCACCAACAGGTGCGCGACGGCCCACAGTATCACAGCCACCATTTGCGGGTGCCGCACCAGTCGCCGGTAGTTTGTTCGCGCCTTCGAGGTAACGAACATCACGAATGCGAAGAATACGAGCGCAGAGATTACCGAGCCGCCGCCGGCCGGCGGCACGTAAAGGACCGTAGGAACGGCAGCCTTCCAGCCGAACACGATGAGCACCAGGGAGGCGACGATGACGACCGCGAAGATACCGCGGTAGGCATTCTCGCCCAGCCTTGCCACAAGCTGCGTTCGTGTATCCGGCGAAGCCGCCGGCATCAGGTGGGCGATCGTGAAAATGAGCAATCCTGCGATGAGTAATGACATCAATGCCACCCCCTGACTGTTAATCCGCTGGATTATACCGTTCGGGCCGCCCCCTCGAAATCATGTACCATTTCGCCATCTTCTCATCGAGGGCGGTGCATGAAGACCGACGGCAAGCTAATGGACATGCTCACGGGCTACGCGGCCTCGCATCAGCACCCGGTGAACATCTTCGTGCACATGATCGGCATCCCGACAATCATGCTCGGCGTGCTGATCCCGTTGAGCTGGGTGACGATCGAGGTCAAGGGCATATCGTTCAGCCTCGCGCACGCGGTCGTGTTCGGGTTCTTCCTGTTCTACCTGACGCTCGATGTCGTGTTTGCGCTCGTGTTCCTGGTATTCGGTTTCGGCCTGACCGTCGTCGCGTCACTGATCGCCGGTCTTTCCCTCGGAACCTCGGCGACCGTCGCCGCGGTGCTCTTCTTCGGCGGATACGCGGCCCAGTTCATCGGGCACGCCATCGAGAAGTCGATGCCGGTCCTCGTTAAGCACCCGATCCAGGCGAATCTCGCCGCACCCTTTTTCACGGTCGTGGAGGTGTTCAAGCTGCTCGGTCTGCGTAACGAGCTGTTCAACGAGGTGCAGCGACAAATTGCGCTGCGCCGGCAGTCCGTGTCGGAGCCGGGCTAACGGTATGAAGCGATCATTGGCCGCGTACGCACTTGCCTGGCCGGCGCTGTTGCTGTCGGCGTGCGGCGGCGGCAGCGGTGACTTCACTTCCGGGCCGCCACCGTCTCCGCCTCCTCCACCGCCGCCCGCGCTCGGAACCGGGCCGGAGACCTGCACCGACGGGGACGCCGGCGGTTTCGCATGTTCCGGGGTCGATCTGCGCTCTCGGCTGGCCATCGCTGCAATGGACGGCGTCGGCGGGAACGACATCTGGGGCTGGGTCGATACGCAGACGAACCGTGAATACGCGCTGATGGGCATGCAAAATGGTACGGCGTTTGTCGACATTACGAACCCGGAGGACCCGGCATTCCTGGGGCGGCTGCCGACGCAAACGCGATCATCGATCTGGCGCGACATCAAGGTCCACCAGGACCACGCTTACATCGTCGCGGATGGGGCGGGGGCACACGGGATGCAGGTCTTCGACCTCACGCGATTGCGCGGCGTCACGGCGCCGCAAGCCTGGTTGCCGGATCTCGTGTACGGCGACTTCCAGAATGCCCACAACCTCGCTATTAACGAGCAGATCGGGTTCGCCTATGCCGTCGGCACGAATACCTGCGGCGGCGGTCTGCACATGATCGATCTCGCCGATCCCGGCAACCCGTTGTTCGCAGGCTGTCATCCCGTGACGCCCGACACGCACGATTCGCAGTGCGTGATCTACGACGGGCCGGACGCGAACTTCAGCGGCCGCGAGATCTGCTTCAACTCGAACGGGAATCACGTCGAGGTCGTCGATGTCACGAACAAGTCGGACCCGCTCACGATATCTGAGTCGGCGTACGCGCAGCTCGGCTTCGTGCACCAGGCGTGGCTGACAGAGGATCATCGCTTCCTGCTCGTGGGCGACGAACTTGACGAGGTTAACTTCGGCGTACCGACGCGCACCCACGTGTTCGACATGTCGGATCTCGCCAGCCCCCGGTACCTGTATCCCTACGAAGCTGCGACGACCACGATCGATCATAACCTTTACGTCCTCGGCAATCGCGTGTTCCAGGCGAACTACAGCGCGGGCCTGCGCGTTCTGGAGTTCGGAGACCTTGCCAACCAGGAAATATCGGAATTCGCTTTCTTCGACACCGTGCCGGCAGACGGCGTCGGCGCGTTCGACGGCGCCTGGAGCGTGTATCCTTACCTGCCTTCCCGAACCATCATTGTCAGCGACGGTATCAATGGCCTCTTCATTCTCACCCTGCAGCCGTAATTTCCTCCTCGCCATAGTGCTTGCGGGCAGCGTTGCGTGTTCGTCATCCGACACTCCGTCGGCGTCGCTCGTGGTTACGGGCGCGCGCGTATGGACGGGCGACCCGGAATTACCCTGGGCCGGGGCGGTGGCTGTTGCGGGCGACGAAATCGTGGCGGTCGGCTCCACGGAGGACATCGCGGCATTCATAGACGATTCAACCAACGTCATCGAATCGGATGGCGGAATGCTGGTTCCAGGATTCATCGATTCGCACGTGCACTTCCTGGCGGGCGGTGCTGCTATAGCCTCGGTGCAGCTCAGGGATGCGCAGACGCCGGAGGAATTCATTGGTCGCGTCGGTGCATTCGCCGAGGGCGCCGAAGCGGGCGAGTGGATCATGGGCGGCACCTGGGACCACACCAACTGGGGCGGGGAGTTGCCGCGGCGGGACTGGATCGACGCGGTTACGCCGGACAACCCGGTGTGGATCTCGCGCCTCGACGGCCACATGGCACTGGCCAACACCCTCGCGCTGCAGCAGGCCGGCGTCGACGCGGACACGCCGGATGTCGCCGGGGGAGAAATTATTCGCGACGAAACCGGCAGGCCGACCGGCATCCTCAAGGACAACGCCATGCTGCTGGTGCAGGAGGCTGTCCCGAAACCGACGCAACGGCAGCTCGACAACTACCTCGATGCCGCGATGCCTTACGTCGCCGCGAATGGCGTCACGACCGTGCACGATATGTTCGACAACGTCGCTGACGGCTGGGTCGGCCTCGAGACGTATCGCCGGGCTGCGGCGCGTGGTGATCTCATGACCCGCATCTATGCGGTGACGCCGCTCGGCGAGTGGCAGAAGCTGGCGGCGGACATCGAGCGTAACGGCCGCGGCAACGAGTGGCTGAAGACCGGTGGGGTCAAGGGGTTCATGGACGGGTCCCTCGGATCGCACACGGCGGCCATGCTGGGGCCGTTTGCCGATACGCCGGAGAAAAGCGGCTTCCTGCTCGATTCCCTCGAGAATCTGCGAACGATGATGGCGGGCGCGGACGCGGCCGGATTGCAGCTGAACATCCACGCAATCGGCGACAGGGCAATTCGGGACCTGCTCGACATCTTTCACGACGTCGCGAAAGCCAACGGCACGCGGGACCGGCGCTTTCGGATGGAACACGCGCAGCACATCCACCCGGATGATATCGACAGGTTCGCGGTGCAGGACGTGATCGCGAGCATGCAGCCGTACCACGCGATCGACGACGGCCGCTGGGCCGAAGACGTGATCGGTGCGGAACGCGCGAGGACGACCTACGCGTTCAAGTCGCTCATCGACAGCGGAGCGCACGTGGCACTCGGCAGCGACTGGTACGTTGCGCCCGCGGATCCGCTTGCGGGCATCTATGCCGCGGTCACGCGGCGCACGCTCGACGGCGAAAACCCGGACGGCTGGGTGCCCGAGCAGAAAATCTCCGTCGAGCAGGCGCTCAGGGGCTATACCTACGAGGGTGCCTACGCGTCCTTCGAGGAAGACCGGAAGGGCATGCTCAAGCCCGGCATGCTGGCTGACATGGTCCTGATCGATCGCGACCTGACGGCGATACCGCCGGAGAGCATCCGCGACGCGAAGGTGCTGAAGACCATCGTCGGCGGCCGGGTGGTGTATTCGCGCCCGTAGGAGCGGTTCTCAAACCGACAGTACCCAGTAACGACGGTGCCGCTGGGTGGTAGGAAAGCACCATGGAGGATGTTCTGTCTGCGCCTCAAACGAATAGCCCCCCTACGGGAGCCTGTATTCGTTTGGTGCCCAGGAGAGGACTTGAACCGAATCAGACGGTGAACCCTGGAGGACGTTCTGTGCTGAGAACAGACAGCAGGCCTCCGTCAGGAGGCCTCGATGTCTGGTGCCCAGGAGAGGACTTGAACCTCCACGGGGTTACCCCCACTAGCACCTGAAGCTAGCGCGTCTACCAATTCCGCCACCTGGGCCATGCATAACCGCGTACAATTGCGCGGTGGGCAGGGTCGCGCACTGTACTCAAAGCAGTCGCAACCTGTCAATTGAAAACGAGCCCCGGAGTCCGAGCACTTGCCGCCCAGAAAATCCAAGAAACGTAGCAGGCCAGCGAAAAAACCTTACAAGCACCCGATCCCCAGTCGGAATGAACTCATACAGTTTCTGGAAAAGGCCGGCAGGCCACTGAAAGTAAAAGAAATTATTCAGGAGTTCGGGCTCACGGGTGAGCGCATGCGGGCGCTGCTCGAGGAGCGCCTGGACACCATGCACCGGGCTGGCCAGATCATCGAGAACCGCCGTCGCGAGTATTGCCTGACCGCAAAACTCGATCTCGTCACCGGAACTGTGAGCGGTCACCCGGACGGATTCGGTTTCGTCGTACGCGATGCCGGAGACGGCGACGACGTGTACCTCTCGGCCCGCGAGATGCGCTCCCTGTTCGACGGCGACCGTGTCGTTATCCGGGTCGCCGGTTTCGATCGCCGCGGCAAACCGGAGGGCAAGCTCGTCGAGGTACTCGAGCGGGCCGCCAGGGAGGTTGCCGGGCAGTTCATTCGCGAGCGCGGCATCGGGCTGGTCATCCCGGACAACCCGAAAATCGCGCACCGGGTCCTGATCGCGAAGGGTGAAACTGGCGGCGCAAAACACGGCCAGATGGTCGTCGCGGAAATCCTCGATTACCCGACCCATGTCGAACAGGCGACGGGACGAATCGTCAAGATCATCGGCGCGCCCGATCAGAAAGGTATCGCCACGGACATCGCGATCCACTCGAACGGCATACCGACGGAATGGCCGCGCGCGGTGCGCCAGCAGGTCAAGCGGTTCGGCACCACCGTGCCCACGGCCGCCAAGAAGGGCCGGGTCGACCTGCGCGACGTCGACCTCGTTACGATCGACGGCGCCGATGCGCGAGATTTCGATGACGCCGTTTTTTGCGAACAGGTGGGCGAAGGGTGGCGGCTGCTGGTAGCGATTGCGGATGTCGCACATTACGTCGACATCGACTCGCCGCTCGACAAGCAGGCAACGGTGCGCGGGACCTCGGTGTATTTTCCGGACCGCGTGGTGCCGATGCTGCCTGAAGAACTGTCCAACGGCCTGTGCTCGCTGAATCCGAAGGTGGACCGGCTGTGCCTGGTCTGCGACATGCGCGTGGGCAAGACCGGTAAGGTCACCCGGTCGAGCTTCGTGGAGGGCGTCATGCGCTCGAAGGCGCGGCTCACCTATGCGCAGGTCAACGATTTTCTGACCGGCAAGACCACCAACTCGGTGCCGCGGCGCCTGCACAGGCGGCTCCGGGACCTGCAAGGTCTTTACCAGGCGTTCGCAAAGAATCGCTCTCGTCGCGGTGCAATCGAGCTCGACCTGCCCATGACGAAGTTCGAGCTGAACGAGGACGGCGAGATCGTTCGGATCGTGACGTCGCCGCGCAATGATGCGCACCGGCTGATCGAAGAGTGCATGATTGCCGCCAACGTGCAGGCGGCGAAATTCCTGCGGCGCCACCGGATCTGGTCGCTGTACCGGGTGCACGCGCGGCCCGACCCGGAGCGCTTCGACGAGCTTCGCCAATACCTGGTGTCACTGGGCCTCAAGGTGCCGCATTCCGAGCACGTTGAACCGATGCAGTTCAACAGGCTGCTCGCGCAGGTCGCAGGACGGCCGGACAGTGCCGCCATCTCGATGGCCATGCTCAGGTCGCTGACCCATGCCGAATACACGCCGAACAACATCGGCCACTTCGGCCTGGCGCTGGACGCCTACGCGCATTTCACGTCGCCGATCCGGCGTTACCCGGACCTGCTGGTGCACCGGGCGATCCGACACATCATCCGCGGCGGGAAGCCCGGTGCGTTCCCTTACGACAAGGGCAGGATGGAGCGCCTCGGGGCAATCACCTCCGCGCACGAACGGCGCGCGGAAGACGCGACGCGCGAGGTCGAGGCCTGGCTCAAATGCCAGTACATGCTCGATCGCGTGGGCGAGGACTACCCGGGCGTCGTCACGGGCGTGACCAATTTCGGCCTCTTCGTGCAGATACCGGAGCTGCAGATCGACGGACTCGTGCATGTCACGAGCCTGCAGAACGACTACTACAAGTTCGACGCGAACCGCCAGCAACTGGTTGGTGAGCGCACGGGCAGGGCGTACAGCCTCGGCGAGGCCATGACCGTGCAGGTGCAGCGCGTCGACATGGATACCCGTCGTATCGACTTCCGGCCGCTCGATGAGCCGCGTGATGCGCGGCGCCGGGAACGCCGGCGGTGAGCAAGGCGAGCTACGTCACAGGGCTGCGAGCCGTGGAGCAACTGCTTGCCGGGGACGACGCCGAGGTGCGGCGTGTTTGCGTCGAGTACCGCAGCGCGAACCCGCGTGTGAAAGCGCTCGTCGCGCGGGCGCGAGAGAAGGGAATCGAGGTCCAGGAGGCAAACCGCGCCCGCCTGAAGCAGATGAGCGGCGAGGTCCGGCACCAGGGAATCGTGGCCGAGGTGCGGCGCAGCACGCAGCTCGACGAGGCCGGGCTGCGCACGCTGGTGGAGGCACGGCTGGCGAGCGGCGAAAAGCCGCTGTTGTTGCTGGTCTTGGACGGAATCCAGGATCCCCATAACCTCGGTGCCTGCCTGCGCACCGCGGACGCTGCGGGTGTCGACGCGGTTATCGCGCCCCGGCACGGCGCCGCCGGCCTCGGACCGACGGTCAGCAAGGTGGCCGCTGGCGCGGCCGAGCATCTGCCGTTCGCCCCGGTCGCGAATATCGGCCGCGTGCTCGACTGGCTGTCCGACTACAGCATCACCCGCATCGGCACGAGCGACCGCGCGGAGCAGAGTCTGTTCGAGGTCCGCCTTGACGGCCACCTTGCCCTCGTCATGGGGCGCGAAGAGACCGGTCTCGGCAAGGGCGTGGCGGCGCGCTGCGACCGGCTGGTGAACCTGCCCATGGAAGGCCAGGTTGCCAGCCTCAACGTGTCGGTCGCGACCGGGATCTGCCTCTACGAGGCGCTGCGCCAGCGCCGCTAGCCCCCTGAATTGACGGCGATTCCGCTTGCGCCGGCGTGGCGCCTTGGGTAGGATTCGCGTCCCTGTCAGAGGGCAGGGCGGCGTTCCGCGCCGTTATCTCTTGCCACACCGGGAAACCGGGTGGCTGTTATCCGGCGGGTTGTCCGTGCGGGTTTCATCCAGAAGGGAAGACAATGAGACATTACGAAATCGTGTTCCTGGTCCATCCGGACCAGAGCGAACAGGTACCGGCCATGGTTGAACGCTACCAGGGCATGGTCACCGGTTCCGGCGGTGCGGTTCATCGCACCGAAGACTGGGGTCGCCGCCAGCTGGCCCATCCCATCAACAAGATTCACAAGGCGCACTACGTGCTGCTCAATGTTGAATGCGACAACGACGTGATCGAGGAGATCAAGGGTGCGTTTCGATTCAACGATGCGGTACTCCGCCATCTCGTGATCAGCCGCAAGAAAGCCGTCACCGAGGCGTCGCCGATGGCCGTCGCCGTGGCCGAAGAGAAGGCCAAGGAGAAAGAAGCGCAGCAGCGCCGTGATGCCAAGGCAGCGGCGGAAGCGGCGATGCGCAGCGAGGAAGAAGAAAAGGCAGCGGCGAAAGCCGAAGAGCAGGTCGAGGACAAGGCCGAAGAAAAGGCCGAAGAAAAGGCCGAAGAAAAGGCCGAAGAAAAGGCCGAAGAAAAGGCCGAAGAAAAGGCCGAAGAAGAGGCCGAGGAGAAGGCCGAGGAGAAGGCCGAGGAGAAGGCCGAAACCGAAGAGGCTGCTGAAGTCAGCAGGCAGTCCATTGACGAGGGCACGGCCGCTGCTGATGCAGCCGCTGCCGATGACATCGCCGCGGATTCCGAAGAAACCGCGAAGAAGAGCGCCTGAGGAGCATTGAGATGAGTCGTTATTCACGCAGGCGTAAGTATTGCCGCTTTACGGCCGAGGGCATCGAGGAGATCGATTACAAGGATCTCAACCTGTTGAAGGCCTACGTTACGGAAACCGGCAAGATCGTGCCGAGCCGCATTACGGGCACCAAGGCGAATTACCAGCGCCAGCTTGCAACCGCGGTCAAGCGCGCGCGTTACCTGGCGTTGCTGCCGTATACCGATCGGCACTAGTCGCCGGAGACGGGGGCAATGCGGGCCGTGGCCAAATGGCTGGTAGCCCGGCCACTTAACGGAGTCCTGGTGCTGGCGGCAACGTCGTCGCCCTACCTCGGATTCCTGAGTGCCGCGCTGGTCGTGTTGCTGGTCCTGCACGACGGTACCCGCATTGCGGTCCTGAAGGCGGCCGGTGCAGGCGTGCTGCTTGCCCTGATCGGGGCCGTCGTCGGCACACCACCGTCGGTGATCCTGGCGGTTGCGGTCGTCTACTGGCTACCAGCAGTACTGTTCGCGACCTTGCTGGCGGTAACGCGGTCACTGACCCTGACACTGCAGGTGTCGGTGCTGGTGGCGGTCCTCGGGATGCTGGTCTTTTTCATCATCGTCGGGGACCCGGTCGCGTTCTGGCAAGCCGAGCTCGGGGCGGCCGCCGAGATCTGGCGCAACATGGGGGCCGCGGAGCTCGCGGACAGCCTGACCGAGGGGCAGGCAATGCTCGCGGCGCAGATGACGATGTTTATCGTCACGCTGATGTGGACGATCTATGCCGCGACGCTGGTATTGGGATACAAACTGTTTCGGCAGCTGCCAGGCGAGTCGGATCGTTATGGCCGTTTCCGGGATCTGAATTTCGGGCGGGTGCTGGCACTGACCATGGCGCTTTGCTCGGTTATTGCGCTGGTTGCCAGTGCGTCGTGGTTACAGAATATTGCGTTCGTCATGTTCGCGGTATTCTGGCTGCAGGGTCTGGCCATCGTGCACTGGCTGCACGGCGCGGGGATACTGCCGGGCTTTGCCGTAGCGATGGTCTACGTGCTGATGCTGCCGCTCAGTGCGGTCGTGGTCATCGGGCTCGCGGTGCTGGGCTACATCGATGCCTGGTTCGGTCTGCGACAGAGGGCGCCGGCAGCGAAATAGACAATGAATTTGAGGACGAGGCTTAGGAAATGAACGTCATCCTGTTAGAAAACGTGGAAAATCTCGGCAATATCGGCGACCTGGTCAAGGTCAAGCCCGGTTACGGTCGCAATTACCTGCTTCCGCAGGGCAAGGCTGCGCTGGCCACGCCCGAGAACATGAGGGAAATCGAGGCACGACGCGCTGAGCTCGAGAAGGCGGCCGCGGAAGAGCTGGCGGCTGCAAAGAAGCGCGCGGGCGCGATCGAAGGCATGGAACTCGTGATCCCGGCCAATGCGGGTCCGGAAGGCAAGCTGTTCGGCTCGGTCGGCCCGATCGATATCGCCGATGCCTTCGAGAAGGTCCAGGTGGAGGTCGAGCGCAGCGAGGTTCGCATGCCGGAAGGACCTATCCAGGAACTCGGCGAGTTCACGGTGGGCGTGCACCTGCATCCGGAAGTGGATGTCGAAATCACGGTGCGGGTCGTCGAATCCGACTGACCACGTCCGCGGTTCCGATGATGTGATACCTTTAATACGGGGTTCACGACAGACCCGGAGGGTCGCATGGTAAGGGCACTGGAAGAGGGCCTTGGCGCGGCTGGTGCCGAGCAACGCATCAAGGTGCCGCCCAATTCCACCGAGGCCGAGCAATCGCTGATCGGCGGCCTCATGCTCGACGCGCAGGCGTGGGACAAGATCGCCGACGTGGTGGTCGCCGAGGACTTCTACCGCAAGGACCACCAGCTGGTTTTCGCTGCGATTGCCAACCTGATCGAGGCGGGAAGTCCCTGCGACGTGGTAACTCTTTCCGAATACCTCGACAAGCGTGGCGAGCTCGATGCTGCCGGCGGCCTCGAGTACCTGGCGACGCTCGCGAATGAAACTCCCGGTGCCGCCAACGCCCGGGCCTACGCGCGGATCCTCCGTGATCGCGCCATCGAACGCGCGCTCATCCACGTCGGCAACCAGATTACCGGCAGCGCGTTTGCGACCGACGGCCGCTCGGCGACCGAGCTCGTCGACGAGGCGGAACGGCTGGTGTTCGAGATCGCCGAGCGCGGTGCGCGCGGCCGCGTTGGCTTCAGGTCACTCAAGCAGATCCTGCCCGACGCCGTGGACCGCATTGACGTGCTGCACCAGTCAGACGGCGATATCACCGGCATTTCCACGGGCTACACGGAGTTCGACAAGCTGACGGCCGGCCTCCAGCCCGGTGACCTGGTGATTATTGCCGGGCGCCCCTCGATGGGCAAAACGACACTCGCAGTGAACATCGCCGAAAACGCGGCGATCGGTTCGAAAGTGCCCACCGCGATTTTCTCGATGGAAATGCCGTCGCAGCAGCTCGCATTCCGCATGATTTCATCGCTCGGCCGGGTCGACCAGTCGCACCTCCGCACCGGGCGCTTCCCCGATGAGGACTGGTCGCGCATCAATACGGCCGTGCAGTTGATGTCCGATGCGCCGATGTTTATCGACGACACACCAGGCCTCTCGCCCACCGAGATACGCGCGCGCGCACGACGCCTGCAGCGCGAGCACGGGCTCGGGCTGATCGTGGTTGATTACCTGCAGCTCATGCAGGTGCCCGGCAACAAGGAAAACCGAGCCACAGAGATCTCGGAGATATCCCGCTCGCTCAAGGGACTCGCGAAGGAACTCGCGTTGCCGATCATTGCTTTGTCGCAGCTCAATCGCGGCGTCGAACAACGTACCGACAAGCGGCCCGTCATGTCGGACCTGCGCGAGTCCGGCGCCATCGAGCAGGATGCGGACGTGATCATTTTCATCTACCGTGAAGAGGTCTACAACCAGGACACGCCGCGCAAGGGCATTGCCGATATTTCGATCGCCAAGCAGCGCAACGGCCCCATCGGCGATTTCCCGCTGACATTCGTCGGTCGCTATACAAAATTCGAAAACTGGGTGCCCGACACCTACGCCGAGGAGCCGTATCCGTGAGCTTCGGGGCTCGGGCCCTGATCCGGCTCGGTGCGCTACGACACAATCTGGAGGTCCTGCAGAGCGTCGTACCTGGCGCGCGTGTGATGGCGGTGATCAAAGCCAATGCCTACGGTCACGGGCTGGTGCCGGTCGCGCGGCACCTGGAGGCGGCGGACTCGCTCGCCGTCGCGCGGCTGCCGGAGGCGCAGCTGCTGCGCGAATCCGGTATCGACAAGCCCGTCGTTCTTCTTGCGGGCGTTTCTACGAATGAAGAACTCCGCGTGGCTTTCGACCAGGGCTTCGAACTGGTGGTGCACGACGTCGACCAGGTCGGCTTGCTGGAGCGCGCGAACCGGAGCGGCGGCACGGTCTGGCTGAAGGTGGACACGGGCATGAATCGCCTCGGTTTCACGCCGGCCGATGCGCCGGACCTCGTACGCCGACTTCGCGCGGCCTCGGCAGTGAAGGAACTGCGCCTGATGACGCATTTCTCGAGCGCGGACGAACTCGACAATCCCGTCACGGAGTCCCAGCTCAAAGCCTTCGCACCGGTTACCCGAAATTTTCCCGGCGCTGTCAGTATCGCGAACTCGCCGGCATCCCTGGGCTGGCCGCAGGTCGTCGACGCGAGGGCACGGCTGGGCTTCGGTGGCGATTTCTGGATCCGTCCCGGGATTTCCCTGTTCGGCATCTCGCCGTTTGCGGAAAAGACCGGCCGGGAACTCGGCCTGAAGCCGGTGATGCAATTCGAAGCGCGACTGATCGCCGTCAAGCCGCTGCGCGCCGGTGCCCGTGTCGGGTACAAGGGCGCTTACATCAGTGAACGGGACACGATGTTGGGGATCATTGCCGCGGGCTACGGCGACGGTTATACCCGCCATTTTCGCAGCGGGACACCGGTCCTGCTCAACGGTCGGCGTGTGCCGCTGGTCGGCCTTGTCTCGATGGACATGTGCGCCGTCGACCTGGGGGAGGGCGCGGCCGATCGCGTCGGAGATATCGCGACGCTCTGGGGCGACGATCTGCCGGTCGAGGAGGTTGCACCTTGGGCCGACGCAATTCCCTATGAGCTCGTGTGCGGCGTGATGAATCGCGAGGACAGCGCGATCATTCCGTAGCAACGGTTACCGGACCGCGATCGCGCGACAAGGGCGTTCCTGCCCAGTCCGTTCAGCTGGCGAAGAACCCCATCTTGACTCCGGCGAGTTGCACGACGTCATTGTCCGACAACTTGCGGGCCTGCGCACCGATGGGCTGACCATTGACGAGCGGGTAGTCACCGTCCTTGCCGGACTCGACATGCACGATGTAATACCCTTCCGCACGGCGCGTGATCGCTGCAACCTGCACGCCGGGACGGCCGAGCGTCGTCAGGGCCTTGGTGAGTTCGAGCTCACGTCCCGCGAACTTGCCGCTCAGTACCTGCAGTTTGGCCAGGGGCAGCGCATTCGGAACACTGGAGGAGTCGATTCCGGTCGCGGTGGCGGCGTGCGAAACCGGCGCCGCGGTTTCCGTGTGCGCAACGGTCTCGGCACGCTGCGGGGCCGGTTTTTCCTGCAGCGCTGCGGCTTCTTCCGGGTCCAGGCGGACGCCGGCGGCGGCATCGGGTAATTCTTCCGCTGCGGCGACGGCTGCAGCCGCTTCTGCCGCCTGTTCGGCCTTTGCGAGCTGTTCGGCATTCTGCTGCCCGCTCGGAATGACCATGGTCTTTTCGAATTCGTCCTGCTCGGCTTCCGGCACCTCCTGGTCCGTGAACCGAAGCTGGTGGTGGCCGATGGTAATGACATCGCCATGCTGCAACGCGTGCTTCTTGATCAGCTTGCCGTTGACGTACGTGCCGTTGGTGCTGTTCAGATCTTCGAGAAAGGAATCGTTGAGGATGTTGATGATCAGGGAGTGGTGCCCACTGACGGCCGGATTATCGATACGCACGTCGTTATCCGGAAGCCGGCCGATCGTGTAGCGTTCCTTGGTCATGTTGTATTCAGCCAGA
The DNA here is from genome assembly GCA_041601995.1 of Woeseiaceae bacterium. Lineage (GTDB taxonomy): Bacteria > Pseudomonadota > Gammaproteobacteria > Steroidobacterales > Woeseiaceae > UBA1847. The sequence goes on along the minus strand of JBFIHC010000002.1, from coordinate 63,127 downwards.
ACCTGGTTGTCCAGGCTAAGAATTAAACGTGCCATGATTTCTCGCCGTTCTCAGTGAGACCCAACCAAACAGGGAATGAGGCATGATAAAAACTGCCGGCCACGGTGGTGGCGGTATCGCTCGCCTCTGACTGCAATCTCCAGATTATCCCTGCAACCCCAACTTTAGCGGAACAAGCTCGTTATCCTGGTGAGCAGTGGCTTCTTCGCCGCAAACGGTCCAAGCACCTGCGCCAGCATCACCGACACGTTGTCGCGTCCGCCATGGTCGTTGGCCATCTCGATCAGCTGTTGACCAACGACGTCAAGACTAGCATTAAAAGTACTGATAGTTAAGTGAATATCCTCATCTTCGACCATGTCGGGCAGGCCGTCGGAACACAGCAGATAAATGTCGTCGGGGAGCACATCGTGTTCGTGCACCTCCACCTCGACGGTCGGCTCGACACCGAGGGCCCGAGTGACGTAGTTCCGGTTGGTCGACCGCTGGGCTTCGTCATGGGAATAAAAGCCTCTGTCGACGAGTTCCTGCAGCAATGAATGATCGAGCGTCAGCTGTTCGAAGGCATCCCCGCGCAGCCGGTAGGCGCGCGAGTCGCCGACATGGGCGATGCTGACTTTGTTGTCGTAGAACATGCAGGCCACGATGGTCGTGCCCATACCTTCGCAGTGCGTCTGGCTCTGCGCCGTCTGGAAAATGATCTTGTTGGCCCGGTACACTGCGTCGCGCAACACGATCGACTGGCGCATCATTCCGCTGTGGGGATCGATATCTTCGCGTTCCTCGCGGTTGGCACCTGCGATCGCCATTTCGGAAACGATCTGCACGGCGATACCGCTGGCAACCTCGCCGGCATTGTATCCGCCCATGCCATCGGCAAGGACCATCAGCCCGATTTCGGGATTGGAGCCCACCGCGTCCTCGTTATGGTCGCGCACGCGCCCGGTGTCCGTGAATTCGGCGATATCTATTTTTCCGCGCAGGCTCTTCAAGGTCGCTCTACCCAGTTCCCGACGTTGCTACGAGTAGCGCGCGCAGTTTCGCAGCGCGATCGCCATTTCGGCACCGCACGAAAAACGATTCTCGGGACGCTTGGCCAAAGCCTTCGCCAGAACGGCGTCGATACTGGGCGCGAGTCCGGCACGTTTGCCTGCGATCGGGGAGGGATCTTCAGTCGTTATTTTTGCCATGAGTGCCGCGATATTGTCCGCTCTGAAGGGCACCTCGCCGATCAAGAGTTCGTATAGAGTAACACCAAGCGAAAACAAGTCCGAGTGGCCCGTGAGTTTTTCGGCGCCGAGCTGTTCCGGCGACATGTACATCGGGGTGCCGAGGACGATTCCGGTCTTGGTGCGGTTGTTGTCCGTGATTCGGGCGACGCCGAAATCGCTGATCTTGAGAGAACCCTCCTTCGGGTTATAGAGCAGGTTGGCAGGCTTGATGTCCCGATGAATGACGCCCTGGTTGTGCGCATAGTCGAGCGCTTCCGCGGTGCTCGCGGCGAGCTCCAGGGCGCGCTTGGGTGCAAGCAGGCGCTTGGCATCCGTGAAGTCGCGGAGCGGGATGCCCGGTACGTACTCCATCGCGATGTAGGCGAGACCCTTGTCCTCGCCCGCGTCGAAGACAGTGATGATATTGGGGTGCGTCAGGCGGCCCGCTGATTCAGCCTCGCGAAAGAACCGGAGACGGGCTTCCTTGAGTTCTTCATCCTCGAACTCTTTTTGAATGGGGATCGCCTTGACAGCGACCGCGCGGTTGATGCGGGGATCCTTGGCAAGGTATACGGCACCCATGGCGCCGTGGCCGATGCGACGCTCGATAACGTAGCGCCCGAGTCGCTTCGGTACGCCGGTGACAACGGGGTTCTTCTTGCGCTTTACTTCGCGGGTCGATTGCGTCCGCTTCATCCAGTCGAGCACCGCCTCGGCGCGCTCCGGCTTTGCCTGTTCCTCGAAAGCGATCGAGAGCTTGTACATGACCGTGGCGAGCGTATCCGAGGGCGTGCAGCGCCGGAACTCCGCGAATGCCGGCTCGAGGCGACCGGCAGCCAGGAAATCGGAGCCCCGTTTGAAAGCATCCTGGGTCGCTTTCCTGGGGTTGCCGACCAGCCACAGGCTCATCAGGCTGACACCGATGAATATCAGGGCGGGGCGTCCGATATCGAGTCGCACCCTCAACACGTACAACAGCAACATCTCGAGGAGCAAGAGGCCCACGACGGTAGCGACGGCGATGACCACGATATTGCGACGGTCGCGCTCCGGCAGGAACAACACGGCGAGGATGGCGAGCAGTGCCGGCGCCAGCCACTGCAGTGCGCCGACCCAGGCGGGGACGACGATGCTGCGTTCGGCTTCGATATCCGCGATCAGGGCGGCTGCCAGTTCCGAGCGCGTCACGAATTGTCCCGAGGGCAACACGGCGGTCGCGCCCACGAGAGCGGGTTCGTGGTCGACGAAGATGGTCGCTTCATTGAGCCGGGTACTGGCAAAGTCGCCGAACAGAATCTCGTCGACGGCCACCCGCGGGAGCTCCTCGTAATTCGAGAGATAGACCGTATCGTCCGATGCCGACATGCGACCGCTCGGTGCCAGGTCATCGTTGTCGAGGGCGACGGCAAGCGGCAGCGAAGGTGACATCACGGCGCCATTGAGCTGCCAGAGATCGGTTCGGCGCAGAACGCCGTCATCATCGGGCGTGAACGCCATGAAGCCGGTGTGCGCGGTCAATCCGGCCAGGCGATGGCTGTTCGGTACATAGACGGGGACGGGCCCTCCCAGCGCGGCGGACCATCCGGGGAGCCGCTCGTCGGCGCCCAGTTCCGGGGGGTGCGGCAGGATAATCCTGCGCGCCTGGCTGCGGGTGAGCACGGAGAGTACCTGACCGTACTGTGCCAGTATCTCATCGTGGCTGGCACGGGACGGATCGATGCTGATGATAAAGGCATTGTCGAGCGGCCGGTTCGGCAACCCGGACGAGAAGGTGTCGTAGACAAAGCGGTCGGCGGTGAGAAACCACGGCGCCAGGGGGCCGTATACCAGCAGCAGCAGCACGCTCGCGAAGCTAAGTGCGATCAGGCGAGCTCTTTTTTGATTCGAGCGGGTGTCCAAGTTCTTCAGGTCCGTGTTCCAGACCGAAAAGTATAGAAAATAGCCGCTTGCGTTAATGAGAAAGGGTTGGCATTTTTTTGTCATAACCGACTGATTCGCAGTGCTATCATCGGCGGCGTCGGCAGCCCGGCCCGGCCCCGGTACCGGCCCGAGCTTGAATAATATTAATGTTACAAAACAACTGGTTACAAGATATTTCTCGGAAATTTCGAGAGTAATTCTGCAACAAAGGGCCGGGAGCGGCCCGGGGAGCGGTATGGCGAAGGCAAAAACCGCCTACGTTTGCGCCGAATGCGGCGCACACAGCGTCAAGTGGGCCGGCCAGTGTCCGGATTGTGCCGCCTGGAACACGCTGTCGGAAGTACGCCTCGCGGTCGCGGCGGCCGCGCCGGCCGGCGGGGCGGCGGCTACCGACCTCGACGCTGTGCAACTGGACCCTGACGAACGCTACGCAACGGGCTTCAGCGAGTTCGACCGGGTGCTCGGCGGCGGCCTTGTGCCCGGCGCCGTCGTCTTGCTCGGTGGTGATCCGGGCGTCGGCAAGTCCACCTTGCTGCAGCAAGTGAGCGGTCGGGTCCCGGGCGATCTTCCCGTGCTTTACGCGACCGGTGAGGAGTCGATGCGCCAGGTCAGCCAGCGCGCGCGCCGGCTGGGGATCGACGGCCGTGCGCTTAAGGTGCTCGCCGACACCGAGCTGGAAAACGTGCTCGCGGAAGCGCGCCGCAACGAGTCTCGCATCCTGATCATCGACTCGATCCAGACCATGACGGCCGCGGAGCTGGCGTCGGCGCCCGGCTCGGTCGGTCAGCTGCGCGAGTGTGTCGGCCGTATCGTCCAGTTCGCGAAGCGCAACGAGGTTTCGGTATTCGTCATCGGTCACGTTACCAAGGAAGGCGCGATAGCCGGGCCGCGAGTCGTGGAGCACATGGTCGATACCGTGTTGTACTTCGAGAACGATCCGGCCAGCCGCTACACAATGATCCGCTCGGTGAAGAACCGTTTCGGCGCGACCGGCGAGATGGGCGTATTCGCCATGACCGCCAGTGGCTTCCGCGAGGTGCGTAATCCCTCGGCGATCTTCCTGTCGCGCGATACGCTGACGGAGCCCGGCAGTGTGGTCTCGGTCGCCTGGGAAGGCAGTCGGGCCCTGCTGGTGGAGATGCAGGCTCTCGTTGCCGACGGCGGCGGTGGCTATCCGAAGCGCGTTGCACAAGGTTTCGATCAGAGCCGCCTGGCGCTGCTGCTCGCCGTCCTGCAGCGCCACGGGGACGTCCAGCTGGGTCCGGAGGACGTGTTCGTGAATGTCGTCGGCGGTCTGAAAATTGCCGAGACGGCTGTGGATCTGCCGACGCTGCTGTCGGTGGTCTCGAGTTTTCACGACCGGCCTTGCCGTGAAGGGCTGGTGAGTTTCGGAGAAATCGGACTGGCGGGTGAGGTGCGGCCGGTCCGCTACGGCGAGGAACGTATCGCTGCCGCGGCGAAACAAGGTTTCAGCTGCGCTATCGTGCCGCGCGCGAATGCACCGCGGCAGCCGGTTGAAGGCATTGAAGTCGTCGCGGTGACGCGGATCCGCGAAGCGCTCGATTCGGCTTTCTAGGTTTCGGGGTCTGCCACGCGCGGACCGATGCGCACGGTACGGACGCGATTGTCGTCCGAGGCGACGATCTCGAGCGGATAGCCGCTGATCTTCAGGCACGTGGACGGCTCCGGAATCGTCTCTAGCAATTCCAGGATCAGGCCGTTGAGGGTCTTCGGGCCGTCGGTCGGCAGCTCCCAGCCCTGCGCGCGGTTGAGCTCGCGGATATTGGCGGTGCCGCTTACGAGAAACGAGTCGGGACCTTCCCGCACCACGTCCTCGATCTGGTCGGCGGGATCCGTCGTGAATTCGCCGACGATCTCTTCGAGAATGTCTTCGAGCGTAACGATACCCTGAATGTCGCCGTACTCGTCCACTACCAGTGCGACCCGTTCGCGACGGCGCTGGAACTGGACGAGCTGCTTGCTCAGCGGCGTGCCCTCGGGCACGAAATACGGCTCGTCGAGCAGTTGCCGCAGTGACGCCTTGTCGAACGTAAGCGGCGCCAGGTTCGCGAGCCGGCGCAGGTGCAGGATGCCGATGATGTTGTCGATATTGTCCTCATAGACCGGCAGGCGCGTGTGCTCGCTCTTGCTGATGATTTCCTCGATGTCCCCGATTTCGTCGTCGAGGTCGATGCCGATGATCTCGTTGTGCGGCACCATCACGTCATCGACGGAAACTTTCTCGAGGTCGAGAATGCTGAGCAGCATCTGCTGGTAACGGCCGGATATCCGTCCGCCAGCCTCGTACACGACCGTGCGCAGTTCCTCCCGCGTCAGTGGCTGCAGTTCAGAGTCGCTGCCGCGTACGCCGAGCAGGAACAGGACGCCGTTCGATGCGACATTCGTGAGCCAGACGATCGGATACATTATCTTCAGCAGCGGGTAATAGATCATCGCCGCGGGGAAAGCGAGCCGTTCAGGGTGCATTGCCGCCAGGGTTTTGGGCGCCGCCTCCGAGAAGATCAGGACGACCAGCGTCAGCGCCAGCGTGCCGAGCGCAACGGCGGGTTCGCCACCCATTTCCAGAGCGATGATCGCCACCAGCGACGCCGCCGAGAAATTGACCAGGTTGTTACCGAGCAGGATCAGCCCGATCAGTCGGTCAGGCCGTTGCAGGAGCGTTTCGGCGAGTCGCGCGCCCCGGTGCCCTTGCCGTGCCTTGTGGCGCAGCTGGTAGCGATTGAGGCTCACAAGGGCCGTTTCCGAGCCGGAGAAGAAGGCGGAAAGCAGGAGTAATGTGATCAACAGGCCAAAAAGGGCCGATAGTGGAACGTCTTCGCCCAAAGGACGAGTACCTCGAAATTGACGCGACTAACGCAGTTCAGCAGCCGCCCGCCTGCCTGTCAAGGAACCAGCGCGCCGCCCGGCTTAGCCCCAGCTGCGCTGAAGGACGACTTCGAGAATATAACGGCTGCCGAAGTAGGCAAGGAACAGTGTGACGAAGCCGCCCAGGTAAAGGTAGATGGCGCGTCTCCCGCGCCAGCCTGCGAAGTGGCGCCCGGCCAGCAGGATGCCGAATATCAGCAACGCGATGAGCGACAGCACGGTCTTGTGAACAAGGTGCTGGGCGAAGAGGTTCTCGACGAAGGTAATGCCGAGCGCCATAGACATGGCAAGCAAGGCGATACCGGCCGATGCAACTCCATAGAGCACGCGCTCGGTCTTTTCGAGGGGGGCGAAAAGCAGGTTCACGCTGGACAGCTTGGCGGCGCGCAGCCGCCTGTCCTGCACCAGTGCGTAGACCGCCACGATAGCGCCGACGGCCAGCAGGCCGTAAGCGAACATCGCTGTGAAAACGTGGGTCTGCAGTTGCCAGGTCAGCCCGGCGCCGGTGACTTCGACCGCACCGGTTTGCGTCGCGAGCGCGGTCGGCGCGGCGAGCACGATGAGCCCCGCCGCAACCCCGCGCAGGTCGGCGTCGATCGCCGCGAGTGTGCCGATGATGGCCAGCTGCAGGCCGATCAGCGAAACCGAAGACACGAGGGATACGTGGATGCCGCCGCCACGGGTGAGCGACTCGAACAGCATCGAGGCGTGGGCTGCGAGCGCAACGGCGGCAAGCACGAAGGCGCCGGTGCGCATCAGGCCCGCGTACGCGGACTCGTGTCTCAGCCGGCTTCCTGCGAAACCCGCTGCAGCCAACAAGTACAGAAATGGAAGTGTGATTTGAAACACAGAAACCCGTGGGTCGATAACCTACCGTTTCTTGGGATGCATCATCCCACATGGTGGCGGTCAATAGAACCCTCGACGTAATGCGTATTCGAATACTAGGTTGCAGCGGCGGAATCGGTGCCGGGGCGCGGACCTCGGCCATGCTCGTCGATCACGACGTCCTGATCGATGCCGGGACCGGTATCGGTGACCTGGCGCTTGCCGAGTTGCAGCCGATCCGGCACGTGTTCCTGACGCACGCGCACCTCGATCACATCGCGGGGCTGCCGCTGCTCGTCGATTCGGTGTTCGACGAGAACTTCGAGACCCCGGTTACGGTTTACGCGCGCTCGGAAACCCTGCGCGCAATCAAGGACCACCTCTTTAATGACGTCATCTGGCCGGACTTCGCACGGCTGCCCAGCGCAGAGCACCCGATGCTGCGCTATCGGGAGTGCAGCCCCGGGGACACGATCAGGATCGGGCACCGGGATTTCTACGCTGTCGACGTAATGCACAGCGTGCCGTCCCTCGGCTATACCGTACAGAACTCGGGCGGCGTATTCGCGGTCAGCGGCGATACCAAAACGAACGAAACCCTGTGGCCGGTGCTGAATGCCTGCGACGATCTCAAGGTGCTGGTCATAGAGGTATCGTTTCCGGACGAGATGGAAAAGCTGGCGGCCGATGCCGGGCACTATTGCCCGCGGACCCTGACCCGCGATCTCGAGCGCCTCAGGCACGATCCGGAAATCTGGCTGACCGGCATGAAGCCGGGTGAGGAGGCGCGCATCCTCAAGCAGGTCGTCGCGGCCGCTCCCGACAAGAACATCCAGATGCTCTCGCGCGGCACTGTCCTGACCATCTAGAAGCAACCGCTCGCTCGCCGCGGCGGATCGCGGCAAACAGCGGTGCTTGCTCTCGTCATGGCTCGCTTCGCTGCGCTTTACTTCCTCGAGCAAGCACCGCTGGTTACCGATTGGGAGCACGCTTCTCCGACAGCGTATCGCCGTTCGCCTGTTTCAGGCGAGGCGCGAGGATTCTTTTTCGAGGAGGTAACGACGGGAAGAATGAACCGGAGCGACTCGTAGCAGACTTTTGGTAGACTGCGCGCCATGTTCGAAAATCTCACAGGACGGCTTTCCGACGCCGCGCGCAGCCTCAGCGGCAAGGGGCGGCTGACCGAGGCCAATATCAAGGACACGCTGCGGCAGGTGCGGCTCGCACTGCTGGAAGCGGACGTCGCGCTGCCCGTGGTCAAGACCTTCATCGAGCGGATTCGGGAGCGGGCCGTGGGCGAGGAGGTCGCCAGGAGCCTCACGCCAGGGCAGGCGCTCGTCAAGATCATCCACAACGAGCTGGTCGCCATCCTGGGTGGCGATCATGCGCCACTGAATCTGAGGGCGCAGCCGCCGGTCGTGGTCTTGCTGGCTGGATTGCAGGGCGCGGGCAAGACGACCTCGGCGGCGAAGCTCGCGAAGCGCATCATCGAAAAGGACAGGAAGCGCGTCATGCTGGTGAGCGTCGACGTGCATCGCCCGGCGGCAATCCTGCAGCTGAAGACACTGGCTGGTGAGGTCGGTGCCATGCATTGCGACAGCGAGATTACCGAGGCACCCGTCGCTATCGTCGAACGCGCACTGGGCGAGGCGCGGCGCTCGCACGCAGACGTCCTTATCGTCGACACGGCGGGCAGGTTGCACATCGACGGTGCGATGATGGAAGAAGCCGCGGCAGTGCACGCGGCTGCCGATCCTCAGGAAACCCTGTTCGTTGTCGACAGCATGGCCGGCCAGGACGCCGTCAATGCCGCCACCGCGTTCAACGAGGCATTGCCGCTGACCGGCGTGGTGCTCACCAAGGCGGACGGCGACGCGAAAGGCGGTGTCGCGCTGTCGGTGCGGCAGATTACGGGGCAGCCCATACGCTTCCTCGGCGTCGGCGAGAAAGTCGATGGCCTCGAGGCGTTTCATCCCGAACGCATGGCGTCGCGCATCCTCGGCATGGGTGACGTGCTGTCGCTGGTCGAGGAAATCGAGGACAAGGTCAGCCGGGACAAGACCGAGAAGCTCGCGAAGAAGCTCAAGAAGGGCCGCGGCTTCGACCTGTCGGACCTGCGTGACCAGTTCGAGCAGATGATGAACATGGGTGGACTCGGAGCGATGCTGGACAAGCTGCCGATTCCCGGCAACGTCAACGCGGCCGCGTTGAAAGACGGTGTGGGGGAACAGCAGATGCGGCGCCAGATCGCGATTATCAACTCGATGACGCCATCGGAGCGCCGTTTCCCGAAAAGCATCAACGGCTCGCGCAAGAAGCGCATCGCCAGGGGTTGCGGACTGCAGGTACAGGATGTGAACCGGCTGCTGAAACAGTTTACGCAGATGGAAAAAATGATGAAAAAGATGTCGCGCGGGGGCATGAAGAAGATGATGCGCGGCCTGCCACGCGGCGGCCTGCCGCCCGGGTTCGGCTGAAATCCGCCCAAGGCCCCGTAAAACTTCGGGTTTTCGACCCTGAAAACCGGCGGTTCACGGTCCGAAAACGCTTCACATTTAGACCGAAACCAGTACAATGCGCGCTTTACTCGGGCCCGCCCGAGCTCAGGCGTGTCCGCCTCCTTGAGATTTTTTACGGGAATGTAATGGTTAGTATTCGTCTTTCGCGCGCTGGCGCGAAGAAGCGCCCTTTTTATCACGTGGTCGTGACCGACAGTCGCAATCGTCGGGACGGCCGCTATATCGAGCGTATCGGTTTCTTCAACCCGGTTGGCCGGGAGCACGAGGAGAACCTGCGTATCGACCTCGAGCGTGTGGATTACTGGATCGGGCAGGGCGCCAGGCCTTCCGAGCGGGTTGCCTCGCTGTTGAAAGTGCAGCGCAAGGCTACCGCCAGCGCCTGATCGGCAGCGGGCCCTTGGTACGAGGGTCGGCGGCTACAGCGTGACGGATGCTTCGCGACAGCCGGTGATACTGGGCCGAATCGTCGGCCTTTTCGGTGTCAAGGGCTGGGTGAAGGTGCATTCCTACACGGAGCCGCGGGAAGCGATCCTGGACTACCCGGACTGGCTGCTGCGGCGCGAGGGCGACTGGCAGCCGGTCCAGCTTGCAGAAGGCAGGCAGCACGGCAAGGGCGTTATTGCCCGCCTGCAGGGGATCGAGGATCGGGATGCCGCGGCGGAATTGCTCGGCAGCGACTTCGGCGTCGAACGCGATTCGCTGCCGGACGCCGGGGACGGCCATTATTACTGGGCCGACCTCGAGGGCTTGACCGTCGTGCGCAAAGACGGCACGGAACTCGGCAAGGTCGCGTACCTGATGGCGACCGGCGCCAACGACGTGCTGGTGGTCGACGGTGCGGCCGAGCGGTTGATTCCGTTCGTGCCGGGAACGGTGATACTGGACGTGGATCTCGCCGCGGGCGTGATCCGGGTCGACTGGGAGTGGGACTGACATCATGCAGATTGCCGTTGTCAGCCTGTTCCCGGAAATGGTTCGCACGGTGGCGGATTTTGGCGTCGTCGGGCGCGCGATAGAGCGGCGGCTGGCCGCGCTGCGGATCGAGAATCCGCGTGACTACGCGACCGACACGCACCGCACCGTGGACGACCGGCCGTATGGTGGCGGCCCGGGCATGGTACTGAAGTACAGTCCGGCGGCCCAGGCGATACGCGCGGCGCGCGGCGCGATGCCCGAGGGCAGCCCGGTGATCTACCTGTCGCCGTCGGGCCGGGAGTTTGACCAGGGCGAGGCGGCACGGCTGGCGGCGCTACCGGGAATGATCCTGTTCGCCGGGCGCTACGAAGGCGTTGACGAACGGCTGGTCGAGGAAGAAGTGGACGCAGAACTGTCGCTCGGCGATTTCGTGTTGTCGGGCGGCGAAATAGCCGCAATGGCGGTCATCGATGCGGTGGTCAGGCTGCTGCCGGGCGCGCTCGGTGACGACGACTCGGCGGCGCAGGATTCGTTCGTGGCGGGGTTGCTGGATTATCCCCACTACACGCGGCCCGAGGAAATCGAGGGTCGCAGGGTGCCCGCGGTGCTGCTGTCGGGCGATCACGCGCAGATTGCGCGCTGGCGATACAAACAGGCTCTGGGCCGCAGCTACCTGAGGCGCCCGGACCTGGTCGAGAAGTTGCAACTGGGCCGTGAGCAGCAAGCGCTGCTCGACGAGTTCCTGAAGGAACAGGGTAAAGAGACATGAGCAAAATTATCGAAGCGATCGAGCAGGAACAGATGAAAAAGGACATCCCCGAGTTTTCACCGGGTGATACCGTCATCGTCCAGGTCAAGGTGAGGGAAGGTACGCGCGAGCGCCTGCAGGCGTTCGAGGGGATCGTGATTGCCAAGCGTAATCGTGGCCTTAATTCCTCGTTCACGGTTCGCAAGATTTCCCACGGCGAAGGCGTCGAGCGCGTGTTCCAGACGTACAGCCCGACCGTGGATTCGATCGCGGTGAAGCGCCGCGGCGACGTACGCCGGGCCAAGCTTTACTACCTGCGCGGACGCACGGGCAAAGCCGCTCGCATCAAGGAAAAAATCTAGTCGTCGGCGTGCCGCGGGCAGCGGCACGATTTCGAATCTGTGGCCGGTTCCACATAATGGTCGGCAACAGGTCGGTTAGCCTGAACCTATTCGCTTGGGCCGGGTCTTTCGTGGCATGAGATCGATTTTCCGAAGAACTCAGGGCAGCGCTCTGCTGCTCGCATTCGCCAGCCTCTCGCTGGGAGGATGCGCCTCCCTGATGTCCTCGGCCGCGAGCGGTCTCGCCGACAACCTGTCCAGCGCGATCCTCAACCAGGACGACCCGGAGACGGTCAGGGCAGGGGCGCCTTCCTACATGCTGTTGCTGGACAGTTTCCTCCAGGGCGACCCGGAAAATCCCCAATTGCTATCCGCGGCGGCGACGCTGTACGCGTCCTACGGGGCGGTGTTTGCAGGCGACCCTGCGCGTGCGGCGCGGCTCACGAGCCGTGCCCGGAATTATGCGCAGGACGCCATGTGCGAATCGTACGCGCCCTCCTGCAGCTGGCCGGACAGCAACTACGACGAGTTCGTGGCAACCCTTGACGGCGTAACATCGAGGCAGTCCGAATACCTCTACACGTATGGGTTCGCGACGCTGGCATACCTGCGAGCACACAGTGAAGACTGGAACTCGCTGGCGGAGCTGCCGCAGGTCGAAGCGCTGTTCAATCGTTACCTCGAAATCGAGGGCGACGACGCGGTGAGCGCGGTCCATACCTACATGGGTATCCTGCTGACGCTGCGGCCTCCCTCCCTCGGCGGCGAGCCCGAAGCGGCCCGCGAGCATTTCGAGACAGCGATTGCGATGTCCGGCGGCAGGGACCTGAGCGCGAAGGTCGAGTACGCCAAGGGGTACGCAAGGTTGCTGTACGAGCGCGAACTGCACGACCGACTGCTTGGCGAAGTGCTCGAAGCCAGTCCGTATGCGGATGGCCTTACGCTGAGCAATGTCATGGCACAGGAGGAAGCCGAACGGCTCCTGGCCGAAGCTGACGACTATTTCTGATCGGAACCTCGACAGGTAGACGACTGATGAAGAAGATGTTGATTACGTTGCTGGCCCTCGCTCTCGGGAGTGCTGCTAGTGCCGCCACGCTGAAAATCGCCACCGTGACGCCTGAGGGGTCGCAGTGGATGAAGGACATGCGCGAGAGCGCAAAAGAGATAAAGGAGCGTACCGACGGTCGCGTGCAGATCAAGTACTACGGCGGCGGCGTCATGGGCAACGACACCAAGGTGCTGGGCAAGATCCGCATCGGCGCTTTGCAGGGAGGCGCGTTTACGCCGGCAGCGTTGTCCGATATCTACCCGGACCTGAATGTTTACGGCATGCCGCTGGTGTTCGACTCCGAGGAAGAGGCGGCCTACGTGCGCAGGCGGCTCGACAGGACGCTCCAGGAAGGGCTCGAGGCGGCCGGTTTTGTCAATTTCGGTTTTGCCGCGGGCGGCTTCGCGATCGTGATGTCGAATACGCCCGTCAAGGGACTTGACGACCTCAGGGGCAAGCGCGTATGGGTGCCCGAAGGCGACAGCATCAGCTACGCGTCGATGGAAGCGCTGTCACTGGCGCCGGTCACGCTACCGCTTACCGACGTACTCACCGGCCTGCAGACCGGCCTCATCGATATCGTCGCGATGTCGCCTATCGGTGCGCTGGTGTTGCAATGGCACACGAAGATCAAGTACATGACCGAGATCCCGCTCGTCTACACGGTCGGCTTCATGGCAGTTGATAAACGCGCTTTCAGCAAGTTGAGCGGAGCGGACCAGCAGGTCGTTCGCGACGTGATGAAGAAAACGTACGAAAAATTCGATCTCTCTAATCTCGAGGACAATCGCGAGGCGCGCGATGCATTACTGAATGCCGGGATCAAGAGTGTCCCGTTCGATGCCGAAGAGGTCGCCCGTTTGCGCGAACGGCTCCTGGAATCCAACAGGCGTCTCGGCGGTAAGGGCGCGTTCAACCTCGCGCTTTATGACGAGATGATGAGCTACGTTCAGGAGTACCGGGAGAAAAACGGGGAAGCGGCGGCCGCAGCGCAGTGACGCAACGCACCCTGTCCGTGCTCGCCCGGCTGGAGCGTTTCGGCCGGTTCGCGGAGAACGCAGCGATGGTTGTATTGCTGGGGTCGCTGGTCCTGCTCGCCGTCGGCCAGATTGTCCTGCGCGAGATATTCGAGACCGGGTTCTTCCGCGCCGATGAACTCATCAAGCTTCTCGTTCTCTGGCTGGCGATGGTCGGCTCGATTGCCGCTACGCGGGACAATCGTCACATTCGAATCGATGCGCTGTCGCACTTGTTGCCCGACAGGGTAGTGATCGCAATCCGCCTGTTTGTCGATGTTTTCGCGGCAGTGATCTGCGGCGTGGTCGCCTGGCAGGCGTGGCGCTACCTGCAGTTGGAAATCGAGTTCGAGGATACGGTGCTCATCAACGTGCCGGCCTGGATGGCGCACGTGATACTGCCGGCTGCGTTTAGCCTGATGAGCTATCGGTTTGCAGTCTCGGTCGTGCGTGAGATCTTCCTGATTGCGACAGGCAGGAAGAAGCGGGTGCTGCGATGATAGCCCTCACGATCATCCTTGTGCTGCTTGCCATACTTGGCGCTCCCCTGTTTGCGGTAATTGCAAGCAGTGCGATGCTCGGTTTTCAGCGCGACGAAACCGACCTCATGAACATCGCGCTCGAGATACTGAGCCTTGCTGATCTGCCGTTTCTCGCGGCGATCCCGCTGTTCACGTTTGCCGGTTACCTGCTCAGCGAGAGCAGGGCGCCGCAACGTCTCGTGAGACTGACGGATGCGGTGCTCGGCTGGATGCCGGGCGGCCTCGCGCTCGTCGCACTCGCCGCATGCGCTTTCTTCACCGCGTTTACGGGGGCGTCCGGCGTCACGATCATCGCGCTGGGTGCGATCCTGTACCCGGCGCTCAAGCAGGACGGCTACCCCGACAAGTTCAATCTCGGACTCGTTACCTCGGCGGGCAGCCTGGGCCTGTTGTTCGCGCCATCGCTGCCGCTGATCCTGTACGGCGTCATCGCGGAAGTCTCGATCGATTACCTGTTTCTCGCGGGCATCCTGCCGGGCCTGCTCATGCTGGTCATGCTGTCGGGCTGGAGCCTGTTCGTCAGCCGCACAAGCCCGAAAGTCCTGCAGAAATTCTCGATGCGGGAGTTCGGTCGCGCCGTGCGGGAGACGGCATGGGAAATACCGCTGCCGCTGGTCGTGCTCGGTGGCATTTACTCGGGGTTCCTGGCGGTTTCGGAAGCGGCCGCTATCACTGCGCTCTACGTGTTTATCGTCGAGGTGCTGATTCACCGCGAAGTCGGATGGTCGGAGCTGCCACGTATCATTCGCGAATCCATGGTGCTGGTCGGCGGTATCCTGGCTATCCTCGGCGTGTCTCTTGCATCTACCAATTACATGATCAGCGCCGGCGTGCCGCAAGATCTGCTGGCAGCGGTATCCGGGCTGGTAACCAGTCAGACGACGTTCCTGCTTTTATTGCTGGTGTTCCTGCTCATCCTGGGGGCGCTGATCGACATCTTTTCGGCAATCGTGCTGGTCGTACCGCTCATCCTGCCGATTGCGGCGGCGTATAACGTCGACCCGGTTCATCTCGGTATCGTTTTCCTGGCCGCGATGCAGCTCGGTTACATGACGCCGCCGGTCGGGTTGAACCTGTTCATCGCCAGCTACCGTTTCGAAAAGCCGATCATGCACGTGTACTCGGCCACGTTTCCCTTCCTGGTCATCCTGATGTTGTCCGTGCTCGTCATCACCTTCTGGCCGGCGCTGTCGCTGGTACTGGTTCCCGGGTAGGCTGGCTGGTCGAAAAGGCGCGGCGTACACTGTAATCTGCAGCGTTAGTCCGGCGTGGAGAAGTGAACTCGATGAAGAAAAGAAACCTGCTTGTCAGGGTGCTGTCCGGAATCTGGAGCGGCGTCGACGGATTTCGCAAGATACTTCACTTGCTGTTGCTGCTGTTCGTGTTCGCGATATTCGTGGGCGCGATGTCCGGGACGGTGCCGAAATTACCTGATCGGGCCGCACTGTTCATCAAGCCGGTGGGCGCTATCGTCGAGGAACTGGAAGGTGATCCATTCGATCGCGCGATCGCCGAGATGCTCGACGAAGCGCAGCCCCAGACCGTGTTGCAGGACATCGTCGATGCGCTCGATTACGCCAGTGAAGACGATCGTATCGACGCCGTGCACATCGAGCTGAGTGCATTGGGACCGGCCGGCCTGCCGAAGCTGCAGCGTATCAGCCGTGCGATCGAGGATTTCAGGCAATCCGGCAAGCCGGTGATTGCCAGCGCCGATTTCATGACCCAGCAGGCCTACTTCATCGCGGCGCATGCTGACGAGGTCTACCTCAATCCTGAGGGCGGCATCCTGCTGCAGGGGTACGGGCGATTTCGAACCTACTTTGCGGATGCGATCGAGAAACTCAAGCTCGACTGGAACATCTTCAAGGTCGGCACCTACAAGTCGGCGGTCGAGCCATTCGAGCGCATGGACATGTCGGACGCGGATCGCGAGGCCACCCTGAACCTGATCGACCAGCTGTGGGGAACCTATCTCGAAGAGGTCGCAATGGCCAGGGAGATGGACGCCGCAGAGCTTGCAAGATACGCGGACGAGTTTGTCGACGCGATCGCCTCGGCCGACGGCGATCTCGCGCTTGCGGCGAAAGATGCCGGGCTCGTCGACGAATTGCTTACGCGAACCGAACTCAGGGACCTCCTCATCGGCTATGTCGGCAGCGACGAGGAGTCGGAATCCAATTACAGTTCGATCGGCATGGGCGAGTATCTCGCCCATATCGACTTGCTCGACGGCGAAAAAGTCGCCAAGCAGAATGTCGGCATTATCATCGCATCGGGCACGATCCAGTCAGGAACGCAGCCGCCGGGCACCATCGGTGCGGAATCGACAGTCGAGTTGCTGCGGCGTGCGCGCGACGACGAGTCGGTCAAAGCGGTCGTGCTGCGGGTGGACAGCCCGGGCGGCAGCGCTTTCGCTTCCGACGTGATTGCGAGTGAGATCGCCGCTCTGCAGGACGCGGGTAAACCGGTCGTCGCCTCGATGAGCAGCGTAGCCGCATCGGGCGGGTACTGGATTTCAGTGGGCGCGGACAGGGTGTACGCCAGCCCGACGACCATCACGGGTTCGATCGGCATCTTCGGCATGTTCCCCACATACCAGCGAGCCGCCGAGTACCTCGGCCTCGCCAATGACGGTGTCGGGTCGACGCCGCTGACCGGCCAGCTGCGACCCGACCGGGCGATGACGGACGACACGAAGCGCCTTTTCCAGCTCGTCATCGAGGAAGGCTACGACGACTTCATCGGCCGGGTCGCGACATACCGCGGCATGGAGAGGGCGGAAGTCGACGCCGTCGGCCAGGGCCGCGTGTGGACCGGCGCAGACGCACTGGAACGCGGGCTCGTCGACGAACTCGGCGGCATGGAAGATGCCATCGCGTTCGCGGCGGAACTCGTCGATCTTGCGGAAGACGACTACGGCCAGAAGTGGATCAGGACCCAGCTTTCGCCCACGGAGCAGATGATCGTCGATCTGCTCGGGACTGCGAGGAGTTTCGGACTGCAGCTGGACTTCCTGCAGTCGAGGCCGACCGCGTTGCAAAGGATTGCCGGGAAACTCGAGCAAGCCCTGGCGCCGCTGGCCGGATTCGACGATCCGAAAGGCGTTTACGCGCACTGCCTCTGCACATTCGAGTGAGGGCTGGGGAGAGGGGCTAGTTCCAGTGCAGGATGACCTTGCCCGACTGCCCCGACGCCATCAATTCGAACGCCGGCTGGAAATCCTCGATGCCGAAGTGATGCGTGATGACCGGTTCGATGTTGAGGCCGCTCTGCAGCATGCTCGACATCTTGTACCAGGTTTCGAACATCTCGCGTCCATAAATACCTTTTAAAATCAGGCCTTTGAATATAACCTGGTTCCAGTCGATCGCGGTATCGTCCGGCGGGATGCCGAGCAGGCCGACTTTGCCGCCGTGGTGCATCGTGCGCAACAGGTCGCGAAATGCCGTGGGGTTGCCGGACATTTCCATGCCCACGTCGAACCCTTCTTCCATGCCGAGTGCCCGCATCGTGTCGTCGATGGATTCGCGAGCCACATTGAGTGCGACAGAGGCGCCCAACTTGCGCGCGAGCTCGAGCCGATAATCGTTGACGTCCGTTATCACGACGTGCCGGGCACCGGCGTAGCGTGCGATGGCGACGGCCATGATGCCGATGGGCCCGGCGCCTGTGATCAGCACGTCCTCGCCGACAAGGTCGAACGACAGCGCGGTATGGGTGGCATTGCCGAGCGGGTCCAGTATCGCGGCCATGTCGTCCGTGATCGCATCCGGCAGCTTGAAAACGTTGAATGCCGGCACGGCAATGTATTCCGCGAAGGCGCCGGGCCGGTTCACACCGACACCCCGGGTGTTCATGCAGAGGTGGCGACGCCCCGCACGGCAGTTCCGGCAAACGCCACAGGTGATGTGGCCTTCCGCAGACACGCGGTCACCCGGCTCGAAGCCCCGGACTTCGATGCCGCATTCGACAATCGTGCCGGAGAACTCGTGGCCAATCGCAAGCGGCACGCGAATCGTGTGCTGAGCCCAGTCGTCCCACTGGTAAATGTGAATATCGGTGCCACAGATCGCGCTGCGATTCACTCGAATGAGGACGTCGTTGTGGCCCATCTCCGGCTTCGGGATGTCCTGCATCCAGATGCCGCGCTCCGCTTTTGCCTTGACGAGTGCCTTCATCAGTCGATTACTCCGAGTTCCCTGCCGACCGCAGTAAATGCCTCCACAGCCCCGTCGACCTGTTCGCGCGTGAGACCGGCCGACATCTGTGTACGGATGCGCGCCTGTCCCTCGGGTACCACCGGGAACGAAAAGCCGATGACGTAGATACCGCGCGCGAGTAAGCGGTCCGCCATCTCGGTCGCCAGCTTTGCGTCGCCGAGCATGACCGGAATGATGGGATGCTCACCGGGGATGAGGTCGAATCCGCGTTCATCCATCCTGCTGCGAAAGTAACGCGCATTCTCGTGCAATTGCCCGGCCAGCGAATTGTCGCGCTCGAGCAGGTCGAGAACCGCAATCGACGCAGCGGCAATCACCGGCGCGACGGAATTCGAGAACAGGTACGGCCGCGAGCGCTGCCTTAGCCAGCCCACGATTTCCTTGCGCCCGGAGGTGAAGCCGCCGGACGCGCCACCCAGCGCCTTGCCGAGGGTGCCGGTGATGATGTCAATGCGGCCCACCACGTCGCGATACTCGTGCGTTCCGCGCCCCGTCTTGCCGAGAAAGCCCGTCGCATGGCAGTCGTCGATCATCGTGAGCGCGTCGTATTCGACGGCGAGGTCGCAGATTGCCCGCAGGTTGGCGATCGTGCCGTCCATGGAGAAGACGCCGTCGGTAACGATCAGGCTGGCACGGGTGTCCGCTGCCGCCTCGAGCTGGGCGCGGAGATCCTGCATGTCATCGTGCGCATAGCGGAAGCGCTGCGCCTTGGAAAGACGAATGCCATCGATGATGCTCGCGTGATTGAGAGTATCGCTTATTACGGCGTCGTCGGGACCGAGAATGGTCTCGAACAGGCCGCCGTTGGCGTCGAAGCACGAGGGGTAGAGGATCGTGTCCTCGGTGCCGAGGAACGCGCTGATGCGCGCCTCCAGTTCCTTGTGGATGGTCTGCGTGCCACAGATGAACCGTACCGAGGCCATCCCGTAGCCGAATGCGTCCAGCGCCGTGTGCGCCGCCGCGATGACCTCCGGATGATTCGCAAGCCCCAGGTAGTTGTTTGCGCAAAGATTTAGCACGTGCTTGCTGCCGCCGTTCATGCGCACGTCGATGTCCGCCTGCTGGGGTCCGGAGATCAGGCGTTCCGACTTGAACAGACCCTGCTCGCGCAGTGCTTCCGTCCGTTCAGCAAGAGAGGCGAGAAAAGATTCCGGCATGGGATTGCCCTCGACCTGGAAAGGCCGCAAAGTATATCAGGACGCCCAATACACTAACGATACCAACACGCGGGTATATCCATGCTTTTCACACGGCAGACGCTTGCCACTCCGAGCCCCATCACCGACGTCAACAGGTGCTTCCTTGCCGACGAGCAGGCGCTCGTTAATGAGCTCAAGGCGCTCGCGGATCCTGGCGAAGCGGCGCGCGGCAGGATCCGCGATACGGCGGCGGAACTGGTCGCCGCGGTACGCAGTAACAAGGCTCGGGAAGGTGGCATGGACGCCTTCCTGCAGCAATACGACCTGTCGTCGGAGGAAGGCGTGTTGTTGATGTGTATTGCGGAAGCGTTGTTGCGGATCCCGGACGCCGACACGGCTGACAAGCTGATTGCCGACAAGATCACAGCGGCAAGATGGAGAGAACACCTGGGCACCAGCGACTCACTGTTCGTCAATGCATCGACCTGGGGCCTGATGCTGACCGGCCAGCTGCTAAGGGTCGACGAGGCCATCCGCGTAAATCCCGCACAGATGCTGGCCAAGATCGCGAGCCGCGCAGGGGAGCCGGTCGTGCGCACGGCCATGCGCCAGGCAATGCGCATCATGGGTCACCAGTTCGTCATGGGTCGAACGATCAAGGAAGCACTGGAACGCTCGGTGTCGAAACGCAACCGTGCGTATCGCTACTCGTTCGACATGCTCGGAGAGGCGGCGCTGACGGCGGCCGATGCACGGCGCTATTTCGAAGCTTATTACGCAGCGATCGGCGACATCGGCGCGGCACCGCGGCGTCCGGAAGACGATATATTCTCGGCACCGAGCATTTCGGTGAAGCTGTCCGCGCTGCATCCACGCTACGAATTCACACAGGTGGACCGGGTGCTCGGAGAGCTGGCGCCGCGCGTGCTCGAGCTGGCGCTATACGCAAAAGAGTGCGATATCGCCATGACCATCGATGCCGAGGAGGCGGATCGGCTGGAGTTGTCGCTGCGGGTGTTCGGGCGCGTGCTGCGAGATCCCGGTCTTGCGGGTTACGACGGTCTCGGCCTGGCCGTGCAGACCTACCAGCGGCGCGCCAGCGATGTCTTCAGTCACCTCGAGAGCCTCGCGAGGGATGTCGGCCGCCGGATTCCCGTGCGACTGGTCAAAGGCGCTTACTGGGATACCGAAATCAAACACGCGCAGGAACTCGGGCTCGAGAGTTACCCCGTATTTACGCGCAAGGTGCACACGGACGTCTCCTACCTGGCCTGCGCGCACAAGGCGCTGCAAGCCGGTGAGCTGCTTTATCCGCAGTTTGCGACCCACAACGCGCACACGCTCGCGAGCGTTATGCACTACGCCGGCTCGAGACGCGACTACGAGTTCCAGCGCCTGCACGGCATGGGCGAAGAGCTGTACGCGGAAGTCACTCATCCTGAAAGATACGATCGACCGTGCCGCGTCTACGCGCCGGTCGGCAGTCACAAGGATTTACTACCGTACCTGGTGAGACGTCTGTTGGAGAATGGCGCGAATACTTCGTTCGTGAACCGTATCGTCGACGAATCGATTGACGTCGAGGAGATCGTCGCGGACCCCATTGCCCAGACGGAGGCGCACGCGGCGAAACCGCATCCGCGCATTCCGGCGCCGGCCGCTTTGTTCGGGGAGGAGCGCAGGAATTCCCGGGGCGTCAACCTGGCGGACGACAGGGTGGTCGCGGATATGCTCGAGGCCATGCAGGAGGCAAGTGCGCAGCCGCTGGCCGCGCACCCGATTGTCGCCGGCAAAGCGGTGCCGGGAGAAGCCGTGAATTCGGTGAATCCGGCGGACCGCAGCCACGTGGTCGGGACCTGCCGGATGGCGACAGCCGCGCACGTCGACGACGCCCTTGACAGTGCCAGCACGGCGCAGCCTGCCTGGGAGCGTCAGCCGGCCACGGAGCGGGCAGATATCCTGGAGCGGGCTGCGGACCTCTACGAGCAGCACGCGGCAGCGCTCCTGTCGCTGTGTATCACCGAAGCAGGCAAGACGCTGCCGGATGCGGTGGCGGAACTGCGCGAGGCCGTCGACTTCCTGCGCTTCTACGCGGCACAGGCGCGCAAGCTGTTTGGCGATCCCGTGGTCCTGCCCGGTCCCACCGGCGAACGAAACACGCTCGGCATGCGCGGTCGCGGCGTTTTCGTCTGCATCAGCCCGTGGAACTTTCCCCTGGCTATCTTTACCGGGCAGGTGGCGGCTGCGCTGGCGGCCGGCAACGCCGTGCTCGCGAAACCCGCGGAGCAAACGCCGCTGGTCGCATTCAAGGCCGTCGAGCTGCTGCTGGAAGCCGGGGTGCCCCGCGGCATCCTGCAGTTCCTGCCCGGCGACGGCGCCACGGTCGGCGGCAGCGCGGTGGCCGACCCGAGGGTCGCCGGCGTCGCGTTTACGGGCTCGACCGAGACCGCACGACTCATCAACCGCAGTCTTGCCGGGCGCGACGGTCCGATCGGCGCTTTGATCGCCGAGACGGGCGGGCAGAATGCCATGTTCGTCGACAGCTCGGCGCTGCCGGAGCAGGTCGTGAAGGACGCGGTGTACTCCGCCTTCAACAGCGCGGGCCAGCGTTGCTCGGCGCTGCGCCTGCTGTGCCTGCAGAAGGACATCGCGGACCGGGTCATCGAACTCCTGATCGGGCACATGCAGGAACTCGTCATCGGCGACCCGGCGCTGCTGGAAACGGACGTGGGACCCGCAATCGACGAGGAGGCGTGCGGGGTGCTCGAACACCACGTGCAGCAGATGGAAGCAAAGGCAAAAGTGCGGTATCGCTGCAGTCCTGGAGAGGGCGCCGACGCGGGCACCTTCTTCGCGCCCACCCTCATCGAGATCGATAGCGTAGACGTACTCGAACGGGAGGTGTTCGGCCCGGTTCTGCACGTCTTGAGGTTCAGGAGCAAGGATTTACAGGCGACCTTAGACGCTGTCAATGCAACCGGATACGGCCTGACCATGGGGCTGCACAGCCGCATCGACGCGCGCGCGCGCAAGCTCGTGCAGCTCTCGGGAGCCGGCAACATCTACGTCAACCGCAACATGATCGGAGCCGTGGTCGGCGTGCAGCCGTTCGGTGGGCGCGGGCTCTCGGGCACCGGCCCGAAGGCCGGCGGGCCGCAGTATTTGCCGCGCTTTGGCACCGAGTACACGGTCAGCAACAACATCGCGGCTGTCGGCGGCAATGCAAGCCTGCTGTCACTGGAAAACGACTGACCCATGGCCGCCATCAGCATTTTCGATATCTTCAAGATCGGCATCGGACCGTCGAGCTCTCATACCGTCGGGCCGATGAAGGCCGCGCACGCGTTCGCGGAGGAGCTCGCCCGACTGGGCGGGGCCGTCTCGGCGGTGGAGGTGATGTTGCACGGCTCGCTCGCCTTCACGGGCAAAGGGCACGGCACGGACTCGGCGGTCATCCTCGGACTCGAGGGTGAGCGACCGGAGACGATCGACCCGGACTCCGTGGAACAGCGGCTGCGCAGGATCCATGCGGAGCGACGGCTCGCCATACCGGGCGTTGGCACCGTCGCCTTCGATCCGAAGCAGCAGGTGATATTCAATTTTGAACAGGAGCTGCCCCGGCACACTAACGGTATGCGGTTCCGTGCCCGCGATACGGCGGGGGAGCTGCTGCTGGAGGAGGTCTACTACTCGCTTGGCGGAGGGTTCATCGCTCGCGGCGACGAACCGGAGCCGTCGTCGCAACCGGGGGAAACGCGCAATTTCTTCGACAGCAGTCAGTCGCTGCTCGAGCTCTGTGCGCAGCGAGGGTGCAGTATCGCGGAACTGGTTCTCGACAACGAGTTGCAGTGGCGGGAAAAAGCCGACGTCGAGCGCTGCATTGACGGGATCTGGGCAGCCATGAAAGCTTGTATAGAGCGCGGCCTGCGCACCGAGGGAATTCTCCCTGGCTCAATGGCCGTGACACGGCGCGCCCCAAAGCTGCGCAAACGCCTCGAAGCTCGCGACAAGGCTTCGCCGCTCGACGCCATGGAATGGGTCAACGCCTACGCGATCGCGGTGAACGAGGAGAACGCCGCGGGCGGCCGTGTCGTGACCTCACCGACCAATGGTGCCGCCGGTATCATCCCGGCCGTTCTCATGTACTACGTGCGCTTCGTGCCGGGTGCGAGCACCGAGGGCATCCGCATTTTTCTTCTCACCGCAGGCGCTATCGGTATCTTGTACAAGACCAGGGCGTCGATCTCCGGCGCGGAAATGGGCTGCCAGGGGGAAGTCGGCGTCGCCTGTTCGATGGCTGCCGGAGGTCTCGCTGCCGTGCTGGGCGGCACAATCGACCATGTCGAGGAGGCGGCCGAGATCGGCATGGAACACAATCTCGGCCTTACCTGCGATCCGATCGGCGGCCTGGTACAGATTCCGTGCATCGAGCGGAACGCGATGGGGGCCGTGAAGGCGATCAACGCGGCATCGCTCGCGATGCACGGCGACGGCACGCACAAGGTCACGCTGGACCAGGTCATCGAGACGATGCGACAGACGGGCCTCGATATGTCGTCGAGCTACAAGGAGACTTCGAAGGGCGGCCTGGCAGTGAATGTGCCCGAATGCTAGGGGCGCTTCTTGGGGTAGTCGTAGA
This sequence comes from Woeseiaceae bacterium, assembly GCA_041601995.1. GTDB lineage: Bacteria > Pseudomonadota > Gammaproteobacteria > Steroidobacterales > Woeseiaceae > UBA1847. Next base: position 39,149 of record JBFIHC010000002.1, on the reverse strand, counting down.
GCAGGAGTTCGGCGGGCGGCTTGTCGTACAGGCTCCAGTCGTCTGAATCGAACTCGACGCTGACGACGCCGGCCGTGGGGATGTTATTGGTCAGGCCGGGTACCAGGTAATTGGCGAAGTCCGTGAAGCCCGGGTTGTGTCCGACCAGCATAAGGCTGTTGAAGCCAGGATCCTGGGCGACGATCGCGTCGAGGATGCCGTTTACCGACGCCAGGTAGAGAGCGTTGTCCCGCTGAAGGAACTCCCGCGGGTAGCCGATCTGGCCCGCGACGATCTTCGCAGTTGTCCACGCACGCACTGCCGGGCTACTGACGATCAGCGAAGGACGGATACCGGCGGCGGCAATGCGCCTGCCCATTTCCGGCGCGTCGCGTTTGCCGCGCTTGTTCAGCGGGCGTTCGCGGTCGGCCAGGGAATTGTCTTTCCAGCTCGATTTGGCGTGGCGGACTAGAGTCAGTGTCTTCATGGCGTTGCAACGGCTGTCGCACGCGAGTTTACATCAATCCGGTCTGCAGGCGTGCCTCATCCGACATCATGCTCTGGTTCCAGGGCGGATCGAACACGAGCTGCACCTGCACGTCGTTCACGGTCGGTATCACGCCTATCTTCTCCTGAGCGTCCTGCACCAGGATCTCTCCCATACCGCAACCAGGCGCCGTCAGCGTCATGTCGACTTCGACAGAGCGCTGACCGTTGCCGAGCGGTTTCACCTCGCAGCGGTAGATCAAGCCCAGGTCGACGATGTTGACGGGGATCTCGGGGTCGTAGCAGGTGCGCAGCTGCTCCCAGATGACGGCTTCGATATCCTGGTCCGTGGCGTTCTCGGGCACCTCGGGCGGCGGCACGGGCTCTTTTCCGAGCGCGTCGGCATCGATGCCCGCGATGCGAAACAGGTTGCCTTCGACGTACACGGTGAAACTGCCGCCGAGTGCCTGCGTGATAAAGCCGGTGGTGCCTTCGCGAAGCGTCAGCTCTTCTCCGGCGGGGATGATGACCGCCCTTACGTCGCGTGTGATCGTGACCGGTTCATTGGTGTGTCCGAACATCTGTGGTCCTATTCCGTGCTGGCTGGCGCCTTGTCCATCCGTAATGCTGATTTGAGTGCATGCCAGGCGAGCGTGGCGCACTTGACCCGTGTCGGGAAGTCCCGAACGCCTGCCAGTGCGCGCAGCTTGCCGAGATCCACCGCGTTGCCTTCCTGCGAGTTGCTGCCGGTGAGTTGCGTGGTTACGGCATCGAAAAAAGCCATTGCCTCGCGTGCACTCAGTCCAATGACCGTGTCAGTGAGCAACGAGGCAGATGCGACCGAAATGGCACAACCAGAGCCCTCGAACGCGGCATCCCTGATCGTCTCGTCGGCATCGACATCGAGGTAGAGCCGGAGCTTGTCCCCGCAGAGAGGATTGATGCCCTCCGCACTGTGGGTCATCTGGCCGAGTTTGCCGAAGTGCCGGGGGTGGCGCGCGTGATCGAGAATCAGGTCCCGATACAGCTCGCGCACGTCGTCGGTCTGGATGCTGCCGGCCATCATGCGAATATGTCCCGCGCCTTTTCGAGTGCGGCGACGAGCCGATCGATGTCATCGAAATTGTTGTAAAGGGCGAGCGAGGCCCGCGCCGTGCCCGGCACACCGAAGAACTCCATGACCGGCATGGCGCAGTGATGCCCCGTCCGAATCGCAACGCCCTGGTGATCCAAAATGGTGCCCAGATCGTGCGGGTGGATATCGCCCAGCAGGAAAGACTGTACCCCGGTCTTGTCTGCCGCCGTGCCGATCAGGCGAATATCTTCGACGGCGGACAGCTTTGCCGTCAGGTACTGTGCCAGCTCGTGCTCCCAGGTTTCGACGTTGTGCATTCCCAGGTCCTCGAGGTACCGCGCCGCAGCGCCGAGGCCGATGACGCCGCTGATATTCGGAGTGCCGGCCTCGAACTTGTAGGGTAGCTCGTTGAAGGTCGTTCCCGAGAAGCTGACCTCGAGGATCATGTCGCCGCCGCCCTTGTAAGGCGGCATCGCCTCGAGCAGCACCTCTTTTCCGTAGAGCATGCCCGTTCCGGTCGGCCCGAACATCTTGTGCCCGGAGAAGGCATAAAAATCGCAATCAAGGTCCTGCACGTCGATCTGCATGTGCGGAACGCCCTGGGCGCCGTCGACGAGCACCGGTATGTCGCGCGAATGCGCTTCGGCAATGATCTCCTTGATCGGGTTTACCGTGCCGAGAGCGTTGGATACGTGAGCAATTGCCAGCAACCTGACTGCGTCGTCCATCAGCGCGTAGAGTGCCTCGAGCTCAACTTCGCCGCGGTCGTTGATGGGCGCGACGAGCAGCTCCGCTCCCGTCTGCTCGCACACGAGCTGCCAGGGCACGATGTTGGCGTGGTGCTCGAGGTGCGTGATGAGTATCTTGTCGCCCGGGCCAAGTCTCGGTCTGCAGAAACTTTGCGCCACGAGGTTGACCGATTCCGTGGTGCCGCTGGTGAAGACCACCTCGCTGGTGCCTGCCGCATTGATGAAAGCACGCAGCGTCTCGCGCGCGCCCTCATAGGCATCGGTTGCCCTGTGGCTGAGTGTATGCACGCCCCGGTGTACGTTTGCGTGGTCATGACGCTCGTAATACGCGATCGCGTCGATTACGACGGACGGCTGCTGCGCAGAGGCGGCGCTGTCGAGATAGACGAGACGGTGGCCGCATACGTCCTGGTCGAGGGCAGGGAAATCCGCGCGGCATGCCGCGACGAGGGAATGGGCATCGGTGATCCGGCTTGCGTGTGTCATGCGTCTTTACCGTCGCTCAGAAGGGACAGCCGCCGTTCGACCATCTCCATAAGGTGTTCTGCAAGCAGACCGATGGGCGCGTGGCTGACGATGCTCGCGGCAAAAGCACGCGTCAGTATGCGCTTGGCGTCCCGCTCGTCGAGTCCCCGCGATCGCAGGTAAAACAAAGCCGCATCGTCGAGCTGTCCGACCGTCGTGCCATGACTGCACTTGACCTCGTCGGCGTAGATCTCGAGTTCCGGTTTGGCGTCGATTTCCGCACGGTCGCTCAGCAGGAGGTTGTGGTTGGACTGCTCCGCGTCGGTACCGTCCGCGCCTGCATGTACGATTGCCTTGCCATTCCAGACGCAACGGCAGCGTCCCCCGAGGATGCCGCGGTATTCCTGTTCGGATCGCGCGGGCCCGACGCGGTGATCGATGCGTACGTGGTTGTCGATGTGCTGGACGTCGCCGGCGATGTACAGGCCGCCGACAAGCGCGGTCGCCTCTTTACCGACGATGTCGATATCGAGATCGTTCCGCACGAGTCGCCCGCCGAGATCGAAACCGCTGTAACGGATCGTGCTGGCGTCCTCGAGCCGAATGGCGGTGCGATGTGTCTGCGTATGCTTCGCGTCGCGCGCCTGGATGCGTAAGTAGTCTGCCGACGCGCCGTCCGCAAGTGACAGTTCCACGACGCTGTTGGCGTAATGATCGGCGTCACCGAGCGACGCGTGGTACTCCACGAATTGTGCCTGTGAGCCTGGCTCGAGCTCGATCCGAATGCGCGCCTGGGCGACCCCGGGGCTCGAGTCCGCGCCATCGACAATCAGGAGGCCGAGGGGACGTTCGCGCGTCGAACGGGCAGGAATTCGTATAAGGAGGCCATCGGGCAGCAAAGCGGCGTTGAGATCGGCCAGCGGATGATCGAAGCCGGGGGCGTGCGCGGTGTCGCTGAACGTCGCGACGGCGCAGCCGTCGATGCCTGCGAGCCCGCTGCGATCCGATATTGCGCCGTTGCTGACGACGATCCAGTCGACGTCGATTGCCGCCCGGATCTCCGCTATGCGGTCCTGCAAGGCCGCAGCCGAGGGCAGAAGGGCGCCATTTTCCAGCCACCGCTGGCTGATTTCCGCGACGGCGGTAAGGTCGGTGTATTTCCAGTCCTCGAGACGCGGGGTCGGAAAGCCCCGGTCGAGGAAGCTTGCCAGGGCAGCTTTGCGGTTGGCCGCCAGCGAATTGTCCGGCAGTGCCTGTACCGCTGACGCCAGCGCGTCGCCGGAAAGTGCGAGGGCGGTCATGCGATTGCGGTCTCCCGTACCCAGTCGTATCCCTTCTCCTCGAGCTCGAGTGCAAGCGACTTGTCACCGGAACGCAATATCTTGCCCCCGGAAAGCACGTGGACGACGTCGGGCTCCACGTAGTCGAGCAGCCGCTGGTAATGCGTTACGAGGACGATGGCGCGGTCGGGGCTGCGCAACGCGTTGACGCCCTCGGCGACGGCCTTCAGTGCGTCGATGTCGAGGCCCGAGTCTGTCTCGTCGAGAATCGCGAGCTCGGGTTCGAGCATCGCCATCTGCAGTATTTCATTGCGCTTTTTCTCGCCGCCCGAGAAACCTTCGTTGACGCCCCGATTCAGGAACTTCGGATCGATGCCGAGCACCGCCATCTTCTCCTTCGCGAGCTTCAGGAACTCGAACGCGTCGACTTCGCCCTGTCCGTTATGCTTGCGCTTGGCATTGAGGGCGGCCTTCAGCAGGTAGGCGTTGTTTACACCCGGAATCTCGACGGGATACTGGAAGCCGAGAAAGATACCTTCACGGGCGCGTTCCTCGGGCTCCAGTTCCAGCAGGTCTTTGTCCTTGTAGGTGACGGAGCCGCCGGTGACCACGTAGTCTTCGTGACCGGCGATCACCTGCGCGAGTGTGCTCTTGCCGGAACCGTTCGGGCCCATGATGGCGTGCACTTCGCCCGGTTGCACGGACAGCGACAGGCCATCGAGAATCGGGGTTTCCCCGGTGCTGGCTTTCAGGTCTTTGATTTCAAGCATAGTATCTTCCTAGCCGACGGCGCCTTCGAGGCTCACGTTGAGCAGGTTTTGCGCTTCGACGGCGAATTCCATCGGTAATTCCTTGAACACTTCCTTGCAGAAGCCGTTCACGATCATGTTGACGGCGTCCTCCTCGGAGATACCGCGCTGCCGGCAATAGAAAAGCTGGTCGGCGGATATCTTGGAGGTCGTTGCCTCGTGTTCCACGCGCGCGGACGGGTTCCTGATCTCCATGTAGGGGAACGTGTGCGCACCGCAATCCTTGCCGATCAGCAACGAGTCGCACTGGGTGTGGTTTCGCGCCCCCCGCGCCTGCGGCATGATGCGTACCAGGCCACGGTATGCGTTCTGCGCGTGCCCGGCCGAGATGCCCTTGGAGACGATCGTGCTGCGCGTATTACGGCCGATATGGATCATCTTGGTTCCGGTGTCGGCCTGCTGGAAGTTGTTTGCAACCGCAACGGAATAGAACTCACCGACGGCGTTGTCGCCGCGCAGGATGCAACTCGGGTACTTCCACGTGATCGCCGACCCGGTCTCGACCTGCGTCCAGGAGATCTTCGAATCCGCGCCGCGGCAGTCGCCCCGCTTGGTGACGAAGTTGTAGATTCCGCCTTTGCCGTTCTCGTCGCCCGGATACCAGTTCTGCACCGTCGAGTACTTGATCTCGGCGCCCTCCAGCGCGACGAGTTCCACGACAGCGGCGTGCAACTGGTTCTCGTCCCGCATTGGCGCCGTGCAGCCCTCGAGGTAGCTGACGTGGCTGCCTTCGTCGGCGACGATCAGTGTGCGCTCGAACTGGCCGGTGTTCGCGGCGTTGATGCGGAAATAAGTGGACAGTTCCATCGGGCAGCGCACACCCTTCGGCACGTAAACGAAAGAGCCGTCGCTAAACACAGCGGAATTCAGCGCTGCGTAAAAATTATCGCGCTGCGGCACCACGCTGCCGAGGTATTTTCTGACGATCTCCGGATGATTGTGTACCGCTTCGGAAAACGAGCAGAAGATAACGCCGGCCTCGGACAGCTTCTCCTTGAAGGTTGTCGCCACCGATACGCTGTCGAATACGGCGTCGACCGCTACGCCGGCGAGGCGGGCGCGCTCATGCAGCGGGATGCCCAGCTTGTCGTACGTCTCCAGCAGTTTGGGGTCGACTTCGTCGAGACTCTTGGGCCTGTCCTTGTCGGATTTCGGTGCCGAAAAGTAAGAGATCTCGTTGAAGTCGATGGGCGGGTAGTGCACGTGCGCCCACTTGGGCTCGCGCATTTCCAGCCACAGCCGATAAGCGCGCAAACGCCATTCGAGCATGAACTCGGGCTCGTTCTTGCGCGCCGAGATCGCCCGGACGACGTCTTCGTCCAGACCGGGCGGCAGACTGTCACTGTCGATATCGGTGACGAATCCGTGCGCATAACGTCGATTGACGAGGCTTTCGAGATTTTCGGTTTCGGTAGCCATAAATTCAGCTTTTTTCCTCAACGGTGATGGGCAGGCCCGCAAAGCGGAATTGCGGTGGCGGGCTGCTCGAGCGAATCAGGTCGACGAGACTGACCTCGTGCAAGGCATCGCGGATAGCGACATTGATGCGTTGCCAGGCATTACCCACGCCGCAGGCCTCTTCGATATCGCATTGGCTGTCGGAGGCGCTGCACTCGGTAATGGACACCGGACCCTCGAGCGCGTCGATGATCTCGGCGGCGCTGATGGCGCTCGCGTCCCGCGCGAGCACGTAGCCGCCATTGGCGCCACGTGTCGATGTTACGAGCCCGTTACGGGCCAGCGACTTCAGCAACTTGCTCGCCGTGGGCAGCGATATCCCGGTGCGCGCGGCAATCTCCGCGGCGCTGCAGACGACATCCGGATTGCGGGCAAGGTGAGCCAGCATCACGGTGCCGTAATCGGTGAGTTTGCTGATCCTGAGCATGGGCGGTTCCCGCCGGAGTATAAAGAGGACTATTTTAGTCCCATTTTACTCTGCAGGCCAAGTTTTTTGGTATGCTGCGCGCTTTCCCGGCCCCGGCAGTGCTGCCGTTTGGACCAGAGCGCCATGAATGCAGTGTCCGAAAACCTGATCGAGATCCACGACCTCGACTATTCCTTCGGGGCGCGCAAGATATTCAATGGCCTTAACCTGACGATCAAGCGGGGGCAGGTCACGGCGATCATGGGCCCGAGCGGCACCGGCAAGACCACGCTGCTGCGCCTGATCACGCGACAGATCGTGCCGGACCATGGCGTCATCCTGGTCGACGGCGTGGACATCGCTACGCTCAACCAGACCGCACTTTACGAGATGCGCAAGCGCTTCGGCATGCTGTTCCAGAATGGCGCGTTGCTCACCGACCTGTCCGTGTTCGAGAACGTGGCGTTCCCGCTGCGTGAGCACACGCGCCTGACGAATCGCCTCATCCGTCATGTCGTATTGACGAAGCTGCACGCCGTGGGCTTGCGGGGTGCCGCGGACATGATGCCGCAGCAGCTATCGGGCGGCATGGCACGGCGCGTCGCGCTGGCACGCGCCATGGTCATGGACCCCGACATACTCATCTACGACGAACCGTTCGTCGGGCTCGACCCGATATCGATGGGGGTCATCGTCCGGCTGGTGCGCAAGATGAACGACGCGCTCGGCATCACGAGCATTATCGTCAGTCACGATGTGCAGGAAATTTCGACGGTCGCGGACTGCAGCTACCTGATATCAAAGGGCAAGGTCGCCGCATCGGGCAGTCCCGACGAATTGAACAGGGCTTCGTCCGAACTCGTACGCCAGTTCATGCACGGCATGGCCGATGGCCCGGTCGCGTTCCACTACGACGCCCCCGACTATGCGGAGCAGCTTTTGGGTCGGGACGCGGAATAGCGGCTATGTTGCGCGACCTGTACTACACGCTGTTCGAGTTCGTGCGCACCTTCGGTGCGCTGCAACTTTTCTTCCTTCGGCTCCTGATCCATTCGCCGACCGTGATTTGGCGGCGGTTCGGCCTGGTCGTCGGGCAGGTCTATAACGCGGGTGCGCTGTCGCTGGTCATCATCATTATTTGTGGCGTGTTCGTGGGGGCGGTTCTCGGCCTGCAGGGTTTCTCGAATCTCTCCCGATTCAATGCCGAGGATTCGGTTGGCGCCGTTGCAGCGCTGGCGCTGGTCAAGGAACTCGGCCCGGTCATTACCGCGTTGCTTTTCGCGGGCAGGGCGGGCACTGCGCTGTCGTCTGAAATCGGGCTGATGAAAGCGACGGACCAGTTGTCGGCGATGGAAATGATGGCCGTCAATCCGATACGGCGCGTGGTCGTGCCGCGGTTCCTCGGCGGCGTCGTGGCGATGCCTCTCCTGGCCGCTATCTTCAGCATGGTGGGCCTGCTCGGCGCCCACCTGGTTTGCGTTTCACTGCTCGGTGTCGATGTCGGTTCATTCTGGCAGCAAATGCAGCAGTCGGTAGAAGTTGCCGATATCAACGAAGGCATTGTCAAGAGCGTCGTTTTTGGCATTGCGGCCAGCCTGCTGGCTGTCTGGGAAGGATATAATGCGATCCCGACGGCGGAAGGCGTGGGTCGCGCAACGACCAGGACCGTTGTACTCACGGCCATTGTGGTCCTGATTTTCGACTTCATGATCACCGCCGTGGCGATATAGGGAACGATTCATGCAACAGACACGCACAGTTGAACTGGGTACCGGCCTTTTTGCGCTGCTCGGTATGGGCGCGTTGTTCTTCTTGTCCACGCAGACGACGGGCGGCGAGGATTTCTCGGCCGACAAGACGTTCGAGATCACCGCGCGTTTCGACAACGTTGGCAGCCTCCGACCGCGCGCCCCGGTTTCCATGTCCGGCGTCACCATCGGACGGGTAAAGCGCATCGAATTCGACCCATCCGCGCTGGATGCGGTCGTGACCATGGATATCGACGCCCGTTATGACCAGATCCCGGAAGACTCGGACGCGAGTGTCCTGACGGCCGGTCTGCTGGGCAGCCAGTACATCGGGCTGCAGGCGGGCGGCTCTGAGTTCTACCTTGAGGACGGCAGCGAAATCCTGCTGACGCAATCGGCGATCGTGCTGGAGAGCCTGATCGGCAAGTTTCTGGTGAGAGGAGGGTCGGATGAAGGAACAGATTGACTGGTGCCGGCCGGCGCTGTTCATTGCGGCCCTGTGCCTCGCGTCTCTTGCTGCTGCGGCCGATCCGGGGCCGCCCGACGCGGTTATCCAGGGTGCAGTTACCGAGCTCAGCGACAAGCTGAGTGGACGTAAAGAAGAGCTTGCGAAGAATCGCGCTGAACTGTATGCGCTAATCAACGATATCCTGCTGCCACGCTTCGATCGCAAGCTGGCTGCGCAGCTGGTCCTCGCGAAACACTGGCGCACGGCAAGCAATGAGCAGCGAGAGCGCTTCATAAACGCGTTTTACAATTCCCTCTTGAGAAAGTACGCGGACGGGCTGCTGGAGTTCGACGAGGATCGCATAAAGGTCCTCGAGTTTCGCGGCGACACCTCGGCGAAGCGTTCGCTGGTCAAGACCAATGTCACGCTCGACGACGGCACCCAGGTGCCCGTGCATTACGACCTCGTTAATCGCGGAGACCGGTGGCTGATCTTCAACGTCAAGGTCGAGGGCGTGTCCTACGTGAGTAACTTCCGCACGGAAATCGATTCCGAGATTCGGGCTTCAAGTCTGCAGGCCGTGATCGACCGCCTGGAATCCGAGGCCGGTTCGCCGCCCGGATGAGCAAATTCGAGCTGAACGACCTGGGCGAGGGCCGCTACGAACTGAGCGGCGAAATGACGTTCGAAACCGCGGAGCGAATCCTGCTGGCCAGCGAAGAGCCGTTCGAACAGCACACCCGGATCGAGGTCGATCTCGCCGGCGTTACGAAGGCGGACTCGGCCGGGCTGGCGCTGTTGCTCGAGTGGATTACCTGGGCCAACCATACGGTCCGCGAGATCCGTTTTCACTCGATGCCGGATCGGGTCCTGGCTATCGCCCGCACCACCGAGGTCGAGCAGCTATTGAAGCGCGGCGAGCGGTGGGCGGGGTTCATCGAAGCGCCGGGCGATTGACGGCCGCTTCATTCTTCTTCGAAGAACTCCTCGAACAAATCCTCTTCTTCGTCCGTGTCCGGCGGATTGCCGTCGTAAACCTGGAAGCGCCGGTTCTGCAGGTAACTTTCGCGCAGCGTCAGATACGGGTCCTTCGAGTCCTCCAGCAGGGTCTCGGCGGTGAGCAGGCGCATCCGCAGGTCGATCACTCGCAGAGCATAGACCTTGTCGCGAACTGACGAATTGTCATAGTGGTAGAGCGGGTCAGCTGCAATGTCGATCGGCGTTGAGGCGGCATCGAGCAGGGTGTTCGGCCCCAGCATCGGGATGAAGAGGTAGGGTCCCTGCGGAACGCCCCAGACGGCGAGCGTCTGCCCGAAGTCCTCGTCGTACACCGGCATTCCCTGTGCGCTGGCAACGTCGATCAGACCGCCGAAGCCGAGCGTGGTGTTGATGATCAAACGCCCCAGTTCGCTGAATCCGGGCCCGGGCTTGCCCTGCAGGAAGTTGTTCAAGGCGGAGCGGGGTGTTAACAGGTTGCGCGAAAAATTCGTGACGCCGCGGCGCGCGAAATCCGGAACCACTGCCTTGTAGCCGCGTGCAATGGGCTTCAGGGTCACGCGGTCGACGGCATCATTGATCGCATACAGGCGGCGGTTCAGCGGTTCCAGGGGGTCGTGCGCGGCCCGCACGGGCGCCTCGTCAGAATCACGGCCAGGTGCTGTCGCACAGCCCGCCAGCGACGCTGCGAGCGCGATGAGTACCCAAATTGATGCACCGTTACAGCTGCCTGGTTGCATGGCGGTTGCGGCTCAACCGGCGTTGCGCGCGGATGCGCCGACGGGCTGACTGCGCTGCAGCTGCTTGAGCTGTTCTTCGCTCATGTACTCGCGGATGAAGTCGATGCGAGCCTCGAAGCGAATTCTCTGGATTTCCTGGAGTTCGGGAAGCACCAGCGCCCGTTGCAGGAAGCTGATGCCGCCGACCAGGTTGCCTGTCATCAGGTGGTACTCGGACAGGTAGTAAAGTGCTTCCGCAGTATCGCCAGCGGCATTGGCCGCTCTTGCGATCAGGCGGACTTGCTCCGGTGTCGGCGGCACGTTGTTCATCAGATCGAGAAGGATCCTGTGGGCCTTGTTGGCCTGCCCGAGTTTCAGCAGGCCTTCACCATAGTGGATGACCAGGGGTACATTGCGTGGGAACAGGCCGACGGCACGCTCGAACGTGGCCAGGCCACGATCGTTCTGCTCGAGCGCAAGCTGGGTCTCGCCGGCACCGATGTGGTACGCGATGATTTTCGGGTTGCGCTCCAGCAACTCTTCGAATATCCGATTGGCGTCCCGGTCCCGTCCTGCGCGCTGGTAGGCGACGGCGCGCCCGTATTTCTCGATGTCATTCTGTTTCTCGTAGTCGCGGGATTCGAAGTACTTCACGGCAGCTTCATCCGTCTCGAAGCTCTCGACCTTCATGCGTGCTCGGGCGATGCCGTAATTCACACTGTCGTTCCCGGGGCGGCGCGGATATTCACGCGCCCGGTTCCTGGCCTCCGCGATGCGCTGCGTCGTAACCGGGTGAGTGCGCAGGAATTCGGGAACCCGCATGTTCAGGTCTGACGGAGACTGCCGCGACATGACCTCGAAGAACGACGCCATGCCGTGCGGATCGAACCCCGCGTCGCCCATCGCACGGATCCCGATACGATCGGCCTCGTACTCGTTGCTGCGGGTGAAGTTGATTTGCTGCTGGGCCGCCGAGCCCTGTGCGACCACCATGCCTGCCTGGGCGACATCACTGTCACCGGATACGACGCCGGCGAGGATCGCGCCCAGCATTATCGCCGTGGACATGATGCTCTGCCGCTGGCTGGCATGGATGGCTCTCGCAATGTGGCGCTGCGTGACGTGCGCAACCTCGTGCGCCAGTACGCCGGCCAGCTCGTCTTCGTTACGGGTGGCTTCGAGCAAGCCGGTATGCACGCCAATGAAGCCGCCTGGCAGGGCGAAGGCATTGATATTGGGGTCTTCGATTACGAAGAATCTGAAACTCTGGCTACCGTCATTCGCCTGGGCGGCGATGCGGCTGCCGACTTCGTTGATGTACTCGGTAACCAGGGGATCCTCGACGACCGCGCCGCTCTGACGGATCTGTGCCATGATCGCTCGCCCGATCTGAGCCTCGTCCGACTTGGACAGCACGGCGTCTGCCGGGCTGCCCATGTCCGGCAACTTGATGTCGTCCGCGCTTGCGCCGCCCGCAATCACGAGCAGCGCCGCCAGCGACGACAAGATGGCTTTTTTGAAATTGCGTCCGATCAAGGCAGCAGCCTGTGTGTCTATGTCCCGGTGTATCCGACTGAGTCCTTCAGCAACCGTTCCCAATAATACCTGCCGAGGCGGCGCCGGCGGCGGCAATTTTACCGCGGCCGGGGAGCGAATTGTTGGTAATTTACTGTTTTTGAAGGGCTTACTGGCCAAGCTCCTTGACGGCCGCCAATACCTCTTCGGCGTGCCCCTTGACCTTGACCTTGCGCCATTCCCGGCGCAGCTTGCCATCGGCGTCGAGGAGGAAGGTGCTGCGCTCGATGCCCATGAATTTGCGTCCGTACATGTTCTTTTCCCGAATGACGCCGAATTTCTCGCACAACTTGCCGTCCGGGTCCGACAGCAGGTCGAACGGGAACTTCTGTTTGGCCTTGAACTTCTCGTGCGACGCCAGGCTGTCCTTCGAGACGCCCACGATCACGGTGTCCCGGCGCTTGAACCGGGCGTGCAGGTCCCGGAAATCCTGGCCTTCGAGCGTACATCCGGGTGTGCTGTCCTTCGGATAGAAGTAGATCACGACATTCTTGCCGCGCAGGTCCTTCAAACGAATCTTTTTGTCGCCGGTTGACTCGGCCGTGAAATCCGCGACAACTCGGTTGATCGTGGGTCCGCTCACGGGTCTCTCCTTCGAATCAGTTTTCAGCCTTTGACCGGCTCGAGTATCGCATCGAGATTGAGCCGGTCGCTCAACTCCAGGAATTCCTCGCGCAGCTGGGCGATGTGAATGGACGACGGCACGTTCACCGTCATCTGCACGGCGAACATCGCCGCGCCGGTATGGGCGGCAGGATAACCGCGCGTTGCGACGTCGGCGATTTCGATATCGTGGGATGCAAAGAAGTTCGCCAGGCTGTAGACGATGCCTTCGTGATCCAGGCTCACGACGTCGACCGCGTAGGGCATTCGGTCCTGCTTGACCTCGCGTTTTGCGGTCTTGCGGATCGTGAAGGTAAGATCGCCGTCGTCGAGCTTTTCGAGGCCTTTTTCGAGGCGATTCAGGGTATGCCAGTTGCCCGAGACAAGCATCAGCATCGCAAACTCGGTGCCGAGCGTCGTCATGCGGCTTTCTTCGATATTTCCGCCGCAATTGAGGATGACCTCGGTGATGTCCTGAACCATTCCCGTTCGGTCCGATCCAATAGCTGATAAAACAATAAGTTGTGTCATTTTTTTAGATTTCGTCGTAAATAATTTGTGTTCAGGAAACAGCGTGATCGCCGCGTGTCCTTGCCGCAGCTGCCGTAATCTCGGGGTTTCTTGCCAGCACCGACCGTGAACAGTAACATCGCCGCCTCATTTTACGCGAGGACAAACCGTGCTGAAGGGCAGTCTGGTCGCTCTGGTGACGCCGTTCGACGATCATAGTCGGGTCGATTACGCGGCCCTCAAGAGGCTAATCGATTTTCACGTTGCAGAAGGCAGTGACGGCCTGGTGATCGCGGGCACGACCGGCGAGTCCGCAACACTTTTCAGGGACGAGCACGTCGAACTCGTAAATCGTGCCGTGGAACTGGCCGACGGCCGTCTGCCCGTCATCGCCGGCACCGGCTCGAACTCGACCGCGCAAACGGTTGACCTATCAGTGGCGGTGGGAGACTCCGGCATTTTCGGTTACCTGGTGGTGGTCCCTTACTACAACAAGCCGGTCCAGGAGGGTATGTACCGACATTTCTCCGCCGTGGCGGATGCCGTCGACAAGCCGGTCATGCTCTACAATGTACCCGGCCGCACCGCATCGGACCTGCTCCCGGAGACCGTTGCCCGCCTTGCGCAGCACGAGAACATCTGGGCGATCAAGGAAGCAACCGGTTCCATTGATCGCCTGCGCGACATCCAGGCCCTGGTGCCGGCGGAATTCGGCCTGTTCAGTGGCGATGACTTCACGGTATTGCCGTTCATCGAGCAGGGCGGGCACGGCGTCGTCACCGTGAGCGGCAATGTAGCGCCCGCGAAAATGGCGGAATTGTGTCGCCTGGCGAGCGCCGGCGAACACGACGCGGCGAAGGCGGTCGACGATCGGCTGCAGCCGCTGAACACGGCCCTGTTCTTGGAGTCGAACCCGATTCCCGTCAAATGGGCCGTGAGTCAGATGGGAATGATTTCCGGACATATTCGACTGCCTCTGACCGAGTTCAGCGCGCAGTATCACGAGCAAATGCGAGCGGCGATGTCGGGCGCTGGCGTGGAGATCCCCGCCTGATGCGAGCCCGCATTACCAGAGGACTGTTGCTGACTGTCTCGTTGAGTTTACTGGCCGGCCTCGCCGCCTGTAGCGGTGAGAGGGATCTGACCTGCGACGAGCCGCGCCGTTACCAGCAAGCCGTGCAAAACGAGCGGCTGAGGGCGCCGCAGGACCTGGACGCGCCGCAGCCGTACCTGGAGATGCCCGTTCCGGAGGCAAATCCGAGGCCCGAGCGGCCGAAAGGTTCGCCGTGCCTGGATCTGCCGCCGCGCGTATCGCCGACGGAGTAGACAATTCGGAGAGGTGGCTGAGTGGTTTAAGGTGCTCGCCTGGAAAGCGAGTGTACGGTGATACCGTACCGGGGGTTCGAATCCCCCCCTCTCCGCCAGAAACGGAAAAGGCCCCTTTACGGGGCCTTTTTTCGTTTCCGGCCGAGTGCGGTGGCGGATGAGAGCGCTGTTCGACCGACGCAGCCGCGCAGCGGCCTGTCGGCAGGGAGCCCGCGCAGCGGGCGAGCTGAATCCCCCCTCTCCGCCGCCCGACGTTTCTTTATCCTTATGTAAAAAAAAAGAAAAACTCACGCGCGATAGCGCTCCCGAGCCCGGCAAGATGCGCCAAAGAACTGCGGGTAGCGATTCGCTGAATCACGCTGGTCGGTACAAATCGGCCTGCATTGCCTCGTGTAGGAATTCACAGGGTCCGCCTGAAACTTGCTGATTCGACCGTCCGGAAATGCCCACTCCATCAGGTCGGCAAGCTCGGGATAAAGCGCTATTGAGGGGCTAACCGAAAGCTCATCCGGTCCTCATCAGAAATCGGACAATCTCCTGGCGCCGAAGGATGGAGTCAGAAGAAACGCGGGTCATACCGGCCAGAGAGTCGTTCACTAAATCCAGCTCGTTCCGCTTTACAATGGTATGAAGATCTTCACAGACGCCTCGGCGCGCAAATCCCTGACTTTTTCTGCCATGATGGCGAGGAGCTTCTCCTCAAAGAGATGCTGGCGAATCGCCGGCGCTACTTCAGACTCGGGAATCGTGTGTCCCTCGCGACGGTCCACCAGCTTGATAATGTGGAATCCGTATCCCGTGCGTATCACTCCAGATATCTGGCCGACTTCCAGTGCAAATGCGGTGTCCTCGAAGGGTTGCGCGAAAGTGCCACGCGAAGCGAAGCCAAGGTCTCCGCCTGAGGAAGCGCTGGGCCCCTCCGAGTACTGCTCCGCCAATCCCGCGAAGTCGTTACCCGCTTCGGCCTTAGCCAGAATGTCGTCGGTTCTTTTTCGCGCGGTCGCTACGGTATCTTCATCGGCATCCGGTGGCACCTTCGTCAATATATGGCGCACGTTGATCGTCTCCGGCTGCACGAAGCGCACCTGGTTGGCGGCATAGTATTCATGAATATCGGGTTCGGAAATCCGTATCGATTCACCCAGCGACCCATAGGCCCATTTGCGAATCGAGACCTTGCGCTTCAGGTCTTCGCGAAATTCTTCTTCCGTGAATGAATTCTTCCTGAGATGATTTGCCAGAGCCTGATCAGAAGGAAAATTCCGGCGCACTTCCTGGCGGGCCGCATCGATTTCCCCTGCTGCTGCAACAAAGCCTTCACGCTCTGCTGTTTGCCACAACAGCTCCTGAGCAATGAGCAGGTCGAGTGCCTGCCGCTGCAACTGTTTGAAATGCTGAGGCCGCGTGATGCCGCCATAGTTCAGGCCGCTTTCTTCTATCGTGGCATCGACCCTGATTTGCAATCGCTCGTGTGTTATGCCCTTGCCGTTTACGGTGGCGGCAATGTTGTAGTCTTCGGCAGGTGCAACACCCGCCTCGAGAAGCAGCAATATCGACGACAAGAGCAGGTGAGAGGATTTCACCTCAGGACCCTTCGCCGCGCACGGACAATAACGTCAGATAGTCGAGATCACGAAAGCTCATATTTTCCGATGGCGACTCTACGAATACGTAGTAAGCTCCAGCTCGCTTCAGATCAAGCGTCACCTCATATATGCCCTCTCCGAGGTGCCGCGCTGTGACTGTGCGGCGGCCGAAATTCGGCGCTCGGTAGTACAGCACCCGGGCATCCTCGATATCGGCGCGGGGCAGACCGGTGCGAGGGTCCGTCAGGCGGAATCTCACGCTGGTGGCATCGCTGGCGCTGACCCGCCTGGAGTCAACCAGGAAGTCGACGTCAAGAGCGTCCTGCGCGGCTCGCAGGGCCGGATTGGGATCGGCATCGAACGCAAAACAATGCATGAAGCGCGGCGTTTCGTTGAGGAAAGCAACATCGAACGTGCCCGACGTCGGGACCCGTACCGTCGCAGCATACAAGCCGGGCTCGACCTCCTTGAGGGCACGATTGGCGACCTCTACCGCACGCGGCGCGTGGCCGTAGTTGCGAAATGCACCCATCGGCGCATTCATGCCTTCCATGTAATAGTAGACGGTCGCGTCGGCAGGACTCACCACCAGTACTGCGGCCTCGTTAACCGCCGGAACAATGCTGCTGGCGATACTGATATCGAGCGCTTTGCCGGGCGCTGTGGAACCAGCTGAAAAACTGGTGACGATAGGCTCGGCGCTTCTCGATAGCTGTGCCAGGTTTATCATCGAGACGCGTTCGGATTCGAGGGCGCGAACGTAGGCAAATGAAGGGCTCATGCTGACCTTGTAGGGCTTACCCGCAACCGCCACGGTGTGCGCGAGCTGGCCGGACGCTGAATCGATCACGTAAACCTCGTTCGCAGCCGGGTTAACCACCACGCCCCAGCGACCGTCCTCGGAAAAACGCATGGGACCGAGGCCGGCTTTGAGCGTGACCTGACCGGCAATATCCAGTGAACGACCGTCAATAATCGTGATACGCCCGTTACCACCATCGACGACGTAGAGCGACTCGCTCGCAGGCGAGACCGCCAGAGACAGCGGCACGCCGCCTGTCTCGATGTCGCGCACCTTCTGCAGCTTCTGCACGTCGATCACCGAGACGGTGCCGTCGTCACGGTTGCTGACGAACGCATAGCGGTCATCTTTCGAGAATGCGATTTCGTGGTGACCGGAACCGGTGGCAATGGCGGCGACGACCTTCCGCTCGATCGCATCGATTACCGTAACGCCGCTCCTGGCCCGTTCCGTGGCATTGTTGCCGACCCAAAGGTAGCGCTGGTCAGACTGCAGAGCCACCCGAGTCGGCGTGTCGCCGGCCGGGATGTTCACGTCAACCTTAAAGGTATCGAGATCGACGGCCGCGACTTCGCCGGCGTCGGGCATGCTTACGTACATCCATTTATCGAGTTTGTCCTTGCTCCAATCGGCACCGGCTCGTTTGAGGCGAATGGTGGTGTACAGGCTGGTAATTCCGCTGATTCCCACCACCGGGTCGATAACCGAGATGCTGGGATCGCGATTCATCACCATGACGAAGTAACTGTTCAGGTCGATCTGTGGCCGGATACCGACGAGTCCCTGCAAGTACAGAGATACCCGGTCTTCGCATTGCGCAGGACTGCGGTCCTTGGCCTTCCACGCCCTGGCGATATCGATCCAGACGCCGGGGTAAGCACTGCGCAGCGGCTCGCCGCTGTCCGCGCTGGTTATGCGGAATGCGATCTCGGCCAGATCGCCTTCTTTCAGTTTGATGCCGGTTTCGTGGGGCGCGGATGGCGTCAGCGTGAAGTCCACGTGGACGCCGTCACGGGTGACAGAGCCCCTCTGAACGAGGGCTGGTGGCCCGTCAACAGCGTCGCCGGGGGGCGACGCGCCGATACCGGATTGCGCATGAGCGATCAGTGCCCAGGCCTGGGTTATCCACGCGATAGCGATCCGGAGGGCGGGGGCTCTACGCGGCTTATTCATAAGTCAGGCTTCCTTGTTTGACCAGTTTTCTACTTTCTCGCCTGTAGCGGATGACGTGTGGGAGCAGCACCCGTCCCCGGGGCTGCTCCCACTTTGCGCTTGCTCGCGTCTCCCGTCATTTGGCGCTGCGGCTGATTTGTCCTATTGCCCGACGCGCAGGATTCCCCACAGGCCCTGAGCATTGCCGAGGCCCATGTGATCGCGGAACAGGTAGTCGCCCGGAATGGCGTTGGTGCCGCCAGCACTCGGGATGACAACCTCGTAGTGTGCGCCCGGGAACCAGGCGTCAATACCGCCCTGGCCGAACCCGATCGGGTTGTGGCCGAGGTTTTTCGAGCCGACTTCGCCGGTGCCCGCCTGCCCGGCATGGCCATTACCCATGGCGCACTTGCCCGGCAGGCCAAGGTCGGAAGACCCGGGGCAAATATAGGGCATGCGCTGCCAGACGTGACCGTGCAGATCAAACACCGACCCGCGGCCAGCACCGGTCGGCATCAGTACGTGCTGACGAAACGGCATTCCCGGCTCTACGACGAACACCGCTGTTTCAGGATCTTCGCCACCGACCAGGCTATTGCTGTAGGCATCGCCCGCATTATTGAGTTCTTCGAGGCCATGCCCATCGGTCGGATTGACGCCAAAGCGGAACCACAGCGGTTCAGTGCCCCAGTTGATTGCCTGCTGGCCCATATCCTGGGCGTCCTCGGCGATACCGAAGTCGCCCTCGCCCTCGATGTTCTCCACGGGCCAAGAATCGGCGTAGAACATGCTGGTGCCTTTCTGCGCGATCGTGGTGAAGTCGCGGAACACACTCGCGTCGAGTCCGGAAGTCACGGTGGCCTTCGTCGTCGTTCCGGCATCCACCGTCCACTGCGATCCTGCCGGATATATCACGCCCGCGCCGAGCAGGCCTTTCTGCGGCTGCTCGAGCTTGTCGGTGGGCATGATGTTGAAGCCGCCTAGCTCGATGGGGGTTGCGACCAGCTCGAAATTGCGCTTGTTGCTCGGGCCGCTGGTCTCACGCGCCTCGATCAGCCCTGCATACCACTGGTACGTGCGCTGTTCGCCGGGGCCAGCCGTTTGCTGGGCCGGGTTCTGACCGACGTTGGTGCCGTCAGCGCGGGTGACGTCGTAGTCTACCAGGGTGGGGTGCAGACCGACCGTTGCCGATGGCACCATCAGATTGCTCTGGAACGTCGTCATGCCCTGCGGATTGTCGCGATCGCGACGCACGATGCCGGTGATGGCATTGCCGGTGGCAAGATCGGGCATCCCGTCAAAATCGATGCCCTCGCGCGCATAGGGCGTATCGCCCAGTCCGTCGCCGTCGGTGTCTGCGTTCAGGCCTTTGGGCTTGTCGAACGGATCCTCGAATACAGGGTTGCCGCCATCGTCGTAGACGAGGTAATCACCCACCTTGGTCTTTGCATGCTCGAGCAGCTTGTTACGCAAGGTAACGTTGATGCAGTCACCGGCATTGGCGCGGATGACGATGGGCTCCAGCGCAACGGCACCGTCGTAAACACCGTTAGGCGGTTCAGTGGCCTGTTTCGACCAGGCGACATCGACGAAGGGCTCGCCGTCATCGTAGTGGCCGTTGCCGTTCTCATCGGTATAGGGCTCGGCCGGGCGCAACTTGACCGGGCAGGTCCGCAGCAGGTGCTGCACGCCGGACCCGCCATTGATGCAGCGGGAGTCGCCGGAGTTCCAGAAATAGACGTCCTTGCCCTTCTTCTTGTAGCTGTCGAGGTAGGCGTCGTCAGCGACCAGGTCCATGGTATTCAGATACAGAATCGCCGTCGGATCGTGTAGCGGTCCGTAATGCGAGGTGCCCTCGATGATATGCTCGGGCGGGCATTCCGCCTCGCCGGCCGGTTCGATCGCACAGCCCTGAATACCGGGTACTTCCGTGCCGCGAGAGTTATACACCAGGGTGCCGCCGTTCGGTGCACGTCCCTCATGAGCCTTCGGGAACCAGTCCTTCACCGTCACGCCGGCCGGTACCGGCAACACGTCCTCGGCGAGCACGGCCGTAATATCGTAGTCACGTTCTGGTGCGGTCTTCGGGCATACGCCAACGAAATCCTTGGCATTGGCGATGCGCGTGTCCTTGGCCGCGTCATTGCCCGGTAATACGAACAGGTCGTTCTGGCTGCCGCTGTAGCTGCGCATGATGCCCCAGACGCCGTTGTTCCAGCCGTCGAAACTGGCATTCGTCGTGTACGCGTAGTCCGCTATACCGCCGCGCTGGCGGCTGTCCGCGATGACCGGCATCTTGAATGCAAATTTCTCCGAAATTCCGCCCGCGATTGCGTTGCGCCAACCGGAGTTCTTCGCTTCACCATAGCTGGAACCGCCGAGGAGCCATTTGAGGCCGTGCAACATGATGTGGTGCTCTTCCTCGTGCGCCCCTGCCTGCACCTTTAGGTGGACCCGGTCGCCATCAAAGACACGCAGCATCGGCGTGAACGGGTCGCCTCCGCTGAGCGCGCCGAGGTCGTTGATCGGGGGACAGAACACGTTTGCGCCGGTGCCGTCCGAACACCCGCCAGGGTCGCCAGCGTAAGTCGCCGGCGCGAGACCCAGTTTGTCGTTGAGCTCGGGAAGTACACGTTGCACGTTGCTCTGCATGGCGAAAGCGAGATCGCCCGCCTTGCCATCGGCCTGCGTGCCTGGCTTGCCGTCCGGTCCGGGTTTGAGCGGATCGTAAATACGTGCCGCGAGCGACTCGTTGCGGTAGTTCACCGTGTACATGCCGGCATCGTCTGCCGTAATGGCTTCAGAGCACGGTCTGGCTACGCCGCCCGGACAGTAAGGCGGGAATATCCAGATATCCGCGGGAAAATTGGAGTTGCTGTCGTTATGTGGTGCTTCCTGGCGGAACGACGGCTGGATCGCATCGCGAAAGGTGTCTTCTGTTACCCCGCCGAAACCGGCCGCCAGAATCTGTTGCTGGTTCAGGAACAGGCCCGGCGAAATGGCCGCTCCGGCCACGTACTCATACTTCTCTACCGCGAAACCCTGCTCGTCGGCGCCGACGTACACACCGGGCTGATATGCGTGCTGGAAGTCTGCGTACTCGAGGAAGAATTCCCGATGGCTGTCCACCAATTCGGCGCCGACATTGTTGTACTCGTTCTCCTGGTTTGCAAAACCGTCAGTCCCCGTCAGGATCGCTGCCTGCCATGAAGTAGGCCCGCCATCGATACGGCCGGGTTGATGCGATCCGTCGGGCGTCTGGCCGAGTTCGGTACCGGTCTCGTTATGAACCCACCTGGAGCCTGCCGGCTCGGTCAGGACGGTAGCGTACAGACCCGTCTGCTGGTGCGTCGATGGGCCGAAATGGTCGTGCGTAAAGATCACTCCGAGACCCCGGTCTACCCCCTGCACGTTGACTACCGGATCGGCAAACCAGCGCTGCATACCGCTGCGCGCGCCAACCCACTTGTCCGCAAACGGAGTGTTACTGAAATACGGGTGCGGCAATGGATGCAGATGGCCTGCTGCATCAAAGGTCTGTCCCAGAGAGTTGGTGACCGGATTACCCATGACGTCCTGAGTGACGTCAGGAAGCGCCGGATCGTCCTGGTAGCGATTGATGGCCTCGATGACTTCGACCACCATTCCCGGTGACAGGATGCCATCCTCGTAATTCCATCCATTTGCCGCGCCGTCGGCGGATACCAGGTCCCATTTCGGTAAATGGATGTGCTGGCCGATGACATCCGTCGGCGTGCGCACCTGGTAGTCGTCAAGTTCGTAGGTCTTGGGAATCAGGTTGGTCTGCACGTACTGCGTGCAGTCGAAGGTGTTCAGCCGAAGTACAAAGGGCTCGGGTGGCCGCCGCTTCTCGATGGTGGGCACCACATCCTGCCAGAGCGTGATGATGCGCTCCTGCGAAAAGTGATAACCGCGTTTGTTGAATACTGCGTCGAACTGGACGTTTGCGGCCTTGTAGACACGCGGATCGGTGGCATTATGCGGCGAGCGCCCTTTCGTTTTCATTCCGCTGTCGTCCCACCACGCGTACAGGTCACCGTCGAAGAAACTACCGGTAACGCCTTCGTCGAGAAGCAAGCCCGTGTCGTCGATGCAGGGCTCGTTGAACGGCGCGCCCGGCACGGGCAGCGCGCCGTTCAGCACGAACCCGGGGCCGAATCCGTCTGTACCGCTGCCATCCGACTCGGGGCAGATCGCTGCGCTGCCGTCAGGACGTGAAGTGTCGTGACAGCGCAGTGCGTGGAAGGCCATCGCCGCCTGCTCGATATCCGTGCCTTCCTCCGGGAAGAAAAACGGTTTCGCCTTGACCAGCTCGCGCGAGAAGTCGAGGCGGGTGAGGGCGACGATGGCCTCGCCGCCCGAAGATAAACCGTCGACGGTGAATCGCGGCAGACCGCCATCCCAGCCGTCGATCGCATCGGGATCCGCGATGCCCGGGTGCTGCCATAGTGCCTCATCTCCCGTTCCGGACACTCCGTCCGGGCCAAGTTCCCGGAGGCTGGCGCCCCGTGCCGCAGTGAGCATGTCGAGCGGTGGAGTCGGCGGCCGCTGGCCCACCGAGTGCTCGATACCCGCGATCCAAAACGGATATCCGGGATTCTGCAGCGTACCGGCGAGTTGGTGATCTGCCGGATAGGGCGCGCGCGGCACCTCGGCGAGACTTCCGGTGCTGCGTTCGGTAGTCGCGGGCGGACATGCGCCCCCGACCTTGTCGACGAGTCCGCCCGACCAATCGTCGATGCAGACAGTATTCGAATTAACCCTGACCGTGACCCCCTCGACCGGCATCGGCGCCATCGCCTTGCCGGGGAGGGGAACGACGGCGGGGATCGGTGTGCCGGCGATGATTTCGCCATCGGGCAGCGCGCGTGCGCCTTCGGCCGGCGTGCCGTTACCGATGCCGATGCCGTCCTCGGCGAAAGAGGCGCGTCGGTCCGGCGTGCCATCCATGTCGGTGTCAATGGTGGCGGATTGTGCCGCCAGCGTCGTGCCCTGCTCGAACACGTCATGTACCCGCCACATCTCCCACATGCCCTGCGCGAAATGCGGATAGAAATGGCAGTGAAAAATGGCGTCCCCGGCCGTCTTGTTCCGATTGCCGCCGCCGCCGAGATTGACCCAGTAGGCGTAGCCGGCGCCCGGGCCAAGGCCCTGTGCGTCGAGATAGCTCGAGTTATCGTCGTCGGCATTGAACAGCCACTGGTGATTGTGCAAATGGAATACGTGCGCCTCTGCAGGCCCGGCATGAACATTTCGAAACGCCGTCGCATCGCCCGTGTAGCCGTGGTGTACGCCGGACGGATCGTCCGGATAAAGCGCGTAGCTCGCTTTCGGCCCGTTGTCGGTGCAATTGTTCAGATCAATGCCGCATTCCTCCAGGCCCAGATTCGCCGGGATATCAACGAGCATGCCGACGTCCCCGACGGTGGACGACGCCAGGAAGAATTCCTCGTAGGCGCAGTTGAGGCAATCATGCATGGGACCGACGCGCAGCCGACTCGCAATGATCTCGCTGCCGATACCGCCGGAACTGTAATTGATCATGAATGCGTCTCGCACGCCGTGTAACGTATGTTCCAGTACGGCGTCCTCGAAGAAGCCCGGAAATGCCTGCTTGGTCGCAACTTCGTCATGGAACGCAACCGTGAACTCGCGGAAGGGTTCCAGGCGATTCGGCACGGTTGGATTGCGAAAGCCCGCGCCCTCGAGCGGATAGGTGTCGGGCGGGAAATGACCGATTTTGCCCGTGTAGGGGCCGCCTGGCGCCACCGCAAGTTCCAGGTTGGGGCCGTAAGCGACAATCGCGTTGATGTCGGAATGCACAATTTCGCCCACCGCACAGGCACCGGAGGCAACTGCGTGCGCATTGCACACCATGTTCAACACGGGAAGGCCGGCTTTGCCCTCTGAAATCCAGGGCTCCTCCTGGGGATACAGGGCTTCGTAATCGATGATGGGATGGCCCGTCTCAGCCGTGCCGGTGGTTGCTATGTCCATCTCCTCACGGGTGAGCTGACTGCGGTAAAAAGCCGAGTAAGCCGAGTTGACGTTGAGCACCGCCCAGAGTCCGCCAGCCGTGTTGCCGCCGAGACCCTCGCCACCCGTCGGTGCGCCGTAGCTGTTGCCGACGAAACTGCCGTCCTCTGCCCCATAAATTGTGTAGGCGGCGCTCGTTGCACCCTGTGCCACGAGGCTGGTCGGGTTGTTGCCGACGAACGAGCCATCATCCAAAATACTGTTTACCAGTTCAGTGCCCTGAAAACGCAGGCTGACGCGCCGGTCCTTGACCTGGTTATTAATGTGCAGATTGAATGGAATGTCGCTGCGCTCTTCCGGCTCATTGAACGGATTGTCCTGCAGCGTGAGCAGGTTGGTTACCGTGTACGTGAGGCAGTCGCCGGCACCCAGGCGCAGCACCAGAGGCCGCGGCCGCTTATCGGGGCGTAGGGCGACCATGCCGGGTGTTGCCTCGCCGCCTTGCGTCAGCGGAAGTCCGCTGTCCAGGTTCACGACATCGCGGCGCAGCGCGAACATCTGGCCGTTGATGTTTTGTGCACCGAGACGGTTCCACATGAGCGGCATGTCAAAAGCGACAATGTCGGCCGTCAGTGTCCGTTTGCATTCGATCGCGGCATTAGCCTGGCTGGACAGGCCGAGGCCCACCACAAAAAGGTTAACGGCGACGATGGACGCGACCGGGAACTTGTTGGATTTCTTATTGTTGTACCTTCTTGTGAAACTATGCATGGTTAACACCCGTATTCCCTGAACTTTTCACGGCTACGAGCATTATTTCGTTTGCGCCACAAGAATAACGATACCCGGGAGGACAATTTCGTTAGCTGGCAGGAGACAAGCCGGTTTGCTGCGATGGATGCTTGCCGCGAACGGGTGGACAAAGTGCACCTGA
The DNA here is from genome assembly GCA_041601995.1 of Woeseiaceae bacterium. Lineage (GTDB taxonomy): Bacteria > Pseudomonadota > Gammaproteobacteria > Steroidobacterales > Woeseiaceae > UBA1847. The sequence goes on along the minus strand of JBFIHC010000002.1, from coordinate 14,046 downwards.
ACAAACGATCAGGTCACCAGAACGGTGTAGCTCAACTGATTGTGACGTGGTAAACACGTCCTGTTTATGGGGAAGGGTATTTGCCGGGCGGCCAGCCGGGGTATGGCGCTCTAGTTGAGCAGGGCCTGCTCGCCTGCCACCTTGATCGCTTCTACGCGGTTGGTGACACCCAGTTTCTTGAAGATCGCGCTGTTATGGTATTTCACCGCACTCGTGCTGAGGCAGATTTCTGAGCCGATCTGTCGGTTGGTCATACCACCGGCCATCAACCGCAGGATGTGACGCTCGCGCTCGTTCAAGAGGCAACGGTATGAGTTGCGATTGCCGTGACGACCGTCAAACAGGCTGAGAATCTTGGCTTGAATGTCAGCCTCAAGGTAGCAGCCGCCGCCACCCACGGTATGGACCGCTTCGATCAGTTTCGCAGGTGGCACATTCTTCGTGAGAAAGCCCTGCACGCCGAGCCGGGCAACTCTGAGTATTCTCTGTTCGTGATCGTCATCGCTCAAAATGATGGTCGGGATATCAGGCAGACACTTTCTGAAGCGGTCGAGCGACCAGGCACCTGTCACATCCTCGGTTGCCAGGTCGCAGATCACCACGTCAGGCATCGTTCTTGCTGCATTGCTGCAGCAGTCGGCACAGCATTTCGCCTGCCCGACGACCTCGATTGCAGGATCCGATTCGAATAATGCGGCCAGGGCACTGGCAAAGAGCCGAGACCGGTTGACGATCAGCACCCGAATTACATTATTGTCAACCGACGGGCCAGATTGCGTCTCATTCAGCAACTCGTTAAGGCTGTTCAGAGATCTGGCCATCCACCTTTCCCTCTAAGTCGCGGATAACTTAGATTAAACGTTCCCACGGCCATTCGAACATACTTTCCCGCCCCCGGGAATTGAACTATCGACTGAATTTTCCTGTACTTTGGTATAGGTCCATGCAACCGCGGACAGTCGCAGCGGCGCCGCCGCACGTCACGGCCACTCTCTGCATCATCGAGTCAGGCTTTCGTCGATTCGCCGTCCACAGAGTCGTGCGTTTCTTGTTCTTTCATGAACCGCACTGCTCTTTGTGTAGTTCTCGTGCTGCCTTGGAAAATGTCGGGATCGTCCTGGTGGCTTCTGGCCTCTCAGGAGGGGATCGGTGCCTGATCGGGCGACTTTTCGCCACTCGGCGGCCCTTTCTCTGGCTTTCTTCAGACTGGTGGTGGAAAGTCCGGCCGGCCCAATATCACCGCGTTTCCCCGTCGCCTTGTTCAAGGAGCGTAGCAGCCAGCGCCGATTGCCGCTCTTATCAACCAGCAGCTAGAGGCCATTGCTGTCCGCATACCGACCAGGCGACAGGTTGCCGCGAATGAACTTGTCGGTGAGTGCTTTTCGAGGGTGCCGTGCTCGTGACTTCACAGGCATCGGGTGTCCCGTCCCACATTTTTTGTGGGATGTCAGTGAATAGACTTGGATTGCGCTAGACAGGAAAAGTTTGCAAGCTTCTGTTTTCGATCCCGAATCGAGACTTCCTGGAACGTTTTTAGATGATAAAAATGCAGAACCCCTCTCCGCCAGCATCGAAACGGCCCCCTCGCGGGCCTTTTGCTCCCGGCGTTTGCAGGAATCCAGTCGCGCACCATTTAGGGTTGCCTTGATGCTGCCAGGAAAGCACAAGACTGTGGGCAGGCCAGAGTCGCTGCGGGCGAATTCTGACGCTGCAAAAATCAGTCGCCAGCAGCGGAAGCCCGATATACCCGGTTTCCATGCGGCGCGTCCGACATCCTTATTTGTTCTGCGCTGCCGCACGGCTCGCGAAAGCAAGCAATAAAAACGTGAACCGGTAGCCGGTGCGCTGTCGCGGCTCGCTGCTATCATCGAGCGTCGTCACGGCTTGCAAGGCAGGGCATCGCATTGTGTGAGTTATTCGCTATGTCGAGTCGGTTTCCAACCTCCGTCGGATTTTCGCTGGAGACGCTGGCGCGACGTGGTGGACGCGACGGTCCGCACAAGGATGGTTGGGGTGTTGCCTATTTCGACGACCGGGACGTATTCCTGCTTCGCGAATCGAGCCCGGCATCGCAGAGTGGTCTGGTCCAATTCATGGAGAGAAACGGGCCACCAAGCAAGCTCGTACTCTCACACATTCGCCTCGCGACGCAGGGAGAGACAGCGCTGCGTAACACGCAGCCTTTTCAGCGTGAACTGGCTGGTCGCGTGCACGTGTTCGCTCACAACGGCAATCTGGCCGAGGTCAAAGAGCATTGTCGCCTTGAGACGGTCCGCTTCACGCCTGTCGGCGAAACCGACTCCGAATTCGCATTTTGTTGCCTGCTCGAGCGACTGGCAGCAGTCTGGGCAAATGGAAATGGAAAATTGCCGTCCGTGGAATCACGGCTCGAGATTGTGGCCGGCTTCGCGACCTCTCTGCGGCGTCTGGGACCCTTTAATTTCATTTACAGCGATGGCGACGCGTTATTCGTGCATTCGCACCGCCGGATCCAAAGCGACGGGGAACTTCGGCCACCGGGTCTGCATATGCTGGTACGGTCATGCAACGACCAGGCGGTCGATCTTAGTCAGTCGGGCGTCATGATGGCCCCGGTCTCTCAGGAATTGACGCTTGTAGCCAGCGTACCTTTGACTGACGAGGCCTGGCAGCCTATCGGTGAAGGCGAAGTCATAGCACTGAAAGAGGGGCTACCGTGGACCAGCCGGGCAATTGCATCGGCCATCGCGGGCTAGAATGGGCCCGGGCAGGCAATTGGAGAGTATCGCCCGTTAACGATCCGCTTCCTGGCAGGCCACGGGAGTCCTTATTTCAGGATCGAGGAGCACCCTCCGCCCACGAGTCGCGCTGACGTCAGAAGACGAATCGGCCCGATATCCTGCCAAGTCATTTACGTAGATTCACCTATACAACGCTCCCGATTGCTGCTGCACTGTAGCTTGAATCAGCTACGGAACGCCCAACCGAAACCAGGAGACGATTCCATGTCCACCCGTCTTGACCTGTCCAAGCTCAGCCTGATGGATGCCCTCGATCTGGCCATCCTGATCGAGATGGAGGCTTGCGAGCGCTACAAGATGTTTGCAATGCAACTCGGCCACACCGGCGGCTACGATGCCGGCGCATTCTTCGCATCGATGGCGGAAAACGAAGCGAAACACGGTAGTGAACTGGCTGAGCGTCGCAAGTCACTTTTCGGCGACGTACCCGCACGGCTGACACTCGATGACCTGTACGACGTCGAGGCCCCCGAAATGGGGGAGGCATGGCGCGGCATGTCCACGATGCAGGCATTCGAGGTGGGACTCGCGGCCGAGAAAAGGGCGCACGACTTCTACGACGTGGCCTTGGCGGGCATTACTGATCCCGACGTCATAGAATTGTTCACCGAACTCCGGGACGAAGAGACCGAGCACGTCGAGATGCTGCAGCAGGCGATGACCAAGCTGCCGGAAAGCGCGAGGTTCGAAGTCGAGTTCGACGTCGACGAAACGCCGATGCTTTAGGGGTGTTCAAGCACCGTCGACGCGGTGACTGACCGGCGCCCGCCCGGTCAGGCCGAAGATTTTCAGGGCGAAGGCGTACTCGTGTGTGCGTTCCTTCATGCGCTCGAAGCGCGCTGCCGACCCGCCGTGACCGGCCTCCATGTGCATTTTCAGGAAGAATGGCCCGCCGTTGGCCTCGTCGCGCAGTCGTGCGATCCACTTCGCGGGTTCCCAGTAAGTCACGCGAAAATCGGTCAGTCCTCCGAGAGCGAGTACGGGCGGATAGTCGATGTCATCGCGAATATTTTCGTAGGGAGAGTAGGCCGCGATCGTGGCATACGCGTCGGCATCGTTGATCGGATTTCCCCACTCTACCCACTCTGGCGGCGTCAGCGGTAGTTCGGGATCGGAAATTGTCGTCAACACGTCGACGAACGGCACCGCGGCAATTGCGCCGCCGAAAAGTTCAGGCCTCAGGTTGAGCGTTGCGCCCACCAGCAGGCCACCCGCCGATCCGCCGAAGATCACGGTCTCGCCCTTGCGCCCATAGCCCAGCGCCTGCAGGGCTTCGGCAGCATTGGCAAAGTCGGAGAAGGAGTTTTTCTTCTTTCCCAGCTTGCCGTCGAGATACCACTGCCGGCCTTTGGCCGCGCCGCCGCGAACGTGGGCCGTCGCGAATATGACGCCGCGATCGACCAGCGGCAGAATATTGGTGTTGAACCAGGCCGGCATGGTCACGCCGTAGCTACCATACCCATACAGCAACAGTGATGCCGTACCGTCGACGGGCGTCGATCGCAGCCTGAGCACGGTAACCGGCACTTCCGCCCCGTCGTCGGCCGTGATGAACAGCCGCTCGACGGCGTAAAGCCGTGGATCGTGTCCGCTCGGCACCTCCTGGGACTTTCTCAGCATGCGCTTGCGGGTTTCCATGTCGAAATCGAAAGTCTGTTCCGGCGTTGCCGGCGACTCGTAGGTAAATCTCAGGTTTCTGGTATCAAATTCGTAGCCGACAGACAGGCTCAGATGATACGCGGCTTCGTCGAAATCAATTTCGTAGATGTCTTGCTGGTCGTAGTCCGAAACGACAATCCGCGGCAGTGCGTTCTCGCGCTCGAGGCGCACGAGGCGGTCCTTGAAGGTCTCGTGTCCGTGGATGTAGGTGCCCGCTTTGTGCGGCAGCCATGCTTCCCAATTGTCGCGGCCCGGGTCCGAGACGGGAGCGCGGACAATCTTGAAGTCGACCGCATCGTCAGCATTGGTACGGATATAGAAATAGTCACCGGCATGTTCCGGGTAATACAGCTGGTTCTCGAGACGCGGCGCGATCAGCACCGGCTCTGTGCCGGGTTCGGCGTCGGCGGGCAAGTAGCGGTATTCGCTCGAAGTACTCTTGCTCGAGCCGATCAGTATGTAGTCGTTGCTCTGCGACTTGCCGACGCCCAGGAAGAAACTGTCGTCGGCTTCTTCGTAGACCAGCCGGTCGTCGGCCGGATCGGTGTCGACGATATGATGCTTTACGCGCTTGGGTCGTTGATTGTCATCGCGTTCCACGTAGTAAAACGACCTGGAATCGGCGGCCCAGACGACCGAGCCGCCCGTTGACGGAATTGTCTCCGGGTAGTCCTCACCGGTCTCGATCGAACGAATGCGAATGTCGTAAAACTCGGACCCGAGCCGGTCGACTCCGTAAGCGATGAGTTCGTGGTTGGGGCTGTGGACAACGTCGGCGATGCTGAAAAAATCCTCGCCTCGGCCCTCGAGGTCTCCGTCATAAAGCACGGTTTCGGCTCCGCCATTGCGCGGCGTTCGGACGAAGATCGGATATTCGCCGCCTTCCCGGTGGCGCACGGCATAGGCGAAAATGCCGTCGGGGGACGGTACCGTAGTGTCGTCCTCCTTGATGCGCCCCCGCATCTCGTCGAACAGTTGCGCACGGAGTTGTTCCAGTTCGCCGGTGGCTTGTTCGTAATACGCGTTCTCGGCCTCGAGGTGCTCGCGGATATCGGCGTCGAGTGTATTCGGATCACGCAGGACCTCCTGCCAGTTCTCGCCGCGCAACCACGCGTAATTGTCGGTGCGTTTGACGCCATGTTGCTCGATTTCGACGGGTCTTTTCTCGGCCGCAGGTGCAGTGGTGAGCAGATCGGAAAACGCTACAGAGATCGTGTCGGACATTTTGGCTTCGCTGGTGGCTGGTACATCGGAGTCGGGTCCGCAAGCAGCACCATTCAGTAATGCGGCAAGCAGTGCAGCGCGTTAACGGAATTCAGAGCGTCATCACCTCGGCGGGCGCGGCTGAATGGCGACGGCGCATGTTAGCCGCTGGTCACCGCGTAGTCACGTAGAACAGATATCCAGCGTACAGGAGGATGAATACCGCGCCATGCCAGCGCAGGATCGAGTTGTGGCGGCTGATGACAAGCGCCAGAATGATGAGGGCGCTCGAGCATATGACCATGACCAGATCGGTGTTGTTGACTATCTCGAAGGGAAGTTCAACGAGAGTCGATGTGAAGCCCAGTACCCACAGGATATTGAAGATGTTGGAACCGACCACGTTGGCTACGGCTATATCCGTCTGGTTGCGATACGCGGCTACTGCCGAGGCCACTATCTCCGGGCTCGAGGTGCCAATGGCGACAATAGTCAGTCCGATTACCGCATCGTCCACGTCCATTGCCCGGGCGATGCCGATTGCGCCGTCCACGACCCAGCCTCCGCCGAGGTACAGCCCGCCGATTCCCAACAGGATGTAAAGTGCGGATTTGCCGGTTGATATGCTCGTCGGGTTGCTGACTTCCAGGTGTGCTTTGTCGCGACTGATCTTGTACACGTAGAGCATGAACAGTGCGAAGAAGAACAGCAGTATCGCGCCGTCGAGCCTGCTGATACTGAGTTCCTGGTGGCTCGAGAACAGCGCCGCATTCGCGAGGAAGCCAAGTAGCAACGCCGCCGTCAACGAAAACGGTATCTCTGAGACAACGGTCGAGTCCTTTACCGGTAACGGTCGAATCAGGGCGGCGAGGCCCAGGACGAGCAACACATTCGCAATGTTACTGCCGATGATGTTTGCAATCGCGAGGTCGGCATTGTGCCGGAGGCCGGACACCAGTGTAACCAGCATCTCAGGCAGCGAGGTGCCGAACGAAACCACGGTCAGGCCGATGACAAAAGCCGATATACCCAGTCGGCCGGCGATCGAGGATGCGCCTGAGACGAGGAGGTCGGCGCCTTTCACCAGTAGGGCCAGTCCGCCTAGCAGGAAGAGAGCGTCAATCAAATCGTCTTAGCTACCTGATTGTCGAATGGATACAATAATTTCGGCCCGCGTAATTCCGTGCATTCAGCCGAGGCGCGAATAACTATACTGATTATGGCCCCGGAATGCTGGGATCGCATCTCGACAACTGGATACTGTGAAAATTAATCAGGAGCTAACGATGATTTACCGGATGTTTCCCTGCATGTTGCTGCTAGCCGGCGCCGTGGGTGCAACAGAGGCGACGATCGAAACGGAACGCCTGTCGTCCATCGTCAGGGAACTCGCATCTGACGAGTACCAGGGGCGCGCACCCGGTACGCCGGGCGGCAAAAAGACGGTCAATTACCTGGTAAATCAATTCCGTGCACTGGGTCTCGAGCCGGGGGCCGCCGACGGCCGCTGGACGAACGACGTGCCGATGATCCACACGCTTTTCGATGGCGCGGGTGATCTCAAATTCGTCGTGCAAGGCGAGGCACAACCGCTGCAGCAGAAGCGGGACATCGCGGTAAGCACGGTTCACGATGTCGAGTCGATCGCGATTGACAGCCCGGTCGTTTTCGTGGGATTCGGCGCGTATGCGCCAGAACGCGACTGGGATGACTACGGCAGCATCGATCTTCGCGGCAAGGTCGCCCTGTACCTGGTCAATGATCCCGATTTTGCCGCCCAGCCGGATGAACCGGTGGCCGGGCGGTTCGGCAATCGCAGGATGACCTACTACGGTCGCTGGGCGTACAAGTTCGAGGAAGCAGCACGCCGGGGCGCAGTCGCGGCGCTCGTGATTCACGAGACAGAGGCAGCCGGTTACGGCTGGAACGTCGCGTCCTCGTCGCCGGGGGAGAATTATGCCGTCGTCGGCGCAGGCGAGTCCGTGCCGCCGGTGTTGCTCCAGGGCTGGCTCCACGGCGATGCGGCTGCCGCGCTCATGCAAAGCGCCGGCTTCGACCTCGATGCGTTGCGTACGCGCGCGCGCAGGCCCGATTTCGAAGCCTTCGAGATGGAGGGAGTCCGCTTCGAAGCAAGTGCGTCGGTAACTGTCGACCATTTCGAGAGCAGCAACGTATTGGCCCTGTTGCCCGGGGACAGCCACCCGGACGAGATCCTCATGGTATCCGCCCATTGGGACGCCTACGGCGTCGGCGAGGCTGACGAGCAGGGGCGCACCATCAGGCCGGGTGCCAACGACGACGCGCTTGGCATTGCGGGCTTGCTGGAGATTGCGCGTGTCCTGAAAGCAGGCCCGCCGCTCGACCGCAGCGTGGTCTTCGCGGCATGGACGGCCGAGGAGAGCGGCTTGCTGGGCTCGTCCGCCTACGCGAAAAATCCCGTCTATCCACTGGAAAGAACGGTCGCAAACCTGACGCTGGATATCCTCAACACGGCGGGTCCGTCGCGCGACGTCGTGCTCGTCGGCGAGGGCCAGAGTGAACTCGAAGACGATCTGGCGCGGGCTGCGGCTGCCCAGGGGCGTACAGTCACGCCTGAAAGCCTACCGGAGAACGGCCTGTTCTATCGAGCCGATCACTTCCCGATGGCCAGGCGCGGGGTACCGGTCCTGCTGATCATGCAGATCGCCGGCGCTGCTGATCTCGTCGATGGAGGCCGCGAGGCGGGCAAGCAATGGATCGACGACTACATCGGCAATTGCTACCACCAAACCTGTGACGCCTGGAACCCGGACTGGGACCTCCGCGGTGCCGCGCAGGACATCGACCTGTTCCGGGCAATTATCGAGGATCTCGGGGACTCGCGGCGCTGGCCGCAGTGGAGAGCAGGTTCGGAGTTCAGGGCGACACGGGAGCAGAGCGCCGAGGCTCGCCGCGAGAAGTAAGGATAGGCCATTGGAATACCTGTCATTGCTGGTCGGCCTCGCCGGCCTATGGTTCGGTACCGAGCAGACTATTCGCGGCGCTGTCACCGTCGCGTCGCGCCTCGGTGTCTCCGAGTTCATCGTCGGCGTCGCCATACTGTCGATCGGCAGCGACCTGCCGGAACTCGCGATTGCCATAGACGGTGCCATCGTCAACCTGCGGGCCGGCGATGCGTCCGACGTCGTTGTGGGCACGGCGATTGGAAGTTGTCTGGGCCAGATCGGCTTCGTGCTGGGAACGGCAGCCTTGTTCTCCTACCTGACCCTGCCGCGGAGCATGGTGATCCAGCATGGCAGTGTCTTGCTCGGCTCGGCGGTACTGCTTGGCGTATTCGGCTTTGACGGCACAGTGACCAGGGCGGAGGGACTTGCACTTCTGGTCGTCTATCTTATTTACTTTGCCGAGCTGTTTGGCGATCGGCACAAGAGCGCCGATCCCGATGGCGAAAACCCGGGTCTGGGCACGGGACAAGCCTGGTTCTATCTGCTGATCGGTCTCGGGATCGTGGGGATCAGTGCGGAATTCACGGTATCCGGCGCCATCGCGGTGGCGGCGGCGCTGGATATCAGTGAAGCGCTCATCGCCGTCATTATCATCGGCCTCGGCACCAGTCTCCCGGAACTCTCCATATCGGTCGGCGCGGTGGTAAGAGGGCGGGCGCGCATGTCGGTCGGGAATCTCATCGGCAGCAATGTCTTCGACACACTGGTCCCGGTCGGTGCGGCTGCGGTTATCTCCACACTGCGATTCGATGGCAGTTTGCTGCGCCACGAGTTGCCGTTCCTGTTCTTCCTGACGCTGGCCGTGCTCTTTTTCTTCCTGCGCAAACGCGGTATCCAGAAGGGGGAGGCCGTTATTGTGCTTGCGCTCTACGGCGGGTATTTGCTCCTTAAGCTGTCGCGCGCATTCTGAGGCGTGCGTTGTATCTGCGCCGCCGAGCGGCCATAATCGCGGCCGGTCCGCGCCGGCTTCCCCGCGACGGCCAGCCGTGAACTCCGTCAGGCCCGGAAGGGAGCAGCGGTAGCGGTGACGCCGGGTGCCGGGGAGTCGCTGGCGCGGGCCACTCTACGATCACGACGTGCCCGCCCGGCGCGGTTTCCCCCTTGCGGCAGGAGGTCGGTGCGTTACACTGGCTGACTTCGGTGGATGGCGGTCGACGTCTCTTGGTTGCGGTATGAGCTATCTCGTTTTGGCCCGGAAATGGCGGCCAAAGACCTTCGTGGATACGGTGGGGCAGGAGCACGTCCTCAAGGCCCTGGTGAATGCGCTCGACTCCGGTCGTTTGCACCATGCCTACCTGTTTACCGGCACCCGTGGCGTGGGGAAGACGACGATTGCGAGAATTCTCGCGAAGGCACTCAATTGCGAAACGGGTGTCACCTCGAAACCCTGCGGTAGCTGCAGTGCCTGCAAGGAGATTGACGAGGGGCGTTTCGTGGACCTGATCGAGGTCGATGCCGCATCGAAGACGAAGGTCGACGATACCCGCGACTTGCTCGACAACGTGCAGTACGCGCCGTCCAGGGGGCGCTACAAGGTGTACCTGATCGACGAGGTGCACATGTTGTCCACCAGTTCATTCAATGCGCTGCTGAAGACGCTCGAGGAGCCTCCGCCGCACGTGAAATTCCTGCTCGCGACCACCGACCCGCAGCGCCTGCCGGTGACAGTGCTGTCCCGGTGCCTGCAGTTCAATCTCAAGCGCCTGACGCCGAAGCTGATCCAGGACCGGCTCGCGCATATCTGCAATGCCGAGGGCATCGAGGCGGAAGCGGCCGCACTCGCAATGCTGGCTCGGGCAGCCGATGGCAGTCTGCGGGATGCGCTGAGCTTGCTCGACCAGGCCATTGCCTACTGTGGCGGGAAGGTCGACGAGGATTCACTGGCGCTGATGCTTGGTACGATCGATCGCGATCACGTCGCAAGGCTGCTCAGGCATCTCGCGGCCAACGATGCGGCGGCGATCATAGACCTGGTGGCGGAACTGGATGAGCAGTTTCCCGACTACGCGCGCCTGCTCGATGACCTGGCGCGAATGCTGCAGCGTATCGCCGTGTTCCAGCTGGTGGGGCCGGTGGACGCGGACGATGAAATCGCAGAGAAGTTGCTCGCCGAACTCGCGGAAATGTTCGAGCCAGCGGACATCCAGCTTTTTTACCAGATTGCAATGGTGGGGCGCCGGGACCTGCCGCTCGCGCCCGATCCGCGCAGCGGGGCAGAGATGACCTTGTTGCGGATGCTGGCGTTCAGGCCGGCCGAGCAAACTGCGGCGACCGCGGCTGCAGGCGGCAAAGCGGCTACAAAGCCGACAGCAAAGCCCGCCGTACGGGCGGCGACCGTCAGTCCCGGTTCAACAGCCGCTGCGACGCACGCTCCGACAGCGCATGCCTGGGCGGATCCGGACTGGGCCAGCCTGATGAATGAACTGGGCCTGACAGGGTCGCTGCGCATGCTGGCCGGCAACTGTGCGCTCGACAAGCGCGAGGGCAGCACCGTGTTTTTCAGCCTGGATCCGCGCTCCGAGTCGATGCTCACCCGACAGCGTCAGGATGCGCTCGCTTCGGCGTTGTCGAAGTACTTCGGCGAGAACCTGGCGGTCGATATCCGGATTGCCAAGGCGCCGCCGGAGACGCCCCACGCAAAGGAAAACCGCATTGCGGATGAGCGTATCGTAGCGGCCCGGGAGTCGCTCGAGTCCGACCCCAATGTGCAGGCGCTGAAAACCATGTTCGGAGCGGAACTGAAAGCCGATACGATCGAACCGCTCGATACATCACGATCTGATTAGCGAGGAACAATCAATGAAAGGTGGCATCGGCCAGTTGATGAAACAGGCCCAGCAGATGCAGGCCAATATGAAAAAGGCCCAGGAGGAGATGGCGTCGCTTACCGTTACGGGCGAGTCAGGGGGAGGCATGGTGAAGGTCACGATGACTTGCCAGCACCGTCTGCAGGGGCTCGAGATCGACGACAGTCTCATTGGCGACGACAAGGAAATGCTCGAGGACCTGATCACTGCGGCTTTCAATGATGCGGTGACAAAAGTCGAGAAAACCGTGCAGGAGAAGTTTGCCGGTATGGCCTCCGGACTGTCGCTGCCGCCCGGAATGAATCTGCCTTTCTGAAGCCCGCATGTCCTATTCGCCACTGCTGGTCCAGTTGATCGATGCACTGCGTTGTATGCCGGGCGTCGGCAAGAAGTCGGCGCAGCGCATCGCATTTCACCTGCTGGAACGGGACAGGGACGGCGCCTCCCACCTGTCCGTCGCGCTGTCCGAGGCCGTCCAGGGCATCGGTCGCTGCAAGCGCTGCCGCATGCTCAGCGAGCACGAGCTGTGTTCGATCTGCAGCGCAAGGGGGCGGGACGATACGCTCCTTTGCATCGTCGAATCACCGGCGGACGTCATGGCCATTGAAGACGCGACCGGGTACCGCGGTCATTACTTTGTGCTGATGGGGCACCTTTCGCCCCTTGACGGCATCGGGCCGCATGAGCTCGGTCTCTCGTCGCTCGAGGAACGGCTGGACGGAGGTGGCGTGAGCGAGATGATCATCGCCACGAACCCGACGGTAGAGGGCGATGCAACGGCACATTACCTCGCCGACCTGGCTGAACGACACGGTGTACAGGCGAGCAGGATTGCACACGGCGTGCCGCTCGGCGGCGAACTCGAATACGTGGATGGCGGAACGTTGTCGCATGCGTTCTACGGCCGCCGGCTGGTCGAATAGGGGAGTAACATGAATCAGAAGGACTGTCTGTTCTGCAGGATCGTCGACGGGGATCTGCCCGCGGATATCGTTTTTGAAGACGACACGCTCATTGCGTTTCGAGATATCAATGCGAAAGCGCCGACCCACATATTGCTGATACCGCGTCGCCATATCGCCACAATGAACGATCTGCAGAACGGCGACGAATCCCTCGCCGGTGAGCTGTTCATAACGGCCGCGAGGATAGCTGCGGACGAAGGTCTCGCGGAGGACGGCTATCGCGTCGTCATGAACTGCAATGAAGACGCGGGGCAAAGTGTGTTCCACATTCACCTGCACCTGATGGGCGGCAGAAGGATGGGCTGGCCACCCGGCTAGTATTGTCCGTCGGTGAGCCTGGTCGTGAGCGCGAGCAGGTGACGGTAGCTGTCGTAGCGGCGCCTGCTGATTGCGCCGTTTGCGACCGCATCCTTGACGGCGCAACCGGGTTCGCGAAGGTGACGGCAGTTCGCAAAGCGGCAATTCCGTCCGGCGGTGGCGATCTCCCGGTAACCAATGACGACTTCCGGGGGTTGCAGGGCCGGGGCGTAGTCGCGAACGCCGGGCGAATCGATCACGGCACCGCCACCCGGAAGTTCCAGCATGACCGAGTTGACCGTCGTATGGCGGCCTTCCCCGCGTTTATCCGAGATCGACGCGACGCGCTGCCGGTTGTCGCGCAACAGGCCGTTGATGAGGCTCGACTTGCCGACCCCGGACTGGCCCACGATGATCGACACGCCGTCTCGCAGCAGAGCGGCGACGGCATCGATGTTCCGTCCGGTCTTCGCACTGCAGCGGACGGCGCTGTAGCCGATCCTCGTGTAGTCATCGAGTACGTCATCGACGGACTCGTCCGCCGGCAGGTCAGTCTTGTTGAAGACGATGCTGGCGCCGGCGTCGATCAGCTCTGCTGCGCAGAGGTAGCGATCGACAATGGACCAGTCCGGAGCGGGTGCCGGCGCGGCCATCACCAGCAGCCTGTCGATGTTGGCGGCCAGTACCTCGACTTTCCCGCGCAGGTTGGGCCGGGTCAGCTGATTGCGGCGCTCGCAAACCGAGGTTATCAGCCAGTCCGGTTCGCCCACGATCGGTTCCGCTCCGACGCGGTCGCCGCAGACAGGCTGGATTCGCTTGCCCTTGATGCGGGCATCGACCCTGCGCCCGTCCGGCAATAGCAAGCACATGCGTCGACTGTAGGTCGCGACGACGAGTGCGGCCTCGCTGGTCATGGCTGTGGTGAGATGGTTTGCATCACGCGCAGTATGCCGCGGGAGACGCCACCATGCACCGTACGCGTTGTACACTAACGCCTCTGCAAGTAGATACCGGATACGCGATGAACCGAAGCCTGCCCCTGATCGACACCGCCAGCAACCTCATCTGGATCGACCTGGAAATGACCGGCCTCGACACGGCCAATGACAGCATCATCGAAGTTGCCACTATCGTTACCGATAAGTTCCTCAACGAGCTCGCGGAGGGACCGGTTTTCGCCATCGCGCAGTCGCAGGCGACAATGGACGCAATGGATGAGTGGAATACCCGCCAGCACGGCGAGTCAGGCCTGACGGCACGCGTACTCGCCAGCAGCGTGACCGTTGGAGAAGCGGAGGAGCAGACGTGCGAATTTCTCGCGTCCTGGGTGGACAGAGGCGCATCGCCGATG
>JBFIHC010000001.1:0-119539 GCA_041601995.1 Woeseiaceae bacterium | reverse complement strand
GGCGGTTGTGCCTGCGGCCGCGTGCGCTACCGCATGGAGTCGCGACCACTTTTCGTGCACTGCTGCCACTGTCGCTGGTGCCAGCGCGAGTCGGGCGCATCGTATGCACTCAATGCTCTGATCGAGACAGAGCGGGTCAGCCTGCTCGAGGGCGAGCCGGAGATGACGCTCACCCCGACGAACAGCGGCAAGGGTCAGAAGATCTGGCGCTGCCCGGATTGTCGCGTCGCTCTCTGGAGCAATTACGCAGGATTCGGCGACAAGGTCAGTTTCGTCCGCGTAGGGACCCTGGATAATGCCGATCGCATCACGCCGGACATCCACATATTCACGGCATCGAAACAGCCGTGGGTGGTCATTCCCGAGGGCAGCGACGCGGTCGAGGCGTTCTACAGCCTGAAGCAGTACTGGCCCGACGGCAGCCGCGCGCGTCTGCGCAAGATCCTGGAATAAGTAACAAACACACGAACCGTTGATGTCGATGATGAGTACTCGACCGCCAACAGCAACGTTCGTCGCCATGGTTGCCCTGGGCAATGCGGCCTGTTCCACGCTCGAGCTCGACGACTATTGCCGTTATTCAGAGACATGCTCGATCAGGACAGCCGATCCGGAGTCACTGGCCCTGGTGCTCGGCGTGCAAGCGGGTCGCGCAAGGCAGACGCCCTTTGTTGTCGTTCGCAGCCTGTCGGAGAGCACACGCGGCGCATCGGTAAGGTTGCACACGACGCCTGCGCCGCATCCAATGCCCCCGGGGCTCGACGAATCCCGATGCGCCGGCGTGGACTGGAGAACGTACACGCTGACGGTCGACCCGGACGAATGGCATGCGTTCTGGCAGGACGAGAGGAATTCACCGTTCGAAATGGGCATCGCGTTTCTCGAAGATTTCAGCCCGCTGCCGCTCAGTGCTTTCGGTGCTGCGATACTGGACACCGGCAGCGCGGACTACCTGGTCTCTTGTGGTTGCTTCTGGCGATAATTTCCCCGAAAACCGAACCTGCGTCGCAGCCGGGGAGCGCCCACGGCGCTAACTTGAGCCGCTGGGAAGTCGCAGGGAGGCGTTCGTACGCCGGTGTACGAGGGATGGCTCGAAAAACTGCGCGAACTGGGCATCGGGCAACGGCTTGCCGAGGGCCTGACGGTGTTCTGGCAGTACACGGTCACGGCGTGGCAGGTGATCGTGCGCATGCTCCGGTTCATCCTGCGGGGCATCGTTCGGCGCGTGCGGCCCGCCGGAACCGACGTCCGCAGGATATTTCGCGCTCGCGCCTACCCCGGATCCAGGCGCCGCGAATACCTGGTTCACGTGCCGCCGTCCTACGAGCGACAGGAGCGCGTGCCGCTGGTGATGGTCCTGCACGGCTGCAACCAGGACCATTTCGACATGCAGGCCATTACCCGTTTCGACCGGCTGGCAGACCGCTATGGCTTCATCGTCGTGTACCCCTTCATCACGACCTACCGGGGCGTGCGGCTGCGCAACTGCTGGGGCTGGTGGCGGCAGCGAGACATAAGGGGTGGAGGCGGCGAAGTCGAGGACCTCTGGAGCATCGTCAGTGCCGTGCGCCGCAGCCACAGGATCGACCCGGACAGGATCCACGTCACGGGCCTGTCGTCCGGTGCGGCCATGGCGGTGGCGATGGCCGTGGTTCACAGCAGCAAGATCGCATCCTGCGCGGCCGTGGCCGGTGTGGCATACGGCGAATCGATCTGGGCGCTCGGCAGGTACCCGCGGGTGAAGCAGACCAGCTCGACGGTGGCGGATATGAGGCAGGCCATGGGCGACAAGCGGGGATTTGCGCCGCTGTTCATCGCTCATTCCGCCGACGACAGCGTCATCGGGCTGCGGGCCGGAGAAAAGCTGCGCGACAGCTGGATAGCCTGTTTCGACCTCGATCCGGACAGCGCGAACGTCACACGGGGTACGCACGGACGCAAGCCGTGGTCGCTGACCACGTACGCGGACAGGGAAGGTGCCGGGGCCGTCGATTACCTGGAGCTGCAGGGCTACGAGCATGGCTGGTTCGGCGGGAAGCAGGGCGCGTTCAGCGTGCCCGAGGCCCCGGACGTATCGAAAATGATCTGGTCGTTTTTCGCACGGCATCCGCGCTCGGGACGCCAGCGCCCGGCGCCGCAGTCGTCCGCGATCTCCGCGGCGGCCGATAGTCGCGGCAGCCTGGCCGCCGCCGGTCTAAAATCGGCGTGACATGCGTAATCCATCCTGGTTCGGCTTCGGGATCCCGGGCCTGATCCTGTTTGCAATGGCCTGTACGTTTCCGGCGCCCGTCGAGCATGGGCCGGCAGGACTGAGCAGCGTCGCGACCGCCGAAGCAGGGCACGTGCCGCGGCCGCCCGGGCACGGCGGTCGCGATGTCGGTTTCAGCGCGAGATTCCAGGGGCGCTCCGTCTGGGTGTTCGGCGATACCTTCCTGCCGGACAAGGCAAACGACGGGCTGCGATGGCGCTCGAGCACCTGGTCGTGGACGGAGGACCTCGCCAGCGAGGACGGCATCGGCGGTTTTCAACATGCGCTGGACGCGGACGGTATGGCGCGGCAGCTGTTGCCGCATACGCCCGCAGAGGCCGCCTACAATCTTGCTCACGCGGACCACGAAGCGTGTCCCGCAAAGGTGCAGTGCGGCTCCCGCCGGACGCCCTGGCCCCGGGCGATAGTCACGGACGACGAGGGCCGCAAAGGCATCATCTACTACGCCAACATGCAGACGGGTCCGGGCGGGCAATGGGATTTCCGCAGCGTGTCGGGCTCCGTTGCGGCGTGGAACGATCCGGACGCGCCTGCAGTACGCGTGGAGCCCCCCCTGTTCGGCGACGAGGAACCGGACTGGGGGTCGGCCGCAGTGCGCGTGGGAAAGGACGTCTTCGTTTACGCCTGCGACTTCGACGGCAGCCGCAAGCCCTGCCTCGTCGCGCGCGTCCCGTTCGAGGCGGCGGCGGAGCGCGGGCGTTACCGCTTCTGGGCCGGCGACGGCGTGTGGAGCCGGGACTGGCGTGAGGCGATCGCGGTCTTCGACGGCGGTTCGCTGTTCAGCGTCCATTTCAATGCATACCTTGGAAAATACCTGGCTGTCTATTTGCCCGGCATCGACTCGGTGTTCCGGTTGCGCACTGCGGACGCTCCCGAAGGACCCTGGTCCGAGCCGCAGACGTTCGGGCGTGGGCTGCGCGCCATTGACGGATGGAATTACGCGTTGATTGCCCACCCCGAGTTTTCGCGGGAAGGCGGCCGGGTGGAAATCCTGAGCTACACACGCCCGGCGGGATTCCTGGCCCAGGACATACGGCTGGTAGCGGTGCGGTTGGACAAACGTCGGTGAATCCAGAGGAGCGACCATGGGAACCGAGAAAGACAAGCAGATCGTTCTCGAGTTTGCGTGGCAGGGGCACGCGGCCGGTCGGTATCGCGGTGCCGGTTGCGGACAGGGGTGACGGTTCGCTGGCGGGTTTCGTTGAAATCGGTTCCCGCAGTTACGCGGAAGGCTGCGAATCCAGCCGGGTCGCCTGCCTCGAAGGCGGGTACGTCGACCCGGATGCCCGCCGCGCCGGGCTCGGCCGGCGCCTGCAGCAGGCAGCCGAAGCCTGGGCGGTCGCCAACGGTTTCACGGAGATGGAGCGGCAGATCTGTCCCACGAAACGGCTGGTGTAATCCGGAGGTGCGTGCATGAATGTACCCCCCCGAGACGTTAGGCCGGGATAGAGGTTAGCGAGCGTTCCCGGGCCCGGCGGATGGATGACGGACGGGGCTGATGCGCGGCTGCTCAGTCTTCGCGTGCAACCCGCATCGAGCGCTTGCTGCCCTTCTTACGCAACATGAACGAGCCCAGCGACGCGCGCTCGATGTCGATGGCGTCGCCAACGCGAAGCCGAAGGCTCGACGAATCAACCTGCTTCCAGACCTGGCCGTTGTCGAGGGTGATGAGCACCTTGTCGTAGCCGTATCGCTGCAGCTTCGTTACCGTGGCGTGCAGGCTGTCCATTTGTTCGCTGCCGGTCGCCTCCTGCACCGTTCGCTGCACTTCATCACCGGTCTTGCCGAACAGGTCCTCCTGGCTGAGTTCCGCTGCCGCGCCGGTTGCCACGGGTGCAGCCGCGGGTTCGGCGGGTGCCGGTGCGGCGGCCTTCGCCGGCACCGGCCTGCTGTAGCCGCTGTTTCTGCTACGATCCACCGCCGCGTCGTAGCAGATCAGGCGTGCGTCGTCGTCGGTTAGGCCGCGACACACGCGGAGTTCTTCCTGAAGCGCGTCGGCGAATGCCGCGGCGCCGGGCAACAGGCAGGCAAGAATCGCGAACGATCGGGCAGTAAGGCGGGTCATAGGCATTTCCATTAGAATTCCGGCTCGAAATACTACATCGGAAACAGTAGACCGCAACAGGACGACGAAATTCACCATGACCGAGTCAGCAATCGACAGGCAAAAGATGATCCAGCAGGCTGTAGGCGCCCTGCAGAGTGGCAACTCCTTTCAGGCGCGCGGCCTGTTCGAGAAGATCGTGAAGTTCCCCGAGGCCGACCCGACGGCATGGCTCGGGCTGGCTTTCGCCTGCGCGCAGCAGGATGATGCCGAGGCGGCGCTCGCGGCCGTCGACCGCCTGCTCGAACTCGAGCCCGACAATCTCCGCGGCAATATCTTCAAGGCCGATCACCTGCAGCACATGGGCGACACTCGCGGCGCGCTGCAGTTCTACCAGGCGGCGCTGCGTCTCGCGGCGCGCACCGCCGACCATCCGGACGACGTGGTCGAGGGCTTGCAGCGCGCGCAGGCGGCATGCAAGCAACTTGACGCCGAGTACCAGGATTTCCTGCTGAAGCGGCTCATCGAAGATGGCTTCGACCTGAAGGCGTCCAGCCTGCGTTTCCGGCAATCCCTCGATATCCTGTTCGGCAAGAGCGACGTCTACTACCAGCAGCCGCGGCGGTTCTACTTTCCGTCCCTGCCGCAGATCCAGTTCTACGAGCGCGAAGACTTCGACTGGGTAGAGTCGATCGAGGCGCATACAGATGCAATGCGTGACGAGCTGCACAAAGTGCTCACGGATGCATCGCGCTTCTCGCCGTACCTGGAAAGCGATGGCAGCCACCTGAGCCCCAGGGGTACCGATCTCGTCGACAATGACGACTGGGGCGCGTATTACCTGTGGCATTACGGCGACAAGAACGCGGAGGCTGAAGAGCTGTGCCCGACGGCTTTCCAGGCGCTGGAAGCGGTGCCACAGCCGGATATCCCGGGGCAGGCGCCGATCGCGCTGTTCTCGAAGCTGCGCGCGCAGACGCGAATCCCTCCGCATACCGGCATGGTGAACACGCGGCT
Organism: Woeseiaceae bacterium; assembly: GCA_041601995.1. Lineage (GTDB taxonomy): Bacteria > Pseudomonadota > Gammaproteobacteria > Steroidobacterales > Woeseiaceae > UBA1847. The sequence continues at coordinate 114,209 of JBFIHC010000001.1, read as the reverse complement.
TATCTGTCACCTGCCGCTCATCGTGCCCGAGAACTGCGGCGCGCTTCGTGTCGGCAACGAGACGCGACCGTGGGTCGAGGGCGAGCTGCTGATTTTCGACGACAGCATGCTGCACGAAGCCTGGAACGACAGCGACAGCGAACGCGTCGTGCTGCTGTTCGATATCTGGCGACCGGAGCTGACCGGGGAAGAGCGTGCGATGGTGACCACCGTACTTACCGCGGCACGCCACTATACCGGCGAGGACGGTCACGGTTAGTCACACTGCGGGAGCGGGTCTCGAACCGCGATGGTTTGCGCTGGAATCGCGCGCCGAGGCGCGCTGCTACCGGCGAGCAACCAGGATCCACGCCGCGGGCTTGCCCGATTCCGCGAGCGACAGTACCTGTGGCGGTTCGACGGCGAGCCCGAGCCCGGCCAGGGAATCGGCGATGGCCGTGACCTGCCGTTCGTCCATGGCGGCGCGCGTCATCGACGCCATGCGCCCTTCATAAGAATCGAGTTCGGCCGTCATGCCGTCGAACCACGCAAACACGTCGTCCGGCAGGTAGTTCTGCATGCGCGTGTACATGTAGCCGATGTCCTTGTACAGGTTCGCGAGCAGCCCGCCTGCGGCCTGCGGTCCCTTGTCCCGCAAAATACCTTTCGCGGCCTCGACAGCCGGCGCCAGCTGCTTGTCGGCTTCCTGGAATTCCGCGTCTGTGATCTTGCCGGCGATGAGGTCGAAGCCGGCCTCGAAAGCGCGCCGTGCGAGCGGCATCAGCCGGGAATCGCGCAGCGCTGCCGCGACGGCGAAATTATCGGCGCACTCCGCGTGGATGGCGCCGCCCAGGAGGTGCATCAGCGCAACGAGCGCACCGCCGTCCGCGACGAGCCTTGCCGCCTCGCCGAATGCGGCATCGCCGGCGTACTCGATACCGAACTGGCTGACGACGAAGTCGAAACGCCGGTCGGGCCAGGGCATGTCGGCCGCATCGCAGGCGACACCCTCGACCACCGGAAAGCGCCTGCAAAGCTCGTCGATCGCGGCCTGCGAATAGTCGGCACAGCGGGCGTCGAGTTGCATGCCGGCGTTGCGCGCGACGCCGACCGCGATACCGGTTACGGCGCCGTGGCCGCAGGCCACGTCGAGAAAACTGGCTCGAGCCCTGCCCGAGAACTCGCGTTCGAAGAACGCCTCCCAGAAGTGCGCCGGGGCCGGATCGCGGGCGCCGGCGTCTTCGCGCTCGACCGCCTTGTCGCGCGCGCGCCAGAAAGCGTCCCAGTGCCCGGCATCGGGCGTGGCGGTCCCGGGGCTCATCGACGGGCGCCCCCCTGCACGGCGGCGAGCTTGTGTTCGACGTACCGCCCGACCATGGACTTCAGGAGTTCCAGCGGCACGCCGCCCGAGGTCAGCACCACGTCGTGGAACTCCCGGATGTCGAACGCATCGCCGAGTGCGGCCTCCGCATCACGCCGCAAGTCCCAGAGGGTCAGCTCACCGATCTTGTAGGCGAGGGCCTGGCCGGGCCAGGCAATGTAGCGGTCGATCTCGGTGCGGACCTCGTGCATCGACAGTGCCGTTTTCGATGCCAGGTAGTCGATCGCCTGAGCGCGGGTCCAGCCCTTGGCATGGATGCCGGTATCGACGACCAGCCGGCAGGCGCGCCACATTTCGTAGGAGAGCCTGCCGAAGTGATCGTAGGGCGTTTCGTACAGGCCCATTTCGACGCCGAGTTTTTCCGCGTACAGGCCCCAGCCCTCGCCGTAGGCGTGCGGGTAGAACTGCTTGCGGAACTCGGGCGCGTCTTCGATTTCGTAGGCCAGCGCGCCCTGCAGGTGGTGGCCGGGAACGCCCTCGTGCAACGACAGGGCGACGAGCTGGTAGAGCGAGCGCGTCTCGAGCGCGTAAGTGTTGACCCAGTACTGTCCGCCGCGCGGGCCGCCGGGCGGCGACGGCACGTAACGCCCTGCCGTGTAATTCGGCGCAAGCTCCCCCGGCACCGGTTCCACCGAGTACGGCTGCCTCGGCAGTTTGCCGAAGAACGCGGGCAGTCGCCCGTCGGTCTTCTTCGCGATCCAGGCGGCGCGCATCAGGAGTTCTTCCGGCGACTTCGCATAGAACTGCGGATCGCTGCGCAGGAACTCGAGGAACGCGTCGAAGCTGCCTTCGAAACCGGTCTCGGCAATGACGTCGTTCATTTCTGAACGGATGCGGGCCACCTCGCGAAGCCCACGCTCGTGCACGCTGTCCGGCGTCGCGGAATCCAGGGTCGTGTAGTAGCGCACCAGTGCGGCGTAATAGGCGTCGCCGTCGGGCAGCTCGCTCGCGCCGAGCGATGTGCGCGCATTCGGCAGGTAACGTTCGCGCATGAAGCTGCGAATCGTCGCGTAGGCCGGGATCACCGAGTCTTCGAGCAATCGCCGGGCCACGTTGCGTAGTTCTTCCTGTTGCTCCGCGCTCAGCTTTCCGGACATTTCACGGAACGGCGCATACAGCGGATGCGTCTCGGCCGACCCGGTCACCTGAGCATCAAACGACGGCAGGATGCCCTCCATGATTTCCCGCGGCTGCGTGAAGCCGGCTTCGATGCCGAGCTGCATGTTGATGCGGTTCTGCTCGAGATAGCGGGGCAGCGCTTCGAGCCGGGCAAGGTAGTCCCTGTAGTCATCGATTTCCTCGAAGCGTGTCGAGGAGACGACGTAACCGACGTCCATATGGAACCCGGCGTCCGACAGGAAGGGTATGCGCCAGGGCGCGAATTCCCCGAGCGCCAGCTCGTGCCGGAGTATGAAGCGCAGGATATCGGCATTCAGCGAGTCACCGGCGTCGTCGAGCCGCGATGCGAATTTTCCGAGCTTGCTCAGGCGTGCGCGCTGCGACGATTCGCTGGCGTCGGGTACGCGGTCGTTGAATCGATAATCGCCCGACGTCGTGGCCCGGAAGGGATTCTGGCGCAGCTCGTTGTCCCAGTACTCGGCGTAAATACCGTCGTCGTCAGCGGCGATCGCGCTCCCCGAAACCAGGCTGGCCGCAAGCAGAAGGGTGATGTGAATTCTCATGGATCGGGTTCATTCCGTCGCAGCGGGGTGGCTGCAAAGGCTATCCCATCGGCCGCGGTCGCGACAGTGCTGGCCGGTATCGCCGGCTTATCGCTTGCCGCTGAGTAACGAGATCTTTCTGTCGTACAGGCGGCGGGAATCGGAGTACACGGCGAGATCGAGCGCATGCTCGAAACTTCGGAGCGCCGTCTTCCTGTCGCCTTGCCGCTCCGCGATAAGACCCTGCAGCTGGTAGAACTTGTGCTCGGTTCTCTTCAGGTCCAGCGCGCGCTCGAGTCGCTTTTCGGCAGTGGCGAGGTTGCCGTCATTGTAGGCGGCGAGCGCGTGGTAATAGTGGTAGTAGGGGTTCTGGTCCTGGTAGCGCCTGACCTGGCGTGCATAGTATTCCGCCTGTTCCGCATTGCCCCGGCTGCGGTGGATCGAAGCAAGGTTTGTCAATGACGGGCGGTGTTTCCGGTCGAGGTCAAGCGCCTTGTGATAGGCCGCGATCGCGTAATCGTCCTCGTCGCTGCGGGAATAGATCACGCCGAGATTCGCCCAGTTGCCGGCGATATCCGGGTGGGTCTCTATCGATTTCTTCAGCAGCCTGAAGCTGGTTTCGAGATCCTCGTCGCGCAGCGCGTCCATTGCCTTGTTGTTGTAGTAGAGCGCCAGAGCATATTCGTCGGATACCTCTTCCGTCTCGTATTCGCCTTTCAACTCGGTGACATTGAAATCCACGACAACGCGCAAGCCGAAGTTGTGCTTGACCAGCGCATTGACGTGATTATTGAGAATGACGAGGTCGGAGTCGGCATACCAGATCGGAGGAACCTCGACCGTCTGGAACCTGACGTCGAGATCGGCTTCGCGCGCCAGCGCCACGAACAGGGCGGTGAAGGATATGCAGTTGCCGACGCGGTCGCGGAAGGTCTGGCGGGCTGTCTTGGTCTTGGCATCGTCGTAGTCGAGGGACATCAGTCCGGACTCGATCATCGCGGACAGCAGGCGCCGCATTCGCTCCCGGCTTGCGCGCGAGCCATCGACATGTTCGGCGACGAATGCCCGCATTTCGTCGTCGAGTTCGAACATGCCGGGGTCCGCTACCGAGCCGGTCTCGATGGTCCTGCCGAACAGCACATCGCCGGACAGGAGCGCCTGCTCGGGGATCGATGCCGCGTCCTCCCGGAGCCCCGGAACGGCGCACGCCGCCGCGAAAAACGCGGCTGCGGTGACTGTGGCGATCCTGATTATGTTAAACGAGTCCATCCGCACGCCGACGCCTGAACCAATTGTCGTAGAACCTATGACCCGATTCTAGCGCGCGGGTTCGGCGCCGCAGGGGCCGCGTGGCCGGTGCGCCGGCCCGGGGCTTCCGTGGCGGCAGGCCAACAGCTCGGGCGAGGCGCTGCGCGCGCCAATGTGTGGGCGAAAAACCATATTGCATTCCCAATAGTTATAAGGCTTGTTGCGATAAAACTACAGGTTTTTTCTTTACCCTTCCTGTTTACGGGTGTAACCTTCTTGCAACGACTACGCATGGGTCCTTTTCAACGCTGCATATCGATCGTGGAAATAGCCGCGAGGAATGTGTTCCGGTGAGTTGGCAAGGCTCGACAAGAACGCCGGCCATGCGTAGTCGAAACGCAAACAGCACAAGGAGATATGGCAATGTCAATGCCTAGAAATAGGAACGGGCATGTGTCAAACGCTGTGAAGCTGGCTCTTATGGCCGGCTCGCTGCCGTTGGTCGCATCCCAGACCGTACTAGCTCAACAGGGGGAGGAAGCGGTTGAACTCGAAGAGATCACCGTAACCGGATCCCGCATTCCTGCTCGTAACCTCATCAGCGCCAGCCCCGTAACCACGGTCAGCAGCGAAGAGATTTCGTTCCAGGGCGTCACACGTATCGAAGACATGCTCAACCGCCTGCCGCAGGTTTACGCGTCGCAGGGCGCCAACCAGGCGAACGGTGCCACCAACACGGCAACCGTCGACCTGCGTGGCCTGGGCTCCACTCGTACCCTGGTCCTGCTCAATGGCCGTCGCCTGCCTTCGGGCTCGCCGGTCGGTGGTGGGCTGGGCGCTGACCTCAACCAGATCCCGGCCGCGCTCGTCGATCGTGTCGAAGTGCTGACGGGTGGCGCCTCCGCGACCTACGGTTCGGACGCTGTAGCCGGCGTTGTCAACTTCATCACGAAGTCCGACTTCGAAGGTTTCGCGCTCGACTACCAGTACTCCTTCTACCAGACGGCCAACGACGACAGTGTCGTGACCGGCCTGTCGCAGGCCCGTGGTTTCGACGTTCCGGAACAGGACGTCACCGACGGTTTCACGAACGACTTTTCGATCATGATCGGTGCCAACACATCTGATGGTTCCGGTAACGTCACGATGTACGCGGGCTACCGCGAGATCGATGCGGTCACCTCCGGCCAGCGCGACTGGAACAACTGCGCGCTTGGCGGCGGCGCCGATGCCTGGTCTTGCGGTGGTTCTTCGACGTTGCCGCAGGGCCGTTTCACCGATTTCGGTGTGAACGCCCCCGACAGCTTCGACTTCATCGTGCAGGGCACGGACTTCGTGCAGCGCCAGGGCGAGCTGTACAACTACCAGCCGCCGAACTTCATCCAGCGTCCTGACGAGCGGTACACGGTCGGCGCACTCGGCCACTATCGCTTCAACGACGCGTTCGAGGCCTATGCCGAGATCTCCTACATGGACGACGTGTCCGACGCTCAGATCGCTCCTTCGGGCGCGTTCTTCGTCACGAACACGCTGCCTTGCGGCAATCCGCTGCTCTCGGCGCAGCAGTTCCAGCAGCTCTGCGGCCAGTTCGGCCTGACGGCTGCGGACACGCAGACGGTCTACATCGGTCGTCGTAACGTCGAGGGCGGTTTCCGCACCAACCTCACGACGCACACGTCCAACCGCATCGTGGTCGGCGCGCGCGGCGAGATCAACGACGCCTGGTCGTATGACGTTCACGTCAACACGGGCCGCGTCAAGCTCGCGCAGACCTACCTGAACGACCTGTCGACCGAGCGCATCGTCCGCGCGCTGAACGTCGTCGCCGATCCCGTAACGGGCGACCCGGTTTGTGCCTCCGTTCTCGACGGCAGCGACCCGCGTTGTATCCCGTGGAACGTCTTCGAGACGGGCGGCGTACTGCCGGACGGCCAGGACCCGGTGCAGGGCTACATCAACAAGGCGCTGTTTGCCACGGGTGAGGTCACGACGGATATCGCCAGCGGCTACGTCACCGGCGACATGGGCCAGTATGGCGTCAAGCTCCCGACGGCCGACACGGGCATCCAGCTCGTCGGTGGTTACGAGTACCGCCAGGAGAAACTGCGCTACGATCCGGACGACGGCTTCCAGAGTGGCGACGGCGCCGGTCAGGGTGGCGCAACCGTTCCCGTCAATGGTTCGTTCGCGGTCAAGGACTTCTTCTTCGAGGCCCAGGTTCCGCTGTTCGAAGGCTATGACCTCGCGCAGTCGGTCAACCTGAACCTCGGCTACCGCTACTCGGACTACAATCTCGGGCCTACGACCGACACCTACAAGGGGGCATTCGACTGGTCCTTCAACGACCAGATCCGCCTGCGTGCCAGTCTGCAGCGTGCAGTCCGCGCCGGTAACCTGCGTGAACTGTTCCGTCCCCAGGGCCTGAACCTGTTCGACATGGCGAACGATCCTTGCGGCGATGCGCAGCTCTATTCGCAGGAAGCCTGTGTCAACTTCACCGGACTGCCAGCAGCCCTGTACGGTAGTGCGGCGCTGAACAGCCCGGCGGGTCAGTACAACACATTGCAGGGCGGTAACCCCAACCTGGAGCCGGAAGAGTCGGACACGATCTCGTTCGGCGGTATCTGGTCGCCGGCGTTCATCGACGGCCTGACGATCAGTGTCGACTACTTCAACATCGAAGTGACCGGCGCCATCGATGTCGTGCCGGAGCGCTTCACGCTGGAGCAGTGCCTGGAAACGGGTGACGCGATCTGGTGCGACAACGTCGTACGTGCACCGGGCTCCGGTTCGCTGTGGGTCGGCACGCAGGGCTTTATCATTGGCACCAACGTCAACATCGGTAAGTTCGAGCGCGAAGGCGTCGACCTGCAGATCGGCTACACCACGCCGATCGGCGACATGGGCGATCTCGACTTCTCGCTCGTCGGTACGTCGCTGTTGACCGCCGACACCCAGCCGACGCCGACTTCGCCAGTCGTTGAGTGCAAAGGCCTGTGGGAGAACGGCGACTGCGTAGGTGCTTTCCCCGAGTGGGCGCACACCTTCCGCACGACCTGGGCCACGCCCTGGGATCTCGATGTCTCGCTGATGTGGCGCTACATGGGCGCGGTTGATGATGCGGCTCGCGCGGGAACCAGCGGTGCGTCGAATTGGGATGCCTACAACTGGATCGACCTGGCCGCGACCTGGCAGGTGACCGATTCCACGCAGCTCCGTTTCGGTATCAACAACGTGACGGACGAGGATCCGCCGCTGTCTTCGGACGTCGGCACGTATCCGGGTAACGGCAACACCTTCCCCGGCTACTACGATCCGATGGGCCGCTACATCTTCCTGGGTGTCGCCCTGGAGCTGTAATACGGTCTGACGTACGGCAAGACAAGGAAAAGGCGGGCTTCGGCCCGCCTTTTTCTTCACTGCGCTAAAACCTTTTGCGAGAATCCCGGTCCAACGACCGGTAATTCCATTTTCAGGCAGAGGCTGGATTATGACCTCACACTACTTACGCACGACAAGAAGCTTGGTGCCGCTGGTTCTCGTTGCGGCAGCGGCCCTCGCGGCCGGCTGCAGTTCCAACTCGGGCACCCAAAGGGCCAGCTCCGCGGATCCGGGACAGGAGACCGAGTACCTGAGTGCCGCCGAAGTCCGCAAGGACCCGAATCGCATCGTATGCCGGCGCCACAAGCCGACCGGTTCCCGAATTTCGGAGAAGATCTGCATGACGGCCCGCCAATGGCATCAGGCCAGTGAAGATACGGCGCGGACGCTCGATCGGGCGCAGCGTACGACCGGCGGCCTGGACGGCAACTGACACGCCATGACGGATCAGAGCAACGCGGCCGGGCAGGACACCACGCCCGTCGGCCAGAAACTTTTCTACAGGCAGCCGGAGCTCCTCAATCACCAGGCGCACGGCTCCCTCGGTTTACGCATGCCGGAGCGGCCTTTCGAGTTCGCACGCAAGTCCCGTGCATTGCCGATCACGCTGAGTGAAATCGCGAGCGCGCAAAAGCACTTCCCGGTGGTTTTCTCGGACCTCGAGAACCCGGTACCACTTGCCGTCGTCGGCACGCTGGACGATATCAACCTGTTCATCGACGAAAACGGTTACTGGGAGCGGGAAACTTACATACCCGCCTACATCCGCTGCTATCCATTTGCGCTGGCAGCGCGCTCGAATGACGAATTTGCTGTCGTAATTGACCGGGCCGCCGAGAGTATCAGCGAAAACCCGGAGCAACCTTTCTTCGGCGCCGACAACAAAGTGACGCCGGAGACGCAGGCGCTGGTCGATTTCTGTGGCCGCTACGACGCCGAGTCGAAGCGCACGGCGCAATTCGGTCAGCGGCTCAAGGAACTCGGGCTGCTGGCCGGACAGCAGGTCACGAGGAAGACGCCCGAGGGTAAGGAAGTCCCGGTTGCGAGCTACGTTGCCGTAAACAGCGACAAGCTGAACGATATCGACGACGCCGTGGTGAAGGAACTCTTCAGCGAGGGTTTCCTCGCCGGCATATTCGCGCACCTGTTTTCCCTCGAGAACTGGCAGGTGATCATCGAGCGGATGGCCGCAAGAGAGACGCCAGCGGCCGGCTGAAAACAGCAGGCGACCAATGTCCCCGCCGCCCGACACGGATTCCGCGATACGCGAGCACGAGCAACGGCTGGCACGTAATCCGGGCGATGCGGTCGGTCATTTCAATCTCGCCCTGCTGTACAAGCGGGCGATGCGCTACGACGATGCGGTCGGCGCCTACCTGCGATCGATAGAACTCGGCATCGACGACGCGCAGGAGGTGTACTCCAACCTCGGCGTGCTGTACTCGGAAATGCGCCAGCCGCAGCGGGCGCGCGAGATGTACGACCAGTCGCTGGCGCTGGTGCCCGACTTTGTTCCCGCCCTTTTCAACCTCGCCGGGCTGCTCGAGGAACAGGGCGAGCGCGAGCAGGCCATCGAGATCTTCGAGCGCATACTCTCGATCGATCCACATTACTGGGATGCGCTCTCGCGGCTCGCCGGAGCGCGGCGCATCGGGCACGCCGATGATCCGCTGATCGAATCGCTGCAGGCGGCTGTCGCGGCCACCGAGAACGAGCCAGCGGCCCGCGAAGGGCTGCTGTTCGCCCTCGGCAAGGCCCTGGACGACGCGGGTAACTACGGCGGGGCCTTCGACGCTTACCGGCAGGCGAACGAGCTGGGCAGGCGACTGCGGGGGCGTTACGACGCCGATCGGGCGGAGCGCGGGATTGCGTCGATGCTCGCCCGCTTCGACGAATACTGGCTCAGGCAGGCGGAGACCTCCAGCGGCGCCTCCCCGATTTTCATCTGCGGCATGTATCGCTCCGGTTCGACCCTGGTCGAGCAGGTGCTCTCGGCGCACCCATCCGTGCAGATGGGGGGCGAACTCGACGTCCTGCCGCGGCTGCTCACCGAGCGTCTGCAACCGTTTCCGAAGCGACTCGCCGAAGTGACACCCGCAGAACTGTCGGCCGTTGCGGAGGAATACCTGTCGGCCTTGCAACAGTTATTCCCTGCTGCAAACCACGTGACGGACAAGCGCCCCGACAACGTCCTGCATCTCGGCGTGATACGTGCCATGTTCCCGGCGGCGAAGATCGTCCATACGCGCCGCCAGCTCAGGGACAATTGCCTGTCGGTCTGGTTCCAGCAGCTGGGCGCGCCGCTGAGCTACGCGACGGATCTCTCAGACACCGCGCATTACTACCGCCTGCAGCAGCGCCTGATGGAGCGCTGGCATGAGCTGTTCGGGGAGAATATATTTACCGTGGACTACGACACCCTGGTGCGTGAGCCGGAGCCCGTGCTGCGCGGGCTGCTCGAGTTCCTCGGCTTGCCGTGGGACGATGCCTGCCTCGAATTCCAGCGTTCGAGGTCGCAGGTGAAGACAGCCAGCGTGTGGCAGGTGCGCGAGCCGCTGCATACCCGTTCGAGTGGCCGCTGGCGCAACTACCTGCCGTATATCGAAGATATCGACGCTCTCAAAGAGCAGGGGGAAGAAAAGTGACTAAAGCCAGCAGCATCCCGGGGCCCGTCGTGGCGGTGTTCTGCCTTGCGATCTCCGCCGGTTGTGCGTCGGGTCCCGATTCTGAGCCGGCGCCCGGGGGCTATGCGTCGGTGGAGCAAATCGAAGGCGATCCGAACCGCATGGTCTGCCAGCGGCAGAAGGAAACCGGTTCGAGGCTGTCCTCGCGTGTCTGTAAGACGGCGGCCGAGTGGGAGAGGGAGCGTCTCGACAACCAGGAGGCGATCCGCAACGCAACCCGAAGCGGCGTAAGGCCCAGCAACCTGCCGACGGCAGGAGGCGGCTAGCCGAAAGGATCAGGCACTCAGCGAGCGGACGCGGTTGCGGGGCCCGAGACCGCAGGAATGGGTTCGTTGAGGATCAGTGCGCGGACGAAGCGGACGGGCGGCGAGCCGTAGGAGAGCACCTGGTCGTGATAGCGGCGCAGCGTGAATTCATCGGCCCATGCGGCTTCGACGGCGGCGCGCAGGGCCTTGTGCTCCTGGTAGCCGACGAAGTAGGTCGATAGCTGCGTCGAAGAAAGCTGTGCGCGGACCCACTTGCCGGCCGCTTCGCGCTCCTCCTGGAAGCCGCCCTCGATCATCAGCTTCATCGCCTGGTCCTGGGACATGCCATCGACGTGAACGGCCGAATCGATAATCGCATTGGTGATCGCCCGCAGGTACCACTTGCGATTGATTAGACGCATCAGCGGATCGTGATCGAGGTAGCCTGCCTCGATCATCACGCGCTCCGCGTAGACCGCCCAGCCCTCGACGAAAGGCCCGGACCACAGCGCGCTGCGCAGTGCCGAAGGGTGCCGGTTGCTCAGCGCCAGCTGCAGGTAGTGGCCCGGCACGGCCTCGTGGATCGTGAGGTTATGGATGGAGTAAAGGTTGTACTCGCGCAGAAACGACTCGACCTGTGCTTCGGTCCAGTCGGCCGGCAGTGGAGCCACTGCGTAGAATGCTTTCTGGTCGCGGTCGAGCGGTCCCGGTGGACTGAGGTAGGCGAGCGCGATGCCGCGCTGGAACTCCGGCATCACGATGATCTCGACCGGTTCCTCCGGCATCGTAACGATATTTTTCGTGACGACGAAGTCGCTGGCCTGCTGCAGGGACTGCCTGGCGATCTCGACGATCTCGTCACGCGGCGGCGGCTGCTGGTAGGCCTTCTCGAGAGCCGCCCGGATGATTGCCTGCTTGTAGGACTCGTCGGGGCTGTCGGGAAATGCCGTAAACGGGTGCTGCAGGGCGTATACCTGCTTCGCGATTTCGTACATTTCGTTGCGCACGAATTCGTACTCGCGTTCGGCCAGCGTCCGTATCTCCCGGCGACTCAACGAGGAATTCAGTGCGAACGCGAGCTTGCGGTCGTAGAGTTCGGCGCCGATGCGGAAGTCGCCGTTCGCTCGCGGCAACAGTTCCTCTTCGAGCCAGGCCTGTTGCTCGGCGACGGCGTCACGAGCCGTGGCCATTGCCGCCTCCAGGCGCGTCGCCGTCTCCGCCGGCAGCGCCTGCAGGTGCGGCACGATCATCGAATCGATGATCGTCACGAGGCCGCGGTTCTGCTGGATCGCGGTCTCGGCATGGATTTTCGGAACGCGTTCCGGCTGCAGCGAAGCCCGTGCCTGGGCGAAAAAGCGCGGCAGTTGCTCGAGGCGTGATGCCGCGTTGTCGAGGCGCTCTTCGAGCGGCGCAAAATCGCGCGAGAGGAGCCCGTAGATCGCGTTGCCGGAGAGGCGCACGTAGTAGAGCGGGTTCCACGCCCATTCTTCCAGTCTGTCGAGTTCGAACAGTGTCGACTCGATTTCGTTCGACAGGATCGCAGCGTCGACCTGGTTGGCGCGCGACAGCCCGCTCCGCTCGATGGCCGCCAGTGTCTCCCGGTATTCGACAAAGGCATTGCGGACGCGTTCGCGGGCGGCCGCGTCTACGTCGTCGAGGCGGCTGTCCGCCCGGTGGTCACCGAGTGCAGTGGCCGCAACCGGCGAATGCACGGAGATCTCGTCGAGGTAGCGGGCAGCAAGCCGCGAGAACGATTCGTCGGGGCCGGGCGCGGCGGCGGCGACCGCGTGGACGATCGCGAGTCCTGCAATGGCCAGGGATTTTTTCACGAGTATCCCGCGTTGCGGCTGCCCGGGCTATCGCTGGCTTTCGCGCGCGATCAGTTCGTCGATGACGGCCGGGACCGCATCGTAACTGCCGGCCTCCTGGCCGCCCGTTCGGTACTTTCCGTTGACGACGACCGCGGGTACGCCCTGGATGTTGTAGCGGCGCCCGAGGTCTTTCGCGACGCGCAGTTTCTGGTCGACCTCGAACGACTTCCAGGTCTTGTCGAAGGTATCGGCATCGACACCGAATCGCTCGAACAGGCGCCGGACCGAATCTTCGCTGGTCAGGCGGTTGCCGCGCGTCTGGATCTCTTGGAACACGGTGTTGTGGAATGCCTCACCGTCGGCGAGATCGCCGTTACGGGTAAGAACCTCCATCGTATAGAACACCCGCGCATGCAGTTCGTGAATCGTGTTCCATACGACCGGGATTCGCACGAAGCGGGCGCTGGCCGGCATCTCTGCAGCCCACGCGTTGATGGTCGGCTCGAAGCTGTAGCAGTGCGGGCAGCCATACCAGAAGAACTCGGCCACCTCGATCTTGTCCGCGCCACCCATGGTCGGCTGGCTCGGCACCATGCGAATGTAGTGCTGGCCTTCCTTGAATTTCCAGTTCTGTGCCCGCTTGTCCGCGCTGTCGGCCCTGGCGAGCATGATCGGCTGTTCGTCATCCTCCGGTTCGGCGGCGGACTCCTCCACGACGACCTGCGCGTCGTCCTCGTCCGCGACGGTTTCTTCGTCGCTTGCCGCCTGCTCTTCAACAGTCGCTGCATCCGTCGACTGCGTTGCTTCTGCCGCGGATTCCGGTTGCGAGTCGCCGCCGCAGGCAGCGAGCCCGATCAGTAACAGCAGGGCCAGCGCCCCGTACATCAAAGCATTTTTCATTGTCTCAATACCGTCCTGCTTTCGGCTCTTACTTCAATCCCTGGACATAGGATGCCAGCGCGACGATCTCCTCTTCGCTGAGCTTCCCTGCTATGTCGCGCATCATGCGCGTCTTGCCATCCGATACGCGTTCACCGGACGCATAGTCGCGCAGCTGCTTGGCCGTGTAGGCCGCGTGCTGGCCTTTCAGGGCCGGGTACCCGGCGGCGGGGTTGCCGGCCCCGGTCGGACCGTGACAGGCCATGCAGGCTGCCACCTGCTTTGAGACCTCGCCGCCGCGATAAAGTGCCTCGCCCCTGCCGACGAGGTCGGGGTCTGCGACAGCCTGGGCCGGCGCGGGGAGGCTCTCGAAATAGACGGCCAGGTCGGCCATGTCCTGCCCGGAGAGCATCGTTGCCTGGCTGGTCATCAGGGGATTCTTGCGGGCACCGTCCTTGAATGCCTTCAGCTGCGTGACCAGGTACGGGGCACCTTGCCCCGCGATGTTCGGCCACAGCGGGTTCGCACTGATGCCTTCGGCCCCGTGGCAGGCGGCGCAGGTCACGCCCTTGGATTTGCCGGCTTCTGCCGAACCTCCTACAAGGCTCTCGGCCTGGACCTGGAGAGCTGCCAGCGCCAGGCCGGCAAATGCGCAAACGTAAGCGAGCGTGTTCTTCATGTTATGTAACCGTTACTTCTTCACGGTGGCCGGTGCCATCGTTGTCATTTTCGACGAGTGTATAATCTGGCCCGCCTGGCCGGGGGACCATGAATTCTGCGGCCATGAATTATACACAGAAACCCGTGGCCATACCCCCATGTCGCAATACCCGGATGCCCGATTTTTGAAGAGTGCCAACGCTTCCAGCCAGTTCGTGGCGGACACCGGGAGCGAGGTCGCCGTGGCCGGCCGCTCCAACGCCGGCAAATCCAGCGCGATCAACGTCATCGTGAATCGCCGGCAATTCGCCCGCACCAGCAAGACCCCGGGGCGCACCCAGCTGGTCAACTTTTTCGAACTCCGCGACGGCCAGCGGCTCGTCGACCTGCCCGGGTACGGGTTTGCCCGGGTCGCGGAGTCCGTGCGCCGGCACTGGGGTGAGCTGCTGGCCGAGTATTTCGAAACGCGGCAAAGCCTCGCGGGCCTGATACTCATCGTCGACATCCGGCGCGGCCTCACCGATTTCGATCGGCGGATGATCGCATTCGCGGAGTCGGTGCAGCTGCCCACCCACGTCCTGCTCACCAAGGCCGACAAGCTGAAGAAAGGGCAGGCCGCGGCGGCGGTACTCGCCGTGAGAAAAGAACTGGGCGACCGCGCGACGGTGCAGCCGTTTTCCGCGTTGAAACGCCTCGGCGAGCAGGAAGCGCGCGCGGTGCTGGAGACGTTCCTCGCCGCAGAAGCTTGAATCCGGTCGCGTGCAGGGGCGCGCTCCTACAGTGAATGTTGCCGCCCGACCGGTAGGAGCGGTTCTCGAACCGTGACATAAAAAAGCCCCGGATTGGAATCCGGGGCAAGAAAAAGCAACAGGCTTGGGGTTACCGTGTTGCGCGCCTGTCTAGGGAGGTAAACAGGCGAGTACTTACGCACTCGATGAATTTAGAGTGTGGCGCAATTTATTAGTTCCTTGCGCCAGGTAATTCTCTGAAAAACATGGAAAAATAGTTTAGATCGAGTCTCGATGCCCGGTCGCACCGGATCTCAGTGCGCCTCGTCCCAGTTGCGCCCGGTGCCGGCGTCGACCTTGAGGGCCACGTCGAGTTCTGCGGCGCCCTCCATGAGTCCGACGACCTTGCGGCGCACCTTGTCGACCGCGTCCTTGTCGACCTCGAAGACGAGCTCGTCGTGCACCTGCATGATCATGCGCGCGCCCGGTTTCGACCTCAGCAGCCAGTCCTGCACGCTGATCATCGCGCGCTTGATGATGTCGGCCGCGGTTCCCTGCATCGGCGCGTTGATCGCGGTGCGTTCCGCGTACTGGCGCCGCTGCTGGTTGCTGGCATTGATCTCGGGCAGGTACAGCCGCCGCCCGAACACCGTCTCCACGAAACCCTGCTTTTTCGCCCTGCTGCGGATGTCGTCCATGAACGCCTTCACGCCCGGGTAACGGTCGAAGTACAGGTCGATGTACTCCTGTGCCTCGCCGCGGGGGACGTTGAGCTGCTTCGCAAGCCCGAATGCCGACATCCCGTACATCAGGCCGAAATTGATGGCCTTGGCCGAGCGCCGCTGGTCGTCCGACACCGCGTCGAGCGCCAGACCGAAGACCTCCGCCGCGGTGGCCCGGTGAATGTCCTGCTCGGCGGCGAACGCCGACTGCAGACCGTCGTCGCCGGACAGGTGCGCCATGATGCGCAGCTCGATCTGCGAGTAGTCGGCAGCGAGCAGGACGTGCCCTTTCGGCGCAATAAAGGCCTTGCGAATACGCCGGCCTTCGGGTGTTCGGATCGGGATGTTCTGCAAGTTGGGGTCCGTGGAGGACAGGCGGCCGGTTGCCGCGACAGCCTGGTGGTAGGAGGTGTGCACTCGCCCCGTACTCTTCGATATCTGCAGCGGCAGCTTGTCCGTGTACGTGCTCTTGAGCTTGCTCACCCCGCGGTACTCGATAATCACGCGCGGCAAGTCATAGTCGTTCGCAAGTTCGGCGAGCACGTCCTCGGCGGTCGACGGCTGGCCTTTCGGTGTCTTGCGGATCACCGGCAGTTCCTGCTGTTCGAACAATATTTGCTGCAGCTGCTTGGGAGAGCCGAGGTTGAACGGTCCGCCCGCCAGGTCGTGCGCCTGCCGTTCGAGTTCCGCCATGCGCCCGCTCAGCTCGTGGCTCTGCTCGGCAAGCATCTGCTTGTCGATGAGCACGCCGGATTCCTCCATCTCGAGCAACACGGGGACGAGCGGCTGTTCGATGTCGGTGTAGACCTTTTGCAGTGATTCGATCTTGCCGAGCTCCGACCACAACTTGCCGTGCAGCTGCAATGTGATGTCGGCGTCTTCCGCGGCATAAGGCGCCGCCGTGTCGAGGTCGACCTGGTTGAACGTGAGCTGTTTCGCGCCTTTACCGGCGACGTCCTCGTAGTGGATCGTCTCACGGCCGAGGTAATGGCGGGCAGTCGAGTCCATGTCGTGGCGGGTCGCAACGCTGTTCAGCACATAGGACTCGAGCATGGAGTCGAACGCCATCCCCGCGAGCGCGATGTCGTAGCGCGCGAAGATGTGGGCATCGTATTTGAGGTGATGGCCGAGCTTCTTCTGCGCGGGGTCCTGCAGCCAGATCTCCAGCTTCTTCAGCACCTCGTCGCGCGGCAGCTGCTCGGGCGCGCCCGGGTAGTCGTGTGCCAGCGGCAGGTAGGCGGCCTTGCCCGGCTCGACGGACAGGGAGATGCCGACGAGTTCTGCCTCCATGTAATCGAGGCTCGTGGTTTCGGTGTCGAGCGCGACGAGATTGGCCTGGTCGATCGCCTTGTGCCAGCGGTCGAATGCATCCCAGTCGAGAATGGTCTCGTAGTCACCCTCGGCATCGACCTCCGCGGCGGGCGCGTCGCCGCCGTCGCCGTCGAGCTGCCGCAACAGCTGGCGCAGCTCGAATCTTCCGTAGATTTCTCGCAGCGCGGCCTCGTCCGGCTCCCCGGGGGTCAGCTCGTCCACCGTTGCCGGCAGCTCGAGGTCCTGGCGGATCGTTGCGAGCTTGCGGGAGAGCTTCAGCTGTTCGATGTTTTCGCGCAGGCTCTCGCCGACCTTGCCGCCAATGTCGGCCGCGTTCTCGATGATGTCGTCGGCCGTCGGGTACTGGTTGAGCCATTTTGCCGCGGTCTTGGCGCCGACGCGTGGCACCCCGGGTATGTTGTCCGAACTGTCGCCGACGAGCGCGAGGTAGTCGATGATCTGCTCGGGGAAGACATCGAACTTCTTTTTCACGCCGTCGCGATCCAGGACCTGGCCGGACATCGTGTTGACCAGCATTATGTTATCGCTGACGAGCTGGGCCATGTCCTTGTCGACCGTCGAGACCAGTACGTTCTTGCCCTCGTCGGCGCAGCGGCGGCACAGGGTGCCGATCACGTCGTCGGCCTCGACGCCTTCGACGCGCAGCAACGGCAGTCCCATGGCTTTCACCGCGTCGATCAGTGGTTCCACCTGGTCGCGCAGGTCGTCGGGCATCGGCGGCCGGTTCGCCTTGTACTCGGCATACATCTCGTCGCGGAAGGTCTTGCCCGGCGCGTCGAAGACAACGGCAATGCGCTCGGCGGGCTGCTCGCGGACGAGCTTGTTGATCATCGTGAGCACGCCGTGCAGCGCCCCGGTGGGCTCACCGGCAGAATTACTCAGTTTAGGCAGCGCGTGGTAGGCGCGGTACAGGTACGACGAGCCGTCGATCAGGACCAGGTCGGCGTCGGCCATCCGCAGCTACCCGGCTCAGCTCTCGTCGTCGTTGTCTTCATCCTTTTCTTCGTCCGCGTTCTGCACCGGCCGCGGCGCGTCGCGGATTTCGCTCGGATTCCCCGGCAGGAACAGCGGCCCGGACTGGCCGCAGCCGAACAGGGCGAAACCGGATATCGCAGCGATGAGCAGGATGAGTCGTTTCATGGTGGAGTCCCCCGGAAAACAGGCTCGATTATAGAGTGCGGTCAGCTCGCGGCATACCGCTTCGCGATCTCGCGGTACGCTTCGCGGAACGGGATGCCCTTTTCGCGGACCAGCCGGTACGCTTCCTCGGTCGCATAGACGCCTTTGTCCAGGCGAACCCGGCTCGGCACGAAGGCGATGCCGTCCAGTACGTGCGCCAGGATGTCCACGCTGTCGACCGCGAGATCGATGCCGCGGAACAACGGGCTCTTGAGGCGCTGCAGGTCGCGGTGGTATCCCGACGGCAGCTTGGCAGTGATCATCAGCGATTCGTCCAGGCATGCCTGGGCCGTTGCCGACGCGCCGCGCAGCAGCTCGAGCACGTCGGGGTTGCGCTTCTGCGGCATGATCGACGAACCCGTGGTCACGTCGGCGGCAAGCGCGACGTAACCGAATTCCTGCATGTAGAAAATCAGCAGGTCGGCGGCCATGCGCCCGACGTCCTGCAGCAGCAGGGTGATCTCGAAGAGCAGGCCGCTCTCGGCCTTGCCGCGCGACAGCTGCGCAGCCGTCACGGGCGTTTGTGTTGCCGCGAAACCGAGCGACTCGGTGGTCATGTCGCGATCCAGCGGCAGGCCGGGGGTGCCGTAGCCGGCTGCAGAACCGAGCGGGTTCTTGTCCATACGCCGCCGGGCCGCGCCGATGCCGTCGCAGGCGTCGGCAAAAGCCTCGTCGAATCCTCCGCACCACAGCGCGACCGACGACGGCATGGCCTGCTGCATATGCGTGTAGCCGGGCAGCGGTATATCGCCCTGCCGTTCTGTCAGTTGCGCCACGGACCCGCGCAGGGCCGCGATCCTCGTGACGAGATCGTCGGCCGCATCGAGCAGGTAGAGGCGCAGCGCGGTAAGCACCTGGTCGTTCCGCGAGCGGCCGAGGTGCAGGCGCGCACCGGCGTCGCCGATGGCCCGGGTGAGCCGCGTCTCGAGCGCCGTGTGCACGTCCTCGTCCTGCAGCGTGATGCCCCATTCGCCAGCCTCGAACGATGCCTGCAGCTGCTGCAGGCCGTCACGAATGGCATTCGCGTCGCTGTCGCCGATCAGCCCGGTTGCCGCGAGCATCTCCGCGTGGGCGATCGAGCCCCGCACATCGTAAGGCACGAGGCGCGCGTCCAGCAGGTGATCCTCGCCAGCGGTGTAGCGCAGCACGCGCTCGCTGAGCGGCAGGCCCTTGTCCCACAGGCGCGTCATGATGCGCCGCCTGCCTGTTCCTCGGGCGTCAGGGCGGCAATGTCGTTGACGACGAGCGTGCCGGTACCTTCATTGGTAAACACCTCGAGCAGCAGGCTGTCCGGGAAGTTGTAAGAGATCACGTGGACGCGACTAACGCCGTGGGCGAGGGCCGCATCGATGGCCGCCGCCTTGGGCAGCATGCCGTCGGCGAGCTTGCCGTCGTCGCGCAGCTTGTCGAGCTGCGCACGGTCGATGTAGCTGATGAGCGAATTCGGGTCCGAGGCGTCCTCGAGGATGCCGGGCGCGCCGGTCAGCAGGACCAGCTTCTCGGCGCCGAGCTCCGCCGCGATGGCTGCGGCGACGGTGTCGGCATTGATGTTGAGCAGCGTGCCGGTCTCGTCGCAGGAAAGCGGGCTTACGACCGGCATGAGGCCGTTGTCGAGCTGCTTGCGCAATACGTCCGCGTCGACGGAGTCGATATCGCCGACAAAACCGTAGTCGACGGTCGAGCTGTCCGCACGTTCCACCGGCGGCCGCTTGTGTGCTCGGATGAGGCCGGCGTCGACGCCGCTGATGCCGACGGCCGGGATCTGCAGGTCGCGGCAGGCCGCAAGGACCCGCGTGTTGATCTGCCCATTGAGCACCATGGTCGCGACGTCGAGGGAAGCGCCATCCGTCACGCGGCGGCCGTCGACGAAGGTCGTGTCGACGCCCAGGGCAGCCGCGAGCTGCGTCGACTGCGGGCCGCCGCCGTGTATCAGCACGACGCGGATGCCGACCTGGTGAAGAATGCCCACCTGCTCCATCAGGGCCTTGGTCGCGGCCTTGTCGGCAAATATTTCGCCACCGGCCTTGAGGACGAACACCTTGCCCTTGAAGAGCCGCAGGTAGGGCGCCGCGTGCTTCAGCGCCGATACGACGATGGCGAGTTCGCGTTTTGACGTCATTTGCTGCCTCCGAGCATGCGGTGCAGGACGGCCATCTGCGCCAGCATGCGATTGCGTGCCTCGTGGATGACGACGCTGCGCGGTCCATCCAGGATCCTGTCGGCGACGACCACGCCGCGGCGCACGGGCAGGCAATGCATGAATCGGCAATCGTCCCGCGCGTTGTCGAACCAGGGCTCGTCGACGCACCAGTCGACCAGTTCGTTCCGCAGCTTCTGGTCGCTGATGCGGTCGCCGTAATGGCGCGTTGACGACCACGACTTGGCGTATATGACATGCGCGCCTTCCATCGCTTCGACGCGGTCGTCGGTCTCCCGGACGGCGCCGCCCGCCGCTTCGGCCGCGGCTTTCGCGCGCTTCATTACGGGCTCCGGAAGCTCGAATCCCTCCGGGCGCAACACGGTCACGTCCATGCCGCGGCGCGCCGCCGTGTAGAGGGTCGAGGCCGGTACCGCGAGCGGGAGCGCTCTCGGGTGGAATGCCCAGCTCAGCACGAACTTGCCGCCGTTCGCCGGGATGGCCAGGTCGTCCAGCGTCTTCCAGTCCGCGAGGTTCTGGCAGGGATGATTCATCGCCGATTCCATGTTGATCCACGGGGTGTCGATGAGGCCCGTCAGCGTTTTGAACTCCGTCTCCGCCATGTCGTGTTCCAGGTTCTTGCGCTCGGCGAAGGCGCGGATGCCGATCGCATCGCCGTAGGATGCAATGACCGGCACGGCTTCGTTGATGTGCTCGGCCGCGACGCCGTCCATCACGATGCCGGGCCGCGTCTCGAGTCCGTGGATGGACATCTCGGGCGAGATGACGAAGGAGCCGCCGCCGAGGCGGGTCATCGCTGCCTGGAACGAGGCCAGCGTCCTGAGCGAGGGGCTCAGGAACAGCAGCGACAGCACCTTGCCCTGCAGCGCCTGCGGCTCCGGTTGCTTGTCGAGCCGGTTGGCGAGCACAAGCAGCGCACTGATTTCCTCGTTGCCAAGTTCGGCCAGATCGTTAAAGGTCTTCATCGGATTTCCTTGCAGTCGTCATGCATCGCCGCCCGGGATTGCGGCCAGCGCACGCGCGAGTCGGTCGACATGATCGTCGGTGATAACAAGAGGCGCGAGTATACGGACCACGTTCGGGTCTGCGCTCGTGCCGGTGAGAATGTCGTGCTCGAGCAGCGCATCGCGCACGTCTTTTGCGAGCCGGCTGCACACGAGACCGAGCAGCAGCCCTTTGCCCTGGATGCCCGTGACCGGGCCGGTCACGCAGCAATCGCGTATTTGCGTCTCACGTTCGCGGACGTTTGCAAGCAGGTCCTCGTTCCGGATCGCATCGATCACCGCGTTGATCGCCGCCGCCGCGAGTGGACCGCCGCCGAAGGTGGTTCCGAGGTCGCCCGGCCCGAATTGCTCCGCGATGTCGTTGCGGCAGAGCACCGCCGCGCACGGAACCCCGCCGCCCAGCGACTTCGCGCTGGTCAGCAGGTCGGGCTCGATACCGTAAGCCTGCACGGCGAAGAAATGCCCGCAGCGCCCCATGCCGCACTGGACTTCGTCCGCGATCAGCAGCGCGCCGTGGCGCTCGGTCGACTCGCGTAACGCCAGCAGGAACTCACGGGAAAGGTCGAACGCACCTGCGACACCCTGCACCGGTTCGACGATGACCGCCGCAATGTCGGGACCGATCATGGCGGCGGCCGCCGCGGCGTCGTCGCGCGGGATGAAGTCGACGTCGAAAGGTTTCCTCGGGAAGCCGTACCACTTGTCGGAATTCCACGTGACCGCGGCAGCCGCCGCGGTGCGGCCGTGGAAGCCGTGGGTGATCGCAAGCACCTTGCTGCGCTTCGTTACCTTGCACGCCATGCGCAGTGCGTTCTCGTTGGCTTCGCCGCCCGAGTTGACGAACAGTACGCGTTCCAGGCCCGGCGGGGCGATGGAGACGAGTTTTTCCGCGGCGCTTGCCCGCACATCCAGCGCTACTGCGTTGCTCTGGAACAGCAACGATGCCGACTGCTCCCGTAGCGCCGCGACCAGCTGCGGGTGCCCGTAGCCCAGTGCCGCGACGGCGTGCCCGCCGTACAGGTCGAGAACGCGCCGGCCGCTGGCGGTGACGATGTCGCAGCCCTCGGCGTGTACCGGTACGAACGGCAACTGGCCGTATACCGGGATCGTGGCGGCTGCTTCCCGGGTCCTGGCATCCGCCGTGTTCGTCTGCATCGCGTGCATCTCAGGTCCAGCCCGGCGGAATGCCGTTGAGGCCCGCCGTATCGGGTTGCGCGAACAGGCGGTTCATCCATTGCATCGCCCCGCCGGCGGCGCCTTTAACGAGATTGTCGATAGCCGACATTACGACGACGGTATCGCCCGACACCTCGATCGCGATCTCGGCCATGTTGCTCGCTACGACGTTCTTCAGTCTTGGCGAGCTGTCGATGACCCTGACGAACGGGGTCTCCGCATAGAGTGATTCGAACGCTTCACGCAGCCGGGCGGCAGAGGCGCTGCCGTCCGTCTTCGCCTGCACCGTGGCGAAAATGCCGCGCGCGAAGGGACCCGAGTGCGGCACGAAGTTGACGTTGGCGCGAACGCCCGACGCGGCCTCTGCCAGGTTCACGATCTCCGGTGTGTGCCGGTGCGCCAGCGCCTTGTATGCATACAGGTTGCCGTGGCGTTCCGGATGGTGCGTGCCCGGCTGGGGCGTACGCCCCGAACCGGTGCTGCCGGTGATCCCGGTAACGAACAGCTCGGGCTCGACGAGGCCGGACTGCAGCAGGGGCACGGCAGCGAGCAGTATCGCGGTCGCAAAACAGCCCGGGTGGGCGACGTGCTGCGTCGTCGTGCTCGGAACGTGTTCCGGCACCGCGCAGACGAACTCGCCGAGAAGCGGCGGCGCACCGTGGGCTGTTCCATACACCGCTTCATAGGCCGCTGCCCCGCGATAACGGAAGTCGGCGGACACATCCACCGTGTGGACGTCGATGCCCCGCGCGCCTGCCTGCGCCAGGACGTTTGCGATCATCGCCGCCGACGCGCCGTGCGGAGCGGCGGAGAAGAGTGCGAGCGGCGATCCTCCGGGGATGCCTTCGAGCCACGCCTCATGGGCCGCAAAAGTCGTGTCGCCAAGGACGGCGGCCAGGTGCGGGAACGTACGCCCGACCGGCGTGCCGGCGCGGCTCTCCGAAACCGCCGCCGCCAGGTTGAATACCGGGTGTGCCGCGATCAGCCGCAGCAGTTCGCCGCCGACATAGCCGGTTGCTCCGAGGACGACGGCAGGCACCCGGCTCATTTCCGGGCTCCCCGGAGTACGCCATTCAGGTGGTCGCCGAGGGCGACGCCGTTCGACAGCGCATTGATCGCCTTGAGCCCGAGGCGCTCCGATATCTGGTCGATGCCGACGGCGTTATCGGTCGCCGGTCCGGTAACGACCGCCGGTTCGATGTGGAACTGGTCCCTGAGTATCTTGGCGCCGCCCCAGGCGGCAACCGGGTCGTTGGCGCACAGCACGACCGCCGTCAGTGCGTTGCGGATCGACGCGTCGGAGAGTATTGCCTCCACGCCATAAGCGCCGAGCAGGCCGTCGCCGAGCTCCAGGACGATGACGTCGGGTTGCGCGGCGGCCAGGTTCGTCAGCAGGGTCCGCGTCAACGCCGGCCCGTTTACCGCCGTGGTGGTCACGATGCCGAGGTCGGAGAAGATCATCGTCTCCGCAGCCCCTGCGTCCTGCATCGCGAGGATATCGCGCCGCAGCGACACGCCCGTTGCCTTGCAGGCAGCCACGTGCAGGCCGCGATGCCGCAAGCGGCTGACGATGGCGCAGGCGGCCGCCGTCTTGCCCGAGTCCATGCAGGTGCCTGCGAGCGCCACGACCGGGACGCCCTGCGTGTCGAGGACCGCCTCCGGATCCAGCGTTTGTGCGCCGGCACGGGCCGGCACGCCGATGCGTTCACCGAGGTACGGGAAATGCAGGACCGTGCCGAGGACCTCGCAGTCGAACGGCGGCCCTACGTCGGGATTGGCGGAATCGCAGACGCCGAGAACCCCGCCGATGTTGAGGATCTGTATGGTGTCGCCGACGGCGAGCTCCGTCGGCAGATGCCCGGAATAGCCGAGCAGCGCCTTGCGGTGCCCGAGCGCGCCGACGAGGATGTCGCCCTGGGTGACCGTCGCCATGCGTCCGGACGTGAGCTCGAGCTGGTTGTATCGTGCCTTGTTGTTCAGCACCCGCACGGCAATCAGCACGCCCTCTTCGCACGGTATGTCGGGCGACAGCCGCAGCTTGTTGCCGAGGTCGCTGTGTTGCGCAACCGAGGCGACCTTGTCGACGAAGACGGATCTCACGCCGGGCCTCCCGCGGCCCGGGTCTGCAGCGTGCCCGGCAGGGAGAGAACGCGGGCATACCCGACCGCGTCCGCCGGCGTCCATTCGCCCGCCGATTCGCCGTACACGCCGCGCGTTGCCGCGAGCAGCGAGTGCGGCGAATCGACGCCGTTGATGAACAGGGCGCCCGGGCGCAGCGTGAACGTGACGCTGCCGCTGACCCGCCGTTGCGACGACTCGAGCAGCGCCTCGATGTCGCTGCAGACCAGGTCGAGTTGTTTGCCCTCGTGCACGAGGTCGCCATAGATCGCTGCGATGCTGTCCTTGATGCGCGCCTGCTGCGCGCTCAGCACCAGTTTCTCGAGTTCCCGGTGGGCGCTGATCAGCGTGATCGCGGCGGGCGCTTCGAACGCGACCCGGCCCTTGGTGCCGAGAACCGTGTCCCCGAGATGGATGCCGCGGCCGATGCCGTAACGGCCGGCCAGCTGCTCGAGCGCTTCGATCAGCGCAACGGGCGTGAACGATTCGCCGTCCAGCGCCACCGGCACGCCGTGCTCGAATTGGAGCGTATGTGTGCTCGCTTCGAGCGGCTCGCTGAACGCCTTTGCGGACAACACCCACGCATCTTCCGGGATTGAGTTCTGCGACGTCAGTGTCTCGCGGCCGCCGATCGTGATGCCCCACAGGCCACGGTTGATGGAGTAGGCGGAACCCTGCGCCGGCAGCGGCAGGCCGTGCTTCTCGAGATACGCAAGCTGCTCGTGCCGTACCCAGCTGTTGTCGCGGACCGGCGCCAGTACCTCGAGGCCGGGGCTCAGCGTGCGCAGCGCGACCTCGAAGCGAACCTGGTCGTTGCCGGCCGCCGTGCAGCCGTGGGCAACGGTCGTCGCGCCGCGCTCGTTGGCAATCGCCGCCAGCCGCGATGCCTGCAGACCGCGCTCGGCACCGACGCACAGGGGGTAGGCATTGCCCCTGAGTACATTGCCCGCGATCAGGTAGCGGATGACCGTGTCGAAGAACTCCTGCCGGGCATCGATGAGCACGTGTTCCAAGGCGCCGAGGGCGTAAGCGCGCTCTTCGAGTTGCTTCGCGGCCGCAGCATCGATGCCGCCCGTGTCGACCGTCGCGGTAACGACCTCGCGGCCGCAGGTTTCCCTGAGCCACGGCACGCAGAACGACGTATCGAGGCCGCCTGAAAACGCAAGAATGATGGGTGTCTGGTCTTTGCTCACAAATATGCTCCGGGGGAGGCGCGCATCAGCGCGCGACGATGCGTTCCAGCCTGGCGGCGAGAATCTTCTGGTGATTGGCGGAGTCGGTGGCCACGAACACGGTATCGTCGCCGCCTATGTTCCCCACGATCTCGGGCCAGCCGGCACGATCGAGGGCCAGCGCGACACGCTGCGCCGCGCCGATCGCCGTCCGCAACACGAGCAGATGGGGTCCCGCGGGCAGAATCGCGCGCACGAATTCGCCGATGGCGGTTAGCTCCGGCCGCTCGTCCGCGTCCTCGACTTCGAGCTCGTAGCCGCGCGGCGTCTTGATGGCGCCGATCTCCCTGAGGTCGCGGCTCACGCTGGACTGGGTTGCCGCAAAGCCACGCCGGGCAAGCTCCGCCACCAGCTGCTGCTGGGTCGGCACGGGACCCCCGCCGAGCAGCTCGCGAATCGCGCTGCGGCGTGCTCCCTGGTCGCTGTTGGCGTTCGGCATGATCTTGTCCGCATAAATATGCGCATATAAATAACATCATGCACATATATCGTCAAGGACTTGCCGGCGATTTCCGGCTAAACTGCGCGCCTTCCCGACGCTCACGTCGCATCCACGAACTCCCGGAGCACCGATGTCCGATCCGCAAACCGTCGAAGTCGAAACCGGTTCCGAACCATCCGCCAGCGTCATCTGGCTGCACGGACTCGGTGCCGACGGCCACGATTTCGAGCCGATCGTCCCCGAGCTGCGGCTGCCGGACACTCTGCCGCTGCGCTTCGTCTTTCCCCACGCGCCGGTGCGTCCAGTAACCCTCAACGGCGGCATGGCAATGCGCGCCTGGTACGACATCGTCTCGCTCGACCGCAACGGGCCCGTCGACGCCGCCGGCATCAACGACAGCAGCGCGTTGCTCGAGTCGCTCGTCGCCCGCGAAGAGCAGCGCGGCATCGATCCCGGCCGCATCGTGCTGGCGGGATTCTCCCAGGGCGGTGCGATCGCGATCAACACGGTATTGCGTGCAGGCAGAAAGCTGGCCGGGCTGATGGCGTTGTCCGCCTGGCTCCCGCTTCCGGAGACCTTGCAAGGCGAATCGGTGGATGCCTCGACGCCCGTTTTCATGGCGCACGGGCGCTTCGACCCGATGATACCCATGCAGTACGGGCGCTCGGCGGCAGACGCGCTCGTCAATGCCGGCTTCGAGGTCGACTGGCGCGACTACCCGATGGCGCACGCCGTGTGTCCCCAGGAGATCGGCGACATCCGCAACTGGCTACTTGGCGCCCTTACCTGATTCGAACGAATATTGCGATTCGCCGGTCTGGCGGCCGTCCGCATCGAAGCGGCGCTCCAGGAAGGACACCTTGCCCGCATCGTCGACGATCAGGACCGTCGAGCAGCGCGTGCCGTAAACCGGGTGCACGATGAACGGAGCTGTCAGCGCATGCGCCATTTCGAACGACAGGCCGTTCGTCTCGACTTCGTCGGCCGAGGCTTTTTCGCGGTCCCCGAGCAGCCGCATCAGGCTCGACTCGTTGACCGTGTCTTGCTGCAGCAACGCGGCGAGTCCCGATTTCGTTCGCGTTACCTTGGTCCAGGGGTCGTCGAGCGTGGCGTTGCTGAGGCCGTAGATGCCGGGCGGCAATTCGCGCATGCCCCCGCCGCGATTCGAAAGGTAGCCAGCGGCGCGGCCGTCCGATACCAGCAGATTGAATCCCGCGTAGCCGCCGCCGTCGATCGAGTCGAGGTAGTCGGTCACGCCGCCGGCGCCGTTCAGAAAGCCGGTAACGAGGTGGCCGCGCGACCTGAGCCCCGCACTTTCCCTGTGCGCATCGCGGTAATTCGTGACGGCCGCAAACCGCCCCGCCCGGTGCGCCGCAAGCCAGGTGCCCCCCGCCTGCAGGTCACGGCCGCCGAGGATCTCCGGGTTGTCAGGCCACCAGTGCGCGGATTGTGCCGGGCGCGCGTGAAATTCGTCGCGGTTGCCGGCGACGATGAGCGGCAGCGCTTCGTGCTGCTGCAATGCGAAGACCAGGAGGCACATGACGTGAGCATATCAATAACCGCTTACGCACGAATGTTTCCGCATATCCATGTTCACAAGCGTTACGGGCACTGGCGGGCGCTTCCCCGGTGCGAATTATCAGGACTCGAGTTCGATCCAGTGATCCACGAGCCGGCGCGCAATCGAGATCCTGAACGGCAGCTTGGGAAAACCGGAACGCAGCTGCCCGCGGGTGAACCATTGCGCATCCTCGAGTTCCGCGTCATTCAGGCGGATGTCGCCGGAGATGGCTTGCGCGAGGAACCCGACCATGAGTGATGACGGGAACGGCCACGGCTGCGAGCTGTGGTATCGGACCGCGCCCACGTGCACGTTCGTCTCTTCGTAGACCTCGCGACGCACCGCGTCTTCGAGGCTCTCGCCCGGCTCGGCAAATCCTGCAATCGTCGAGTAACGGCCTTCCGGCCAGCGCGCCTGCCGCCCCAGCAGGCAGCGCTCGCCGTCGGATACCAGCACGATGACGGCCGGATCCACCCGCGGGAATATCACCCGCCCGCAATCGCTGTTCATGCAGGTCCGCGCATTGCCGCCGGCTTCCGGTCTTGCGGCAGTGCCGCATACGCCGCAGTAAAGCTGCGACGCGTGCCAGAGGACGAGTGCGCGGGCGTGGGCCACGAGATTGGCTTCATCCGGGGACAGGGTCGTGCCGAGGAACCGCAGGTCATGAAATTCGCCGAGCTCCGCAAACGGCGGCGGTTGCTCCGGGTCAATCGAGAAAGCGAAGGTCGGGTGGTCCTGGTACAGGCCGAGGAAGATCAGGTGTTCGTCATCGACAAGCGATTCGATCGGGTCACGCGGCAGCAGGATCGCGTGCGGCGGATCGCCCCCCACGAGGCACCGGTCCCCCCAGACCGGCACGAATCGGCACGCTTCGCTCTTTGCGGCCCGTGCGAGCCATTCGGAATCCTTGCGGCGCTCGCCACTGCGATCCACGAATGCGCCTGCAAAAACATTGTGGTCCTGCACCCGATCTCCCAGGTGACCCTCGAACGTGTGCGAGAGTTTACCCGATTGCCCTGGCGCGCATTCAATCGCCGCCGAAGCTCTTGATGCCGGGCCGCCTGCGACGCTCCGCCTCGATCTCACAGCACGGGCAGGTCTTGAGATCGAGCGCATAGGCATCCCGGACATAGCGTCCCTGGCAGCGGGCGCATGCGGCAAGCAGCAGTTCCTCGCCACCGCAAATGCTGTGCAGCAGGCTCCATGCCCACTCGAAACTCAGGAGCGGTCGCTCGTGCAGTAACAGGTAAGTCTCGAACGCGCGGCACAGGCGGTGCCCGAACTCCACGTCAGGCCGCGGCCAGCACGGGTGGACCCGGTTACGCTCGTCGATGCGCAGCAAGAGCCCGGTATTGTAGAGGGCGACGAGGGTCGTGGACTGCAGCTGGTGGTCCGCGTTCTTTACGAAGCGGGTGATCTGGCGCGGCGACTTGCCGCGCCGCCGCCGCACCTCGGTGAGTCCCGGATTGCGGAAATAGGTGCTGTAGAGTTTGCGAATTCGGTCATCCGAAAGCCCGGTGCACTCGCGGATCGTGCGGGTGCGCGCTTCATGCCGAATCATCCGTAACGCCAGTTCGAACTGGCTCCTCTCATTTGCATAGCGGTCGTCGGTCAGGCGCATATTCTACCTATTATGAGGAAAAAAGCCCATATAAAATTCCTTGACGCCCATTATCATCTAATAATGGTCGAAAAATAAACTATGTCGTAAATTCCGAATCCGTCGAGATTCGCCCACAGGAGCCACGCCATGCACTATGACGGCCCGGACCGGACAGACCTCGCCAATGTGTTCATGCTGAACAGGGCCTTCATCGCCTGGCAGAGGGCGAGGCCGCCGGAGACCCCGGGTTCGGGCGACCTGCCGCCCGCGACGCGTGCCCGCTTCGCAGCTTTGTCGGGCGAGCAACGGGAGCGCCTGGCCCGGACACCGTTCCTGTTGCTGTCGTTTGCCGAGGACGACGAAAGCCGCTGGCAGTCCCTGTTTGCGGAGCAGCGAACGCGGGACCTGCTCCACTGTGTGCAGGCACGCGATGAAGCCGCCTCGATGCTGATCGCCGCCGGCCTTGGGTTCCTGTGGCAGCTTGCGCTGCGGAATCCCTACGCGGTGCGCCTGGTGAGCGGTGCGAGCCTGTCCTGGTGCGAGCAGCTCGCTGCATGCACGCTGATGGACCTGTTTGCCCGTGCGCTCGAGGATCAGACCCTGCTTGCGCCCCGGATGGCCGGCAATCCGAATCTCTGGGACAAGCTCCTGACCGCGGGTGTCAGTAATCGCGGGCATCTGCGGCGCGCGGCCCGCATGGCCGCCCTGCAGAGCCTTCTCACCCGGGGTTCGTCGCGCTATTACCGGCCGCTCGCCGCCGCGGCCTGCAGGATGCCGCCGGCGCGGACCCGCAGGTCCAAAAAACAGGACAGGTGACGCGGGCCGCCCGGGCTGTGTCGATAGGGCGGTGGCACGGTTACAATACGCCGCCTGATGAACGCCCTGTCGATCAAAAACCTGCGCAAGACCTACGCCAATGGCAAGGCGGCGCTGAAGGGTATCAACTTCAACGTCGCCGTCGGTGACTTCTATGCACTCCTGGGACCGAACGGCGCGGGCAAGACGACGGCGATCGGGATCATCTCGTCGCTCGTCAACAAGACGGCGGGGGAAGTCGAGATTTTCGGACACAACATCGACCGTGAACTCGAGGCAGCGAAGCGCTGCATCGGCCTGGTGCCCCAGGAACTCAACATCAACCAGGGGGAGAAAGTCGGCAACATCGTACTGAACCAGGCCGGCTACTACGGGCTCAACAGGCGCCTCGCGTGGGAGCGTGCCGAGAAATACCTGCGCGCCCTGAGGCTATGGGATCGTCGCGACGATGTCTCGAGGAGCCTCTCGGGCGGGATGAAGCGGCGCCTGATGATCGCGCGGGCTCTCGTTCACGAGCCCAGGCTGCTGATCCTCGATGAGCCCACGGCCGGCGTCGACATCGAGATACGCCGCTCGATGTGGGAGTTCCTGCGCGAGATCAATGCGGCCGGCACGACCATCATCCTGACGACGCATTACCTCGAGGAGGCCGAGTCCCTGTGCCGTCACGTCGCGATCATCGACGAGGGCGAGATCATCGAAGACGCACCGATGAGCCGGGTTCTGCGCAAGCTGCAGCGCGAAGTATTCGTCCTCAGCCTGGCTGACGAACTCGAGCGGGCGCCCGAACTCGATGGATTCCGTACCGGGCTGCTCGACGCCACCGAGCTCGAGGTGGAGCTTGGCGCCGAGCGGGATCTCAACGACCTGTTCCGGCATTTGAACGCCCGCGGTATCCAGGTCGTCAGTATGCGCAACAAGGCGAACCGGCTCGAAGAGCTGTTCATGCGTCTTGTCGAAAGCAAGCAGCGCGACGACAGGGAGGTCGTAGAAGCGTGAACATTGCACTCAATGTCATCGCGATCAAGACGCTGATCCGCAAGGAAATGATCCGGGTGCTGCGCATATGGGTACAGACCATCGTCCCGCCCGCGATAACGATGACGCTGTATTTCATCATCTTCGGCAGCCTGATCGGGCGCCGCATCGGCACGATGGACGGTTTCGATTACATGCAGTACATCGCGCCCGGCCTGATCATGATGTCGGTCATCACGAACTCCTACGGTAACGTCGTCTCCTCGTTCTTCGGTGCCAAGTTCGGCCGTCACCTGGAGGAGATGCTGGTGTCGCCGATGTCGAATGCTGCGATCATCGTCGGGCACGTCGCGGGCGGCGTGTTGCGGGGCCTGCTGGTCGGTGTCCTGGTTACCGTAATCGCACTGTTCTTCACGCGGCTGCACGTCCAGCATCCGCTCATGACGATTTCGATCGTGCTCCTGTCATCGACGGTTTTCGCGCTCGCCGGCTTTATCAATGCCATATTCGCGAAAAAGTTCGATGATATTTCCATCATCCCGACGTTCGTTCTCACGCCCCTCACGTACCTCGGCGGCGTCTTCTATTCGATTTCGCTGCTGCCGGATTTCTGGCAGACGGTCTCCAAGGCAAACCCGATCCTCTACATGGTCAATGCCTTTCGCTACGGCATCCTCGGCAAGTCCGACATCAGTATCGTCAACGCGTACGTCATCCTCGTCGCGTTCGTGCTGTTACTGTTCTCGGCCTGTCTCTACCTGATGAACCGCGGCGTCGGGATCCGCGAGTAGCCGTGTGCGGGCGATTCGCATTCTATTCCCCGGCCGAGGCGACCGCGGCGCTGTTCGGCGCGTCCGGTTCGCTCGATCTCGGGCCCCGCTACAACATCGCGCCGACCCAGGATATCGCCGTAATACGCGATGTCGAGGGCGAGGTGGAAGGCCGGGCGCTGGTGGCGCTGCGCTGGGGTCTCGTGCCGTTCTGGGCGAAAGACCCGGCGATCGGCAACCGCATGATCAATGCGCGTGCCGAGACCGTCGCGGAGAAGCCGGCATTTCGCGCCGCCTACCGCCGCCGCCGTTGCCTGGTCCTGGCCGACGGTTTTTACGAATGGCACCGCGACGGGTCCGTCAAGATCCCCTGGTACATTTCGCTGGCAAGCGAGGAGCCGTTCGCTTTCGCCGGGCTCTGGGAAAACTGGCGCGACAAGGAGACCGATGAGTCACTGCAGACCGCGACGCTGATCACCACGCAGGCAAACGACTTTCTGGCGCCGCTGCATCATCGCATGCCGGTCATTCTGGATGCCGACCGGGCCGAACGCTGGCTCGCGGGTGACGACGAGCTGATCGCGACGGCAACCCGGGAGAGCCCGCGCCTGAAGGCCTGGCCCGTGGACCGGCGGGTCAACAATGCAAGAAACGAAGGTGACGAGCTGATCCAAGCTGATGGCGAGGTGCGGGAGGGTTAGGGCCCTCTGGGCCGCGTATACGGCTGGGTGGCTACGATCAGCGTCCCGGGTCCGCCGTGCACGCCGAGCGCCGCGCCGATATCCGTGATCGTCGTACGGTGGATGTTGTCGAAGCAACGCCGCAATTCGCGCTCGAGCGCGACCGCGTCCTCACGGCAGACCGCGTGGCCGATGGCGACGTCGAGTGACTCCGCCGGGGGCGTCTTTTTCGCGACGTAACGCGCAAACCGCCTGATCCGGTTCTTGCGGCCGAACAGGAAGGTGCCCGACGCGACGCGGCCGTCGGGTACGGTGCGGATGATCGCCGTCGCACGCAGCAGGTCGGCGATGCTCTTCACCCAGCGAGGCACACGGCCGCCCCGCACCGCGAAGCGAAGGTCCTTCAGCAGGCCGTAGGTGCGGGTCTCGGGAATCAGCCGCTCAACGGCGGCGATCGCATCCTTAAGGTTCAGCCCCGCTTTCGCACATTCCGCGGCGGCCACCACCAGCAGGCCCTGGCCCAGCGATGCGTTGCGCGAGTTGACGACGTGAATACGGCCACGGGCATTGACACGCTCTGCGGCGGACCGCGCCGCCTCGAGCGTGCCGCTCGCCATACCGGTGAGATTGATCGATAGCACGTCCGCGAAGTGGCTTGCGAGGAACTGGTACTGACGCCGGAAATCGCCGGGCGCCGGCTGCGATGTCGTCGGATGGTTCGGGTTCGAACGCAGCTCCTCGAAGAACTCGTCGGCCGTGATGCTCACCTTGTCGAGGTACCCGCGATCGCCGAACTGGACCCGGCACGGGACCATGTGGATGTCCAGCCGCTCCATGTCTTCGTCCGGTATGTCGGCAGCGGAATCGGTGATGACGGCGAAGCGCCTGTCAGCGTCGTGGCTGCTCGCCTGCTGCCGGCGCATGTCATCAGCTTTCTCGGCACTGATGTGCCCGAATCTGCGTGCGACGTCGAAAACGCGGTCTGGCTCGTCGACATGGATGTGCACCTTGGCTTTCCGCTTGGTGCCCGCGAGTACCAGCGAGTCGCCGAGGTCGTCGAGGGCCTCGCGCAACTTGCGCCGGTCGATATCGATGCCCGTCACGATGCACTCTGTGCAATAGCGGTAACCGGACTCCAGCGAAGTGCCTGCGGTAACGACGGGCGCTTCGATGCTCAGCAGCGACAGGTCGGGTTCGGCGACGATATTGCCTGTGCTGATGTATTCGTTCATGCCGTCGACGAGATCGACAAATCCCTTGGCGCCGGCATCCACGACGCCGGCCTTGCGCAGCACCTCCAGCTGCTCCTGGGTTTCCGTGAGTGCCTGTCTCGATTGCTCGAGTGCATGCCGGAGAAGCGCGGGGAAGTCGTCGTTCGCGCTCCGCCGGCACTGGTCGTCGACGCTCGCGGCGAACGCGGCGATGACCGAGAGTATGGTGCCCTCGCGCGGGTTCGACATCGCGTCATGGGCGTAGTCGCTACCCATGGCGACCGCCTTCGCGAATGTGTAGGGCGTGAATCGGCTGAGGTCGCCGGCCGAGTCGCTCAGGCCCTGGAAAAACTGCGCCATGATCGCGCCCGAATTGCCGCGCGCGCTATCCAGCAGCGCGTCGGCGACTGCCGCCAGCAGTGTCCCCAGGTGTTTTTCCCTGGCCTGTTGCAGGACCGGCAGCACGGCGCCGAGCGACAGGCTCAGGTTCGTTCCGGTATCGCCATCCGGCACCGGGAATACGTTGATCTGGTTGAGTATTTCCTGGTCGTCGATAACGCGGTGAATGCCCGAAATCAACGCGTTGGCAAAGCCGTCGCCGGACAGTTGTGTCGATACCGGTGCGTTCAAGCGGCTTGCCCGGGCTACTCGCGCGGCAACAGGAATCGGGTTCCGCGGTAGTCCAGGATGACGCCCTCGGGCGTGATCTCCTGCACGAACGGGCCCTCCGCGAGACGTGACTTCTCCCGGTGTCTGACCATGTTGATGAAGACGAATCGCTCAGCCGGCTTTTCACTGTAAACGTGAATGTCGAGGTGCAGGTCCGACAGCTGGAGCTGACCGTTCGCGCGCAATTCATCGGCAGTCGGCAGTGCCGCGAGCGTGAATTCCGGTTGCGGCCGGGACTGCACGGGCGCTGGTGGCGGCGGTGCCGCGGGTCGCGCAACCGGTTCGGGCGCCGCGGCGGCATTCGCGCTGGCGGCCGAATCCCGTTCGCGCGCTTCCCGGATCCTCTCCGAGAACGAGGGGCCCGGTGCCGGCTCCTGTTGCACCCGCGAAGCCTCTGCCGGCGGCGGGCCGGTCTCCGGGCCGTCGTCACGCAACAGTACGCCGAGCAGCACTGCCAGGTTCACGGCCAGCAACAGGCCGAGCACCCAGAGCCAGCGCGGTACGCCCGGCGACTCCGTGCTGGACGGGACGTTCGCGAAATCCGACGGCCCCTGCTGCTGGCGCTCGGTTTCGGATTTCTTCAGTGCATCAAGGATGAACGACATTGATTAATCCCGGGCAAGTCTCGAAGTCGTCAGCCGGGGCGTATCGTCCGACCCGAGCAGTGAATTGATGATGATCTGCGTCTGTTGTCCGGCAAGGCCATCGACGACGAGTCGGTGATCGCGCTGGAAGTCGATCACGCGCTGCTCGAGTTCCACGTCGTAGACGGTTGAATCGAGCGGCTCGGCCCGGTAGCGAGGATCGATGGCAGCAAGACTCTCGCGCAGCCAGACAACGTTGTCCCCGCGCGAACCCCGCCCGAGCGCGAGTGAGTTGCCGTTCGGCGGTTTCCACAGCAGGATGAAGTCGCCGAACCACATGTCCGTGACGTCCAGGAACGAATGCGTGACGCTGACGCCGGCGATGGAAAGCTGTGCCCGGTCGCCCTGCAGGGCTTCCAGCACGACGTGGTGCTTCTTTCCCCGGCTGTCGGTAAGCGTGAGGATTGCCGGTCGGTCCAGCTGGCGTAGGCTGCTCCATGAGCCCCGCTGCATCAGGCAGGCATGACCGGCACTCTGTGCCATGTCGCAGCCACTGGTGATCGGCTCGCTGAACTCGAGGCCCCAGAGACCGAATAACACCTCGAATGCAGGCGCAAGCCTCGTCAGTTCGCCCGCAAGCAGCAGCTGCTCGTCAAGCGTCGCGTCGGGTTCACGCTCTGCCTCTGGATCGGTTTCAGGCTCGGGCTCGGGGTCCACTTCAGCCTGCGCCGCGGCGGCCGGTTGCGGCTGCGCTGCAGCGACGGGTGCCGCGGCGTTTTCCCTGGCGGCGACCACGTTGGCCTGAGTTGTAGTGACCGGGCTGCTCCGCTCTTCGAGCAGGGGCCACAGGCCGGCCACAATCACGGCCACCGCCACGCCGCCGATGACGGGGATTGCCAGGCGCAGCAGCGGCGATGCGTATGGAATTCCCTTGATCTCGGCCGCTGCGCGGCGCACCAGTCGGCGATTGACGCGCCGGCTTTCCTTGCTGTACGCACCCAGCAGAGCGCGATCGCAAATAACGTTGATCAGCCGCGGTACACCCTTCGTCAGCCGGAACACCTCGCGTTTCGCGGCGCTGTCGAAAACTTCGCCGAGCGCCCCGGCGACACGCAGGCGGTGCTCGATGTACTGCCCGGTTTCGTCGCGCGACAGGGGTTCCAGGTGGTAGCGCCCGGTGATGCGCTGCGCCAGCTGTCGCAGGTCCTCTCGTGCAAGCAGGTCGCGCAGTTCCGGCTGGCCGATCAGGATGATCTGCAGCAACTTCTGTTTTGACGTCTCCAGGTTGGTGAGCAGTCGTACCTGCTCGAGCACGTCACGCGACAGGTTCTGCGCCTCGTCGACGACGAGTATGACGCGCCTTCCCTCGGCATGAGCCTTGAGCAGCTGCTGGTTGAGGCTGTCGACCAGCGCTTTGACGCTGCCCCGGTTCTCCGGAGCGAGAATCCCGAGTTCCTCGCAGATGGTTTCGAGAAACTCGATGACGGAGAGGCGCGGGTTCAGCACGACCGCGACGTCGGCGTTGTTCGGGAGCTTGTTCTGCAGCAGCGTGCGCACGAGGGTAGTCTTCCCGGTTCCGACTTCGCCGGTGAGCTGCATGAAGCCGCCGCTCTCGGTTACTCCATAGACGAGGTGAGCGAGCGCCTCGCCGTGGCGTTCGCTCAGGAACAGGTAACGCGGGTCGGGCGTTATCGCGAAAGGCTTCTCATTGAGTCCGAAAAAACTCGTATACATGACTAGGTCCAACGACCGTGCCGAACAGCGCTCGATTCTACCTTATTAACGATCAATCCAAGGTCCTGGCGCGAGACACGGCGCCGCTGCCGAAGCGGTCGCGAATCTCGTCGACGGCCCGATCGAAGTCCGGCGCATGGCCGGCATCGCCGTCGCCAAACAGGTCCGGCTGGTCCGCCGGCACGAGCGCGCTGCATCCGACGCCGAGCAGCCGGACCGGTGCGCCCGGGTTCTCGCTCAGCCAGCCAGCCAGCAACTTGCGCGCGACGGCGTAGATCTGGTCGGTGCCGTTTCCAGGCGGCTGCAGGCGTTTCTGGCGTGTAAACGTCCTGAAGTCGGAACGCCGTATCTTGACCTGCACAGTACCGGCCGCCAGCGTCGCCTTGCGCAAACGCCCGGCGGTGCGTTCCGCCAGCCGCAGGATCTGGCGCTCCATCGCCGCGCGATCGCGAAGGTCGGTCTCGTAGGTCTGCTCGTTGCTGATGGATTTTTCGGCGCGCGAGGTGACGACCGGCCGATCGTCAATCCCGGCGGCGCGCTCGCGCGTTTTGCGCGTGAATCGCCCGAATACCGGTTCGAGGTCGTGGTCCGGTGCACGCCGCAGGTCGGCGATCCGGTGTACGCCGAGCGCGTGCAGCCGGGCGAGGGTGCGCCTGCCGATGCCGGGAATGACGGAGACCGGCAGCGGATCCAGCACCTCGTGAATCCGCTCCGGCGCGACGACAACGAGGCCGTCCGGCTTGTCGAGATCCGAGGCGATCTTTGCAACCAGCTTGTTCGGGGCAACGCCGACCGAGGCCGTCAGCGCGGTGCGCTCATGAATCCTCTCCTTGATGGCTTCAGCAATGCTGCGCCCCGTCCCGAAAAGGCGGCGGCTCGATGTTACGTCCAGGAATGCCTCGTCGAGCGAAAGCCCCTCCACGAGTGGCGTAAACTCGCGGAAGACGGCAAAGATCTCCCGCGACACGGACTGGTAATGGGCCATGCGCGGCGCAACGCGCACGAGGTCCGGGCAACGCCTGCGGGCTTCCGCCATCGGCATCGCGGAACGAATGCCGAACTCGCGGGATTCGTAGCTCGCGGCCGCGACGACACCGCGGTTGGTCCCGCCGCCCACGACGACCGGTTTGCCGCGCAGTCCGGGATTATCGCGCTGCTCGACGGACGCATAGAACGCATCCATGTCGACATGCAGTATGACGCGACCGGTCATCGCGTCACTTGCCCCGGTCGACGATGAAGCGTGCCAGCCATCCGAGCGCCGCGGCGTCGGGCAGCGCTTCCAGGTAACCGAGGCCTTCTGCAAGCAGCTGGTCGCAGCGGCGACGCGACGCGTCTATACCGAACAGGGCGGGATAGGTCGCCTTGTTCAGGCGCAGGTCGGAACCCGCGGGCTTGCCGATGTCCGCGGTCTCGCCCTCCACGTCCAGCAGGTCGTCACGAATCTGGAACGCGAGTCCGATCGTGCGCCCGAAGCCGTCCAGTGCGGCGGGGTATTCGCGCGAAACCGGCTCCGCCAGCACGCATGCCGACATAACAGAGGCGTGTATCAGCGCGCCCGTCTTGAGCGCAAACATGTGCTCGAGCTCGGCCGCATCCAGCGACCGGCCCTCCGCGCCCAGGTCCATCGACTGACCGCCGGTCATGCCCGTGGAGCCGCAGGCATCGGCGACCAGTTTCACCAGGCGCGCGCACACCTCGCCGGCGGCGCCGTCGATACTGGAGAGCACGGCAAACGCGAGTGGCTGCATGGCGTCGGCGGCGAGAATGGCCGTTGCCTCGTCGAACTTGCGGTGCAGGGTCGGCAAGCCGCGGCGCAAATCGTCGTCGTCCATGGCCGGGAGATCGTCATGCACCAGTGAGAACGCATGGATGAGTTCGATCGCGGCAGCCGGCGCATCGAGCAGCGATTCCGGGACGCCGAGGGACTCGCCGGCGGCGTAGACCAGCAGCGGACGTACCCGTTTGCCACCGTTGAAGATCGCGTAGCGCATTGCCTCGTGCAGGCGACTCGGTTTGACGTCGCTGCCCGGCAGCACGCGATCGAGCGTTGCCTCGACACGGCGGACGTAGTGGGGGATGCGTTGTTCGAAGTTGTCCGGCACCGCGTTCGGCTGGCGATTGATCGGCCCTGTAGCGTACACTTTTTCCGTTGCCGGAGCGCAACCCTCTCTGGGCTATAATCCGCTGTCCTGTCTGCCTCGATCACGCCGGAATCCAGCATCATGAGGGCAACCGCGAGAGCCCAACCCAATATCGCGCTCATCAAGTACTGGGGGAAACGCGACAGTCAGCGCAACCTTCCTGCCGTGGGTTCGATCTCGGTGACGCTCGACGAGCTTTACACCACGATGGAGGTCGCACTCGACGGTGCGCTCGATCACGACGAACTGGAGGTCAATGGGCGCGCGGCCCGTTCCATGCTGCCGAGGGTTGCCCGTTGTCTCGATTACGTGCTCGGCGCCGACCGCCTGCGGGCGCGAGTGATGAGTGAGAGCAATTTTCCGATCGCGGCCGGTCTGGCGTCGTCCGCTTCTTCCTTCGCCGCCCTGGTGGTTGCTGCTGCCGCGGCCGGCGGTCGCGAAACGTCCGTTGACGGGCTGGCCGGCATGGCCGGACGAGCGTCGGGGTCCGCGGCGCGCTCACTGTACGGCGGTTTCGTCGAACTTCGCAATGTTCCGAACGGCATCGACGTGGCCACGATACTCGATGGCAAGAGCTGGCCGCTGCGAGTCGTGGCCGCAGTCACATCGAAGGCGCCGAAGCCTGTCAGCTCCGGCGAGGCCATGGAGATCAGCCGCAGGACCTCACCCTTCTATTCGCGCTGGATCGAGGAGCAGGACATGGATCTCGCGACGGCGAGGGATGCGATTGCCGTCCGGGACTTCGGCAAGCTGGCCAGCATCGCCGAGCACAACTGCCTGAAGATGCACTCGGTCATGTGGGCGTCGCGGCCTCCCGTGGTGTACTGGAATGCGGCGACGCTCGCATGCCTCGAACGCGTACGTGAACTCCAGGCGCAGGGTGCCGCCGCGTTCTTTACGATCGACGCAGGGCCGCAGGTCAAGGTGATTTGCCAGCCCGAGGACGAGAAACGCATCGTCGACGCCCTGTCGGATACCGACGGCGTCGAGACCGTACTCGTGAGCGGCATCGGATCGGGCGCGATAGCAGTGAGCGGCGGCTGATGCGGATTGTGGCGAGCGCGCCCGGCAAGTTCGTGCTGTCGGGAGAGTACGCGGTGCTGGACGGCGCTCCGGCGATCTGCGTGGCCGTCGATCGTCGTGCGGTCGTGGTGATCGAACCGCACGATGCAGAACACCATGTCGTGCGGGCCCCCGGGTTCACGTCCGCCATCGGGCGCTTCAGCGCGGCGGCGGGTAAGGTGACCTGGATGGGCGACGGCCGCGACTTCGGGCTGTTCGAAGCGGTCTGGAATGCGTCGCGGCCCGTCGGCGCCGACGCTTCACTGGCGATTTCCCTCGACACCGAGGCATTCCGCGATCCCGGCAGCGGCAGCAAGATCGGGCTGGGGTCGAGCGCCGCACTGACGACCGCGCTGGCAACCGCGCTGGATTCGCTGGGCGGAGAGAGCGCGACAAAGGTTGCGCATGCGGCGCATCGGCAGTTTCAGGGTGGCTCGGGCAGCGGGATTGACATTGCCTGCAGTATCGCCGGCGGGGTAATCGAATACGGCATGGCGAGGCAGCAGTCGAAGCCACTGCAGTGGCCGGCCGGCCTGCACTTCAGCGCGCTGTGGAGCGGTGTCGCTGCCGGTACACGCGCCAGGCTCGCGCGCTTCGCGAACCAGCCGGACAGCACCTCGCGCAGCGCGCTGAGCAGCGCGTCGACGGCGGTTGCGGCCGCGTTCGGGAGTGGCGATGCCGCATCCGTTCTCGCAGCAACCCGCGACTACACCCGGGCCTTGCTGCGCTTCGACGGGGTTCATGACCTTGGTATATTCGATGCGGGACACGAATCCCTGGCGGAACTGGCGACGGGCGAGGGCGTGGTCTACAAACCCTGCGGGGCGGGCGGCGGCGACATCGGGGTCGCGCTGGCGGCGGACAGGGCATCGCTGGCATCATTCGGGGATGTGGCAGCACGCTGCGGATTTGCGCGACTCGCGCTGACTATCGATCCTCGCGGCGCGATGCTGCACGACGACGACCTATCGTGAACAATTCCCCGATATCCGGATTCTACCGGCTGACCATCCGGCAGCGCATCGACCGGCTCGAACAACACGGCCTGCTGTCGGCTGCCGACGCTGAGGCATTGCGTGATGGCTGCCATGTGCTGCTGCCCGCGGCCGCGGACAAGATCATCGAGAACGTCATTGGCGTGTTCGGGCTGCCGTTCGCCATCGTGCCCAATTTCGTCGTTAACGGAACCGGCCGCCTGGCGCCCATGGTTGTCGAGGAGCCTTCGATCGTCGCGGGACTGAGTTTTGCCGCGGCGCTCGCCCGCAAGAGTGGCGGTTTCGATGCGCGCTGCGACGAATCGTTGCTGGCCGGACAGGTCCACGTAACGGACATCGCGGATATCGAAACGGCAGCCCGCCGCATCGGCGCTGCGGCGGACGAACTGCTCGCCGCCGCAAACGCGGTGCACCCGCGCCTCGGCAAGAGAGGCGGCGGCGTCCGCGACCTCGAAGTGCGGCGGCTTTCGCTGCCGGGCGGAGATGCTGCGCTCGCGGTGCACCTGCTCGTTGACACGAGGGATGCCATGGGCGCGAATATCGTCAACACGATCTGCGAAGCGCTCGCGCCGCGCATTGCGGCTATCAGCGGCGGCAAGGTTGCGATGCGTATCCTGTCGAACCTGGCCGACCGGTCGATCGTGACCGCGCGGGTAAGCTACCCGGCCGAACGGCTGGCCGCCGACGATCTCGACGGCGAGGCCGTCCGCGACGCGATCGTCATGACCAGTGATATCGCCGCT
The DNA here is from genome assembly GCA_041601995.1 of Woeseiaceae bacterium. Classification (GTDB taxonomy): domain Bacteria; phylum Pseudomonadota; class Gammaproteobacteria; order Steroidobacterales; family Woeseiaceae; genus UBA1847. The sequence goes on along the minus strand of JBFIHC010000001.1, from coordinate 72,639 downwards.
GCGGACCCCTACCGGGCGGCGACGCACAACAAGGGCATCATGAACGGCATCGATGCCGTCGCGATCGCCACCGGAAACGACTGGCGCGCGATAGAAGCCGGTGCACACGCGTATGCGTCCATCGACGGCCAGTACCAACCGCTGTCCCGCTGGAGCGCAGGCGCTGCAGGTGAGCTCGTTGGCGAGATCCGGGTACCGCTGAAGGTCGGCACGGTCGGCGGAACGCTCGCGGCGAACCCGGCGGCCGCGCTGGGACTGCGGATCGCGGGCGTCGAATCCGCGGTCGAGCTGGCGCAACTGATGGCGGCGGTCGGGCTTGCGCAGAATTTCGCCGCGCTGCGCGCGCTTGCGACGAGCGGCATACAGAAGGGCCACATGCGCCTGCATGCGCGCAGCCTGGTTGCTGCAACCGGCATCGGCGGCGACCGTTTCGAAGAGGCCGTCGAGAAGCTGATCGCCGGCCGAGAAATCAGCGAGACGCGCGCACGCGAAATCGCAGCAGAACTAAAACAGCAGCGGCCGAAAGACGATACGCCAATGGGCGTGGCCGCCGGCAAGGTCATACTTCTCGGGGAGCATGCGGCCGTGTACGGCAGGCACGCGCTCGCGCTGCCGATTGCGGGCGGGGTTACGGCGACCGTCGAGGAGGCGGCGAGCCTCACGCTCGAGGTCCCGGACTGGGGGTTGACCCGCGACATCTCGGCGGATGGTGACGGGGTCGACGCGGCCGTGCGCCGAATTCTCGAAAACCTCGGTGTTGGCCGGGAAGGCTTCTCGATCCGCGTGCGGTCAGCGCTGCCGCGCGGAATGGGGCTTGGCTCTTCCGCAGCGTTCGCAGTCGCGATCGTGCGGGCATTCGACACACTGCTCGGTTTGTCGCTCGACGACGACCGTGTCAACGAGATCGCCTTCGAGTGCGAGAAGCTGGCGCACGGCAATCCGTCGGGTGTCGACAATACCCTGGCCACCTTCGCCCGCCCCATGCTTTTCTGCAGGCGCGAGTCGTTCGTTGTCGAGCCACTGGAGCTGGCGGACCGACCGCCCATCGTGATCGCCTGCAGCCAGCAGCCGGGCGTCACCCACGAGCAGGTTGCCGGCGTTCGCAAACGCCACGACGCGCAGCCCGCTGCGTTCGACGCGATCTTCGACCAGATCGATGCGTTGAGCGTCGCCGGGGCGAAGGCGCTGGTCGCGGGCGACTACGACGAACTCGGAAAACTCATGAACATCTGCCAGGGATTGCTCAACGCGCTCGGCGTGTCGACGCCGGAGCTGGAACGTATGGTCGATATCGCGCGCAGGGCGGGTGCGGCGGGAGCGAAGCTGACAGGGGCGGGCGGCGGTGGATCGATCGTCGCGGTCTGCCCGGGTAGCGTGAAAGAGGTTGTCACGGCGTTGCGTTCTGCCGGCTATTCCACGATCGATCTCAACTGCAGCAGGGAAATTCATTGGAAAACGTAAACCGTGTGGTTTCGTCGGATGACGAAAGACTGATACTGGTCGACGAGAACGACAGGGAGCAGGGCCAGCTGTCGAAAGCCGCATGCCACGATGGTGACGGCGTCCTGCACCGAGCGTTCTCGGCGTTCCTGTTCAACACTTCGGGCGAACTGCTGTTGCAGCAGCGAGCGTCCTCGAAGCGCCTGTGGCCGGGTTTCTGGTCGAACAGTTGCTGCAGCCATCCGCGGCAGGGCGAATCGATGGCCATCGCAACCGCGCGTCGCCTCGACGAGGAGCTGAATCTCGCGGCCGATCTCCGGTTCGTTTACAGATTCCGCTACCAGGCCTCATACAAGGACCTCGGCTCAGAGCATGAGCTTTGCCACGTTTTTCTGGGCCGCATTGGTGACGATGTGCGGCCGAATGCGGAGGAGATTGCGGCGATTCGCTTCGTGAGTGCCGAGAGGCTGGATGCGGAACTGGCGCAGGATCCCGAGCGATTCACGCCCTGGTTCAAACTGGAATGGGATGCCCTGCGCAGCGAGCATGCGGGCCTGCTCGATGCTTATACGTGCGCGGAATATCCGCCGCGGTGAAATCCCGGTCCGTCTTCAATCAACCGACGTACTTGTAATACTCGATCCCGAGATCACTGAAGTGACGGTCGTCCGAGCGACCGACGCGATCGATAACAAACTCGTTGACAGGCAGGTAATCGAGACCGGGAGCGCGGCGCCCGGCGTGCAGGGCCTCGTACTGCTCGAACGTGATGTCGACGGCATGCTGCATGGCATCGCCGAAGCGTATTGCCGCGGTAGCCTCGCGCCAGCCATCGGCCATGAAAAACGGAATGACTTCGGCGGCATCGCCACTGCCGTAGCCGAGCGTCAGCACTTCTTCACCCGCACTGAGGAGATCTTCCGCCAGCGCCTGCTCGAATCCCGCTGCCATCCATGCGGGCAGGGCGGCGGTGTAGAGGTTGCCCAGGTCGCGCATCATCTTGCTGCCCAGCGCGAGCTTGTCGAGGATCTCCCGGCTGTAACTCTCCGAGGCACGGAACGCGCGCAGGACGGCCATCGTCAGGGGGTAGGCTTCGTACTGCAGGCGCTCCGGATGAGCGAGCTTCGCGACACGCGGGCTGGCGTGCATTTCGTCCAGTACGGCCTGTGGATCAACGCCGGCTCCATCGCAATAGGAAGCGAGTTCGGCGTGGTCGTCGGCGCCGCCGTGGCCGAGGGCGAACAGGTAGGAAATCGCCCACCCGGTCTCGGGCATGCGGCGATAGGGCCGGTGCATGAACACGGTGCGCAGTGAACGCAGGTATTTGCCGGGGCTCAGCCGGCGCTTCTCGTACATGTCGGCCAGCGCATGCAGCGTCTCGTCGACGTAGCAGGTCGTCGAGTATTTGCCGTTGAAGACCGGAAAGTCCTGGATATGGTGCGACTCGGAACGGTCCTGGCCGCAGAAGCGCACCATCGGCTTGCGGAAGTCCATGATGCGGTAATCGGACGCGGAGCCGGAGCCGACGAGATCGACGACCGCGAGCTTCGGGTCTTCCTCCAGCAGCATCGCCACCGCGCCTGCGCCCTGGGTGGGTTCGCCGCTGGAGCCGCGGGCGTATTCGGCGATATCCGCGCAGACCACGATTGCCTGGCCGCCGGCGCCATCGAGTGCGAGGTGCCGGATCGCGCCCTTCATGCCGTAAACGCCGCCCAGGCAGGCATGCTTGAACTCGGGCACCTCGCAGCTGCGCGAGATCGGCGGCAGGCCGCGAGCCTCCAGAGCCCTGTCGACCATGCCTTTTATAATGATCGAGCCGGCCGAGTTGTCGGTGCTCGATTCGGTGCCAAGCCCCAGGAACTTGACGCGCGTCGGGTCCACCTCGTATTGCTCGATCAGGCGCATGACGGCTGTCGCCGCCATGGTATAGACGCTGTGGTTGGGCCCGCGCATGCGGAAACTGCGCCCCACGACTTCGCGCAGCTTGGGCCAGTGCCCGCCGGTCCACTCGCACCAGTCCTCGAGCCACACGCGATAGGGCGGCACGTAGGCGGCAAGGCCCGATATTCCGATGGGTTTCTTGGTGGGCTGATTCATAGGTTGGACTTTGGCTAGCCCGGGAATTTTAGTGTTCCCGGCCCTGCTGCTCAACTAAATATTTTTCGGAACCGCCGCCGGTCGGCGGGATTTGTTCTTCTTGCTTCCCCTGTTGCCATAATAATAGGTGTTTCCCTCGCGTCGTCCAGCCGCAATCTCACACGGAAAACGCCGCCATCGTGACGGCGCCGAGCATCGTAACGGTGAGACCCGTCAGGTAGGCCAGCGTCAGAACGGCGTATTTGGCCGCCGTGATCAGGCGACCCTGCCCGTACACGCGGCGCATCGCGATAAAAAGGTACACCGGTACGTAAAAGGAAGCGGCGACGATGACCAGTATGCCGATCGCTTCAGGGACCGGCAGCATGGAATTGACCCGGCTCAGCAGGATCTGCAGGGTCAGGATCAGGAACGCGAAGGCATGGAAGTGCACGAAGAACAACAGGTGCTCGACGTAATACCGGCGTGACAGCGGGTACAGCACCTTGAGCACGAACGCCATGATCGGCAGCAATACGATCAGCGCCAGCGGCAGATTGTCGTAAAGATTACTCAGGAACTGGCGGCCGTTGTCCTTCTTCACCTCCTCGCAGATGTGTACGAGGCGCTCGGGTGTCAGCCGCCGCTTCAGCCACTCGGGGCCATCGATAGTGAATTCGTCGACCTGGCAATCCGCCTCCGCCGGACCGTCACCGTTGATGCGTATATTCAGCCCCGGCTCGGATTCCTCACCCGCTGGAACCGCCGCTTCGCCCGCGCCGACGATGATCCCTTGTTCCGCAAGGTCCCTGCGGACTTCCTGACCAATCTCGTCTGCCTCGCGTTGCCGTTCGGCGTCTTCCACTTCCTGGGTCTGGGGCTCAAAGAAGATGCCGAAGGACTCGCGGGGGTCGAAGAAGGCAACCAGGAAGAACAGCAGGCTGAGGACAAGATACATACGGAACGGCGGCATGTAGCGCGCGCGCCTGCCCTGCAGGTAATCATGGGTCAGCCGGCCCGGCCGGATAGTCAAAGGCACCACGGTCCGCCACAGGCGCGAGTCGAGTTCGAACAGGTCGCCGAATGCGTCGCGGATCAGTTCCCACAGGCTGATGAGCCGGCTGCTCCCTCGCTGGCCGCAATTGCCGCAGTACTGACCCCGGAGATGGGCGCCGCAGTTCAGGCATTCCGGCATTTCTCCGGCCGGCAATTCGCGAAAGCGGTCTTCACGCAGGATCCGCTCCTGCCACGATATCCGTTCGCCAAAACGCTCGAGTGCCTCGGCTTCGATGTCCGTCGCGCCTTTGTCGACGAATCGTTCCAGGGCTGCGTCGTCCTCGAGCGTGAACTGGCAGACCCTGCCTGCACGACCCCGGTCATCCGACCCGATGCTGAAGCAGACGATATCGACGACGCCGGCATCATGCCCGGCTTGCAGCACCCGGTCTTCGAACCAGGCGTCGTAGTTGCGGACGGCTTCCGGCTCTACGAAAACGCGGCTTTCATAGATGGGCCCGGAGCGAACTGTCATCGGTCCCTATTCGGTTTCGCTATCTTTCTTGCGATCGACCTTTTTCTTCCGGGCAACCTTTTTTCGCGGCGACTGCTTGCGCTTGGCGGCTTTCTTGGCCGGCTTGCTGGGCGCCTGTTCCGCCTGCCTGTCGGCTGTGCGCCGCAGGTCCTCCGGCGCGAAGTCGTCGACGGCGAGCAACGCAAACACCTTGTCATGGTAATCGCGCAGCTGCGCGGCCTCGTCCTTGTTGATGACCTCCGCGTTTGCCGCCTCTTCGATCTGCAGCCCGAGGTACTCGGCACGGACGAGCCCCTCCTTGTGGGCCTGCCGCAGCCTGCGCTCCAGCGGGGCGAGCTCGATGCTCAGCCGCAGAGCCTCCTCCAGCAGCCCGATGGGGTTGCCGGGCTCGATGGTCGTGTACGCCTGTTCGCTGAGCCGCTCGCGCGCTTCACCGGGCGCCGTTACCAGCTCGACCACCTTGTGGACGAGATCGTCGGACGGCGCGGAGTAGGTGCGGCCGCGCGGGAAGATGAAGATCCGCAGGAATGTCGCTACCCAGCGGTTCGGCAGGTTCCTGAGAAACGAGTGCAGCGCTTCCTGGGCCTGGTACATGAGCGTACGCACGGACCATTCGACGAGGGGCAGGTCCGTTGCCCGACGACCCTGGTTCTCGAAATGCTTCAGAACGCAGGACGCGAGGTAGATGGAGCTGAGCACGTCACCGAGCCGCGCCGACAGCAGTTCGCGCTTTTTGAGGTCTCCGCCGAGCGTGAGCATCGCGAAGTCCGACGCGAGCGCGAACGCGGCGCTGTAACGGTTGATATTCTGGTAGTAGCGGCGCGTCGGCGTATTGAGCGGCACGTTGCTGAATTTCGCGTGCGTCAGGGCAAGGAAGAAGGAGCGTGCGATATTGCTGATCGCGTAACCGATGTGGCCGAAGAGAGCGTCGTCGAATTCGATCAGGCCACGGTCGATGTCCTCGTCGCCGGCCGCAGCGAGCTCACGCAGCACGAACGGATGACAGCGTATCGCCCCCTGCCCGTAGATGATGAGGCTGCGCGTGAGGATGTTGGCGCCCTCGACCGTGATCGCGATCGGGGCGGCCATGAAGCCGCGACCGAGGTAATTGTTCGGTCCCAGGCAAACAGCCTTGCCGCCGTGCACGTCCATCGCGTCATTGCTGACCTTGCGGCCCAGCTCGGTGCAGTGATACTTCAATATCGCGGAAGGCACCGCCGGCTTCTCGCCCTGGTCGATCGCACCGGACGTGACGGAGACGGCGGAATTCATGATGTAGCTGTAGCCGGCGATGCGGGTCAGCGCCTCGCCGACGCCTTCGAAATTGGCGATCGACGTATTGAACTGCTTGCGAATGATGGCGTAGGCACCGGTCGCATAGCTGGCTGCCTGGCCGCCACCTGCCGCGGTCGACGGCAACGTGATCGCCCGGCCGACGGACAACAGCTCGACCAGCATCTTCCAGCCCTTGCCCGCCATTTCCTGGCCGCCGATGATGCAGTCGAGCGGCACGAAGACATCCTTACCGGATGTCGGGCCATTCTGAAAACCGATCGTCAGCGGGTGATGCCGGCGTCCGACGGTCACGCCGGGCGTGTCGGCCGGGATGAGGGCCGCCGTGATGCCGTATTCATCCTTGTCGCCGATCAGGTGATCCGGATCATAGAGCTTGAAAGCCAGTCCCAGCACCGTGGCGATGGGCGCAAGCGTGATGTAGCGCTTGTCCCAGTTCAGGCGGATGCCGACGATGGTCTCGCCTTCCCACTCGCCCCTGCACACCACGCCGCTGTCGATGATCGACGCGGCATCGGACCCGGCTTGCGGGGAAGTCAGCGCGAAACACGGGATTTCCGTGCCGGCAGCGAGACCGGGCAGGTAGCGGTTCTTTTGTTCCTCGGTGCCGTAGTAAAGCAGCAGTTCGGCGGGGCCCAGGGAATTCGGCACGCCAATCGTCGAGGAGGCGGTCGCGCTGCGGCTCGCGAGCTTCATGATGACGCAGGCGTTCGCATAGGCGGAGAACTCCAGTCCGCCGTACTGCTTGGGGATGATCATCGCGAAGAACTTCTGCTCGATGATGTAATCCCAGACCTCCCTGGGCATATCCGCACGCTCGTGGCAGATCTCCCAGTCGTCGATCATCCGGCAAAGCTCCTCGCAGGGGCCGTCGAGGAATGCCTGTTCTTCCTCGGAGAGCTTCGGCGCCGGGTAGGACATCAGGCGGTCCCACTTCGGCATGCCGGAAAACAGCTCGCCTTCCCACCAGACGTTGCCGGCTTCGAGTGCCTCGCGCTCCGTGTCGGACATCGACGGCAACATCTTGCGATAGACGTCGAGCAGCGGTTTGGTGATTTTCTCACGGCGGAACTCGATCAGGTTGGGCACGATCATGGCGCCGAACGCTGCCCACAAAACCAGCTTCCAAAGGAAAGCGCCTTCGCCGAAGATCGTGTATGCGAGGACCGCGAGTCCTGCAGCGATCGTCGAAGTGCGCAAGTCGATCCGCTGATAGGCGAGATAGATGCCGCCGCCTGCGAACAGCAGAAACCAGAAAAGGCTCACGATAAAACTGGACACGCGAAAAACTCCCGATTCAGGAAATTGCTCTTGAAACAGACACTAACATCGTCGCGCGAGCCGCGCCATCGAGTGTGTCACGTCACAGCAGAGCCTCAATCGCGGCCCGCTCCTCCCGCAACTCTGCGTCGGTGGCATCCATGCGCGAGCGGCTGAATGCGTCAATATCGAGGTTCTGCACGATCTCGTACGTGCCGCCGCTGCAACGGACCGGGTACGAATAGATCACGCCCGGCCCGATGCCGTAACTGCCGTCCGCGGGGATTGCCATGCTGACCCAGTCGTCGCCATCGGTGCCGAGCACCCAGTCATGCATGTGATCGATGGCCGCCGATGCCGCCGATGCCGCTGACGACGCGCCGCGCGCCTTGATGATTGCCGCGCCACGCTGCTGGACCACGGGGATGAAGTCGCCCGTCAGCCAGGCCTCGTCGACCAGATCCCTGGCCGGCTTGCCGGCAACGCTCGCGTGGTTGACGTCAGGGTACTGTGTCGCCGAGTGGTTGCCCCAGATAATCATCTGCTTCACTTCGCTGACGTGGCTGTCCGTCTTCTGCGCCAGTTGCGCGATGGCGCGGTTGTGGTCCAGCCGGGTCATGGCGGTAATGTTGGCGGGATCGATATCGGGGGCATTGCTGCTCGTGATCAGCGCATTGGTGTTGGCGGGGTTGCCGACAACAAGCACGCGAATGTCGCGGCTTGCGTGATCGTTGATAGCCTTTCCCTGCACCGAGAAGATCGCAGCGTTTGCTTCCAGCAGGTCCTTGCGCTCCATCCCCGGGCCGCGCGGCCGGGCGCCCACGAGCAACGCGTAATCACTGTCCTTGAAGGCGACGTTCGGATCGTCGGTAGCCACGACGCCCGCGAGCGTCCTGAATGCGCAATCGTCGAGTTCCATGACCACGCCCTTCAGGGCATCCAGGGCTTGCGGAATCTCGAGTAGCTGCAACACGACGGGCTGGTCGCTGCCGAGCATCTGCCCGGAGGCAATCCGAAAGGCGAGTTGATAGCCGATCTGTCCGGCAGCCCCGGTGATCGTTACGCGAACGGGTGATTTCATGGTGTTTTTCCCTGTTTGCCGGTCTGAATGGGTGCTGCCGTCCCCCGGCCAGCCTGCAGCACGACTTTGCAATAACCGGGGCCGGCGATTCTAGCATCGCCCTCAGCCCGGAACATCGGGAAGAACCGAAATCAGGGCAGCTCCGGGGGCGGAAACGCCTGCGTCAGCAGGTCCCGTTCCAGGCGGGCCGCGTCGAGCAGCCCCTGGCGCTCGAGTTCGAGTATGCACGCCAGCCAGGTGTGCGGATCGACGGTCTGCGATTCGTCGCAATAACGCTCTGTCGCAAGCTCCCGAGCACTGGCCGGAGCCGGGGCGCTCTGCAGCCGCAAGGAAGCCGTATCGTCTTTGACGACGGTCCCTTGTGCATCCGGATCCCGCATTCGGTTCGATGCCTCGGCTTCGTCGGCGCGCTCCTGCCTTTCCTCGAGCTTGCCGCGGGAGAGTTTTTGCGCGGGTCGCGCCGCCGCAGGCTCAGCAGCCTGCGGGGTGGCCGTCTCGAGGCGCTTCGTCGCGGTGGCCGGCAACGCGTCCTCGGCAACAGGCACGAGTCCGTCCGGCTCCTGTTGGGGCAGCAGCGCGATCTCGATCACGATGGCGAGGCATACGCCGATCGTGGCGACCCACGCGGCGGGGCGCAGCCAGGCAACAGCGCGGTTCCATTTCGGTGTCGCGGCGCCGCGTGCGGCGTTCAGGATGACGTGGTCGAGGTGCCCGGGCGTTCGTTCATCGGCCAGATCCCGATAGGCCGCCGAGACGCGCGGGTCGACCGTTTCGTCGCTGTTCTTGCGCTTGTCGCTCATGCTGTCTCCGGTGTGTCGTCAAGTGCCGCACGCAGTTTCCCGACTGCGTAACGCAGCCTGCTCTTGGCCGTTTCCCGCTTGCAGTCCGTGATCGTGGCGATGTCGTCCAGGCTGAGCCCCGCCTCTTCGTGCAGCAGGAATACGTCGCGCTGTTCCTCCGGCAGCGATCTGAGCGCGGTGTCCAGCCGGCGCCGTGCGAGGCTCTTCTCGACCAGCGTTTCGGGGCAGTCCGCGCCGTGGGGCTGCGAGTCGGGCTCGATATCCGCCGTAACGCCGTGGCGCTTGTTGCGGCGGATGTGATCAATAAAGCAGTTGCGCGCGACGTGATACAGGAAGGTGGTGAATTTCGCCGTGGGCCGGTAATTGTCGCGCGACTTGATGATCTTGCCCCAGACTTCCTGGAACACGTCTTCCGCCGCCGCGCGATGCCGGCAGAGCCTGAGCAGGTAGCGGAACAGCGGGTCCTTGTGGCGGTGGTACAGGACCTCGAAAGCGGCCACGTCACCATCGCGGTAGCGCAACATGAGGGCACTGTCTTCAGGTCTGTGCTCCATGCGCGCAGCATAGGCGAGGCTCGGCGTTTGCGAAAGCGCGGGCGGCGCTGGCCGCGGCGGGGACCTGGCCCGTTGTCGTTTTGAAATACTTTCCGCTGCCATACAGTGTCGTAAACGACCGTTGGCCGGCGACGGGGTTGGTTTTGCGGCTGCGGGGCTTGCAAATTGTCGGAATGGTGTTATAGTCAACTATAACACTAGCTCAGTAAGCAACGACTGCGGAGACCGGCGGTGAAAAAACAGGTGGCCCAATATCTGAACGAAATCGTGAGCATCACGATCATGTTGCTGATGACGATCGCCCTGATCGCAGGACCGGCCACGCCGGTGCCGGGCGGTGCCGACGAGGGCTCCGACCGGGTGCCTTATCAGGCGGTGCGCGTGCCGGGCGACGACTAGTACCGTGATTCTTTCAATAGGTTCATTTTCCGTCACCAAGGCGAGTAAGGTAGCGACGGAGTTGTTGTGCCGGCCTGCGGCTGCGGGCCGGCACTTTTTTACGCTCGGGCGGACGCAGGCGTGTTGACCTGTCGAGCGGCCGGCACATAGCGAGGGATCGATGGATCCGAAGTGGAGTGAAGACCTGCCGATCTATCGCCAGCTGCGCGATCGCGTGGTGGAGATGATATTGGAGGGCGTACTCGGCGATGGTGACGCCCTGCCTTCGGTCCGCAACGTAGCCGCCGAATACCGGCTCAATCCGCTCACCGTACTCAAGGGCTACCAGGAACTCGTCGACGAAGGGCTCGTGGAGAAAAAACGCGGGCGCGGGATGTTCGTTACCGACGGTGCGCGCAAGCAGCTGCTGAAGGACGAGCGCCGGCGTTTCGTCGAAAAGGAGTGGCCCAAAGTTCTGGAGACCATAGACAGACTCGGACTCGATGCAACGGAGCTCCTGTCCAAGTCGGCCGAGTCCGCTGACGATGGAAACAGCGATGAATAGCCTGATGAGCGCTCGCGGTGTCTCGAAGCACTTCGGCAAGGTCTGTGCCGTCGATAACGTCAGCTTCGACATCGAAAAGGGCAAGATCGTGGGCCTTATCGGTCCGAATGGTGCTGGCAAAACGACCTTGCTCAAGGCCGTGCTCGGGCTCACCGAATGCGAGGGCGAGCTTTCCGTTCTTGGCCTGGATCCGTTCCGGCGACGCAAGGAACTCATGCAGAACATCTGCTTTATTGCGGACGTTGCGGTCCTGCCGCGCTGGATCCGCGTCTGCCAGCTACTCGACTTCGTCGAAACGACGCATCCGAATTTCTCTCGTGACAAGGCCGAGTTGCTGCTCGCGAAGACCAAGGTGGATAGCCGCAGGGATGCCAGGGTTCGCGAGCTTTCGAAGGGTATGGTCGCGCAGTTGCATCTCGCGATCATCGCAGCCATCGACGCCCGCTTGCTGGTGCTGGATGAGCCGACGCTCGGCCTCGACATCATCTTCCGCAAGGAATTCTACGCGAACCTGCTGTCGGACTATTTCGACGAGGAGCGGACCATCCTGGTAACCACGCACCAGGTGGAGGAGATCGAGAACATCCTGACCGACATCATGTTTATCAACGAGGGCCGTATAATCCTCGATGCTTCGATGGACTCCCTGGGCGAAGACTACGTGGAGCTCCTGGCATCGGGCGAAAAAGCCGACCGGGCGCGCGCAATTGGCCCGATCGCGGAGCGCGACGTCTTCGGCAAGAAGGTCATGTTGTTCGAGAAGCCCGACCGTGCGCGACTCGAGCAACTGGGTGAATTGCATACGCCGTCGGTTGCCGACCTGTTTGTCGCCAAGGTGAAGGGAGCCGCGGCATGATTGGTCATCAGCTGGCATTGATAAAGCGCGAAATCTGGGAACATCGCTCGATCTACGTAACGCCGATCGCGATCGCAGTGGTCGTGTCGCTGGTCTCGCTGGCGGGGATGGTAACGGTCTCCGCGTTTGACAAGGAGGTCAACATCGCGTTGTTCGGTGCCGCGAATATCGCCGGCGACGCCGAGCGGCAAGCGGCGCTGACGGTGTTCTTCCTGGGCACCTCGTGGGTCTTCCTGTTTGCCCTCGCAATTCTCACCACGTTTTACAGCCTCGATTCACTGTATGCCGAGCGCAAGGACAAGAGCATCCTGTTCTGGCGTTCGCTGCCGATTACAGACGCCGAGACCGTCATTTCGAAATTACTGACTGCGGTCTTCGTGCTGCCACTCTTTACCGTCGCGGCAATCATCGCAACACATCTCGTCAACCTCGTGATAACCACCGGGTGGGTGATGGTCAAAGGTGGAAATGCGGCGCATCTCGTCTGGGGTTCTGTATCGCTGTTCGATAACTGGGTGGCAGCACTGGTAGTCACCGTGGCAAGCGCAATATGGATGTCGCCCTTCATCGGCTGGTTCCTGTTCGTGTCGGCGTTTACGAAGCGATCACCGTTGCTCATGGCGTTCATGCCGCTCATCATCGTTCCGATCGTCGAGTGGATATTCTTCAGATCGAAGATATTTGCGAGCGCCGTATTCGGACGCGGCGAGATGATCCCCCTGTTCAGGGAAATGGACATCGAGCATTTCTTTGATGAAGATCGCATGCAGGTAAACAAGGAAGCAGTCAGCCTGCTCGCGCATATCGACATCGGCAAATTCCTGCTGAGCCCCTCCGTATGGGTGGGCGTGGTCGTCTGCGGGTTATTCGCGACAGCCGCAATCTACGTGCGCCGCTATCGCGACGACTCCTGATTATCGTGGCTGGCTGCTGATCCCGTACTTGCGCAGCTTGCCGCGGAACTGGTGATAGCTCAGGTCGAGTAATTCTGCGGCCATTGTCTGGTTGAAGCGGGCCTTCTCCAGCGCGGCGCGCAGGAACTCTTTTTCTGTTTCCTCGAGGCGTTCCGTCAGATGCATGGGCAAGAGCGGCGGACGCTTTTCCCGCACAGTCGACGCTTTCGGTGCGGGTGATTGCAGCTGGAACGGCGAATCGAACGGATCGAAAGCGATCTTCGTAATGAGTTTCGACGCATCGGATTCCCGGTAAACGGATCGTTCGACCGTGTTCTTCAGCTCCCGGACGTTGCCGGGCCAATCGTGCCGCAGTAAAGAAGACGATGCGCGGGAGCCGAAGCCGGCGAAAAGCTCGCGCTTCAACTCGCTCGCCATGTTGATCGCAAATGCGTAAGCGAGCGGCAGGATGTCCTCGAGGCGCTCGCGCAGCGGCGGTACGGTAATCACGTCGAATGCAAGCCTGTCCAGGAGGTCGCGCCGGAACCTGCCTTCCGCGGCCAGTTGCCGCAGATCCGCATTTGTCGATCCGACGATCCTCACGTCGACCTGCAACGTTTCGCTGCCGCCAACGCGCTGGATCTCTCCGTACTCGATCACGCGCAGGATCTTTTCCTGCATGCGGAGCGAGATCGTGGCGAGTTCGTCAAGGATCAGCGTGCCGCCGTCAGCGCGCTCGAAGTGTCCGACGTGGGCCTTGACCGCGCCGGTGAACGCGCCGGCCTCGTGGCCGAACAGCTCGGATTCGAGGATAGTCTCCGTCAGCGCAGCACAGTTGACCTTTACGACGCTCGATTCCCATCGATCGGACAGGTAGTGCAGCCGCGAGGCAACCAGCTCCTTGCCGGTGCCGCGCTCGCCGACCACGAGGACCGGCTTCGACAGCGGAGCGGCCCGGGACACGTGTTCCATCATCTCCAGGAACACGGGTGCCTCGCCGATGATGGGTTGTGAGGGTCGTTCGGCGGCCATTGGCGTATTCAGCCATAGATTGGCGGAAAACGCCAATAGCTGGTGTATTGCACCAATCTAGGGGTGCTGATCGAGCACGGCCGAGCGAAGCTAATCAACTGAAACATCTATGATTAATGAAGATCGGGGCGGTTGGCACGGTTTCTGCAAGAATGTTGGTGACATTCATGCCATCAAGAGGACACATCATGGGTATTTTCACGAGATTCAGCGACATCGTGAACTCCAATATCAACGCGATCCTGGACAAGGCAGAGGATCCCGAAAAGATCGTCCGGCTGATGATCCAGGAAATGGAGGACACGCTCGTCGAGGTGCGCTCCGCGGCTGCGCGGTCGATCGCCGACAAGAAGGACCTGAATCGCAAGCTCGAGTCCCTCGAGTCCGAGATTGAGGATTGGGACGAAAAAGCCGAGCTGGCGCTGCGCAAAGGACGGGAGGACCTGGCCAAGGCGGCGCTGGTTGAAAAATCGCGCGTGCAGGCGGCTGCCGATGCCGTCAAATCGGATTACGCGGCCGTGGACGACGGGCTCGCCAAACTGAACGATGACATCGCGCGCCTGGAAGCGAAGCTGCAGGATGCCAAGGCGCGTCAGAAAGCGCTGCTCGCAAGACACAAACCGGCCAACAGCCGGCTCGCGGCCCGCAAAAAGATCCACGACTACAAAATCGACGATGCAATGGTTCGCTTCGAGCAATACACGCGACGCATCGATGACGTCGAGGGACGTATCGAGGCCTACGATCTTGGCCTGCCCAAGGACCTGAACCACGAATTCGCAAGCCTGGAAGCGGAAGAGTCCGTACAGAAGGAGCTCGATGCACTGAAACGCCGCGTACAGGGTGAATCACGGTCAGCCCCGGATGCGGAGTAAGCGAGCATGTATGCACTCATGACTCTCGCAGTCATCCTGTTCCTGACGGTCCTTGCGCCGATTATCGTCATTTTCTATTTCATCACGAAGTGGAAGCAGACACGTGAGATCTCGGGCGATGACGAGCGGATGCTGGAGGAGCTGTGGACGCTGTCGCAGCGCCTCGAGGAGCGCATAGAGACCCTGGAGCGGATTCTGGACGACGATGATTCAACGACACACAGGAGACAATAAATGACGCAAGGCACCTGGAATATCGACTACGGTCCATTCCGAGGTTTCTACCGCGATCGGGAGAACGGCTGGATATTCGGCGTTTGCGCAGGACTGGCCGATCGTTTCAATTTGCAGGTCGGGGCGGTACGGGTCCTGGCGGTGATCAGCCTGCTCGTATTCTTCTGGTTGACCGTGGTCGTCTATATTGCAGCGGCCCTTTTGATAAAGGAAAAACCGCTGATCTATTCCGGTTTGCGTTCGGAGTATGAATTCTGGCGCCGTGAACGCAGGCGGCAATGGAGGGAAGAATGAGCAGCGAGACTTCCATGTCGGAGCGACGTTTCTACCGTAATGCCGACAAGGCGATGCTTGGCGGCGTCTGCGCGGGTATCGCCGATTACTTCGGTTTCAATTTGGGGGCAACGCGATTACTGGCGGTCATTGCCTTTTTTACCATGCCGGTAACGATAATCGGCTACCTGGCGCTCGTAATCCTGATTCCCAGCGCCTCCAGGCGTGATTATTCGCGGCCCGTCGACCCGGAGTTCCACAGGGCGGTACGCTCCTCGCCCTCGCAGACCATGAGCGATGTACGCAGCCGGTTCAAATCGCTGGATCGGCGTCTTGCGCGCCTCGAGAAGTACGTGACGTCGTCGCGTTACCAGCTGGACCGTGAATTTGACAGGCTGAAGGACTGATCGGGCGGCAACCAGGGGATGTGTTGATGAACACGATGTTTTATGTGGTCTGTATCGTTGCGATCGTGCTCGCCGCGAACACGGTGCAGCAGTACCTCAAGCTGCGCCACCGAAAAGAAAACAGGAGCGCACAGGCGGAGGAGACACAGGCGCAGCTCGATGCGCTGGAAGAACGGATCAGGGTGTTGGAGAGGATCGTTACGGAAAACAAGTTTGATCTTCGTGACGAGATCAATAAGCTCTGACGCATGATCCGGCAGATACCGCGCATCGCGTCAATACTCGAAGACCTCGGGTTTGGCGAGCGTAACCCGAGCCTGGTGGTCGTCGGCATGACCGATTCGGAGGTGCCGGGAGTCGGCATCGAGCAGACTTACGAATCGCTGTCCGGCGCGGATGAGCTGCCGCAATCGTTGAAGGTGGAGCTCGGTATTGTCGTTGCGCCCCTCGAATTCATGTCTCGCAGCAGCGCGGAGCAGCTCCTGTCGCGTCTTCGGGATGTGCACTGCGATAAGGTCCTGCTTGTGGATACCGGCGGGGGATGGAAGCCTGACGAGCTTCGATCACTGGGTTTCCTGGCGGCGCAGCTCCCGTCGATCGAAGGGAGCTGTTATCTATTCGATCCGGACGTCTTCAACCAGCCGCGCGATTGGAACAATCCATCGGACTGGGCCAATCCGCAGAACTTCCGAAAATATCGTTGGTAGGCCCTGCGCCGGTTATTGCTCGGCTTTCTGGGCGTTATAGGCGCGGACTTGCTGGTTCCATTGCTCACCAAACAGGAATTTTTCTTCATTTGCCGCATCGAAACGCTTTGACAGTAACTCGTCGCGGCGCTTGATGGTTTCTTCGTCCGGGTTTTCCATGGCGGCAATGGCGTCTTTCTCTTCCTGCTCGATGCAGTCGAGATACGCATCTATCGATGAGAGAAACGCCTTGACGGCGGTCTGTGCGGCGATCATCTCTGGTTTGGTTGCCGTACTTCCTTCGGGAAGCGCCGGCCGTTCAGGGTATTCGCACGCGAATCCGGCTACCGGCGTGGCTAGGAGGACGGCTGCGATTACGGTGCTTGTCAGGTTCTTCATCAGGTCACTTCCGGCGTTCAGGGGTTCTGGTACTGTGCGCTGTGCCCCGTTGATCGGATAGCGTATTTAAGCATGATGTCCGAGGGCAGTGAAAGCGTTGCTCTGTCAGGCAAAAAGTGCGCGGTGGCTGTCAGTGCCTTCGGCCTGTGCGAGAAGAAGCTCGAGGTAGCTGTCTGAGCTCATGGGATCGCCGAACAACAGGCCCTGAACGTAGGTGCAGCCGAGTTTCTGCAGGAAGGCGAGCTGATCCTCGCTCTCAACGCCCTCGGCGACGACGTCCATCTCCAGGTTGCGCCCCATCTGGACGATCGTGCTCACGATCGTCGCATCGTCGGGATTCGTGGAGATGTGACGCACGAATGATTTGTCGATCTTGAGCGTGCTTATCGGAAACTGCTGCAACGCACTCAGCGAGGAATAACCGGTGCCGAAATCGTCGATCGCAAGGTGCAGGCCGAGAGCATACAGCTGGTCGAGTAGCTTTATCGTACGCTCGGGATTCTCCATGAGCGTCGTTTCCGTTATCTCCAGCTCAAGCGAAGTGGGCGAAACTTCGTAGCTGCGCAGAATCGAGCTGATTCGACGCGTGAAGTTCGGCTGCCGCAACTGTTTCAGCGACAGGTTGACCGAAACGCGACCGGGCGAAGATACTGATCGCTGCCAGTAGCGGAAGTCCTCGCATACCTTATCCAGTACCCATTCCCCGATCTCGATGATGAGATTCGTCTCTTCAGCGATCGGGATGAAATCGGACGGCAGGATCATGCCCCTCTCGGGCAACTCCCATCGCACCAGCGCTTCGGCGCCAAATACCTCGCCGGTTTCCAGGTTGTATTTGGGCTGGTAATGGACCAGCAGTTCATCGCGCTCGAACGAGCGCTTCAGCCGGCTCTTGGTCATCAGGCGTTCGACGGCTGCTTCGTTCATCGTCGGTTCGTAGTAGGAGTACACATTGCCGCCGGACTTCTTGGCATGATAGAGAGCTGCGTCGGCGTTGCGAATCAGATCAATGACGTTCGGCGCGTCCTTCGGATAGTAAGCAATGCCCAGGCTCGCGGTCATGAAAACCTCGTGCCCCTGAACGAAGAAAGGATCTGCAAGCCTGTCCAGCAAAAGCTGCGCGAGGCCGTCGGTCCGCGGCCTGCCACTGTCGTCCGGGCCGAGCCCGTCCAGGATAACGGCAAATTCGTCGCCAGCCAGCCTGCCTATAATGGAGTCATCGGGCAGCGCCGCGCTCAGGCGCTCCGCCACGGTCTCCAGCGTGGTGTCGCCGGCGAGGTGCCCGAACGTGTCGTTGATTTCCTTGAACGCGTCGATGTCGATATAGAACAGGCAGAGAGGTTTACCGCTCCTGCGCGCCCGGGCAATACACCGCTGCAGAAGATGCTGGAACTGCATTCGGTTCGGTATCTTGGTCAACGCGTCGATTCGCGCGAGGTAACGGATGCGTTTCTCTGCGCGCCGTCGCTCCGTTATGTTCTGTGCCCCATAGATCCGGTCGCCGGACTCGGCCTCCTTGCCCCCCAGGAAGGAGCAGGTGTAGGAAACCGGAATGGACTCGCCGAGCTTGCTTTCGAAGAAAGCCTCGCGAGGCAGGCCAGAAGGCTTTTGCCCGACGAGCGATTCGCTCCTTGCCGTGTTCACGATCTCGTCTATGGACTTGCCCAGGAGTTCTCGTTCCTGGTAGCCGAGGAGGTGCGAGGTTGCCTTGTTGACACGCTTGATCGTGCCGTCGCTTGCCGTGACGATGAGGGCATCGTTCATGCTGCAGAGGATGCTGTCGACGTAATCGCGTGAAATCGTCGTCGCCTTGAGCTTGTCTCGCATGTCGTTGAACACGGCGGCGAGTTCACCGAGTTCGCCCGGCTGGACGCGCAGCGGCTCGCCGAAGTCGGCGTTGCGGAGCTTCTCGGCTTCGCGTTTCAGTTCCCGGATTCGTTTCGTCTGGTTGTGTGCGATGATCCAGATCGCTATGCCCGACAACAGCAATACCAGGGCGGAGAATACCTCGACCCATACGAAGCTCATCGTCATGCTGTTTTCCGTTGCCTGTGCCGCGGCGACAAACGGCAACAGCAGTACGGCGATGCCCCACGCCAGCCGTGGAACGGCCTGTGCCAGCACAGTCTTCCGGAACGAATTACAGTCGATCATCGCCTTGCTTTCTTGCGAATAAGGGCGCCGAGCGTAGCGGCCGACAGGGGCCGAGCACGGTGATTTGTTCTTTTGCAGAGAGTTTAGCACTCGTGCAATAGTTGCGCCGCCTTTTGCGGCGCAAAAGATTTCACAAGAAACAAATGGCCCGGTCAGCCGAATCAGGCGTCGGGTTGGCGCTTCTCGATGAACCCGGTCGGCTCCGGCTGGCTGGTGGTCTTCATCACGCCTTCGACAACGGCGCCCTCGGCCACCGCAATGGCGTTGGCCGATACCGTCCCGGTGATTCTCGCGGTATCCGTAATCTCGACGCGACCGGAGGCGATGATGTCGCCCTCGACATGGCCGGAAACGATGACATTTGCCGCCTGTATCGTACCCTTCCAGAGCCCGCTCTTCGCGAGCATCAGCGTGCTGTCGATCTCACAGTCCCCTTCCACTTCGCCGTTGACCTGGAAGTCGCAGTTGCCGGTTATCACGCCCGAAACCCGGCAGCCCTCGCTGATGAGTGTGGCGGTACCGGAAGAACGATCGCGGATTCGTCGACGGCGGGTCTCATTCATGTTTCTCGAACTCCGAGGTGAGCGGCAGGTGTCAGCGCGCATGTTACCTGCGTTTACACAGGCTTGTCAGCGATCCGGAATAATTGTTTAACGGTTCTGCGCTACTTCTCGATATAACCGTAGCCGATCGTCTCGATCTCCACGAGTACGCTGCCCTCGAAAATGAGCCGACGCATGAGTTTGCGTGGGCCGAAGTTGTAGACGAACTCGGTGACGACGACCTCCGTCGCAAAATGCCCGACGCCGGGAGTCCGGTAGTAAATGAGACCCGGGTTGCGCAAGCGGAAACGATAGTCGTAGGCACGTACCGTGTGCCCCAGGAGCCTGACGGTCGTCGGTTCACCGCAGGCCGCGATGACCTGTTGCTCGTGCATGCCGTCGCGGACGATCTTGGTGCCGCAGCGAAACGCCAGCGCGGGATCTGCTGAAAGCAGCAGCAGCGCAGCCAGCAGTGCGGGTCCCATGGATGTTGGCGCAAGCAAATTCATCGTCGCCTTCGAAAGCCGGGCTATCGCGCAATACGCATACCGTAGCGCATTTCCGGAGGATTCGCAGCGCACGCGACGCTGCCCATGATTTCATTGGACCGGGGGGGCGTGTAAGGGTTCATTGGCGGTCGTTTGCGGATACAGCGCGTCAGCGAAGCTTGTGGTAAAACGCTCCTTATGAATCAGGTGTTTGAGCAGCGCCTCGCCGCCCTGTCGAGTCGTGGTGACGTTTCCGTAGCCGGCGGTAAGCGGGGTGTCGAGAAGGAATCACTGCGCGTAACTTCCGACGGGTATCTGGCGCAGACGCCGCATCCACAGGGCCTCGGATCCGCACTCACCAATCGTTTCATCACGACCGATTTCTCCGAAGCACTGCTCGAGTTCGTCACGCCGGCACTCGGCAGCACCTGGGAAGCCTTGCAGGTGATCTGTGACATACACCAGTTCACCTATGAGCAACTGGGCGACGAATTACTATGGTGCGCCAGCATGCCCTGCCGCTTGCCGAATGACGCGGAAATACCGCTGGCGCGATACGGGAACTCCAACGTGGGCCGCATGAAGACCGTTTACCGCCGCGGTCTAGGTCATCGCTACGGTCGCACCATGCAGACCATTGCGGGTGTGCATTTCAACTATTCTCTGCCGGAGACCTTCTGGACGGGGTACCGGGACATTCTCCAGCTGGGCGTCGATGTCTGCGAATTCCGTTCTACCCACTATCTCGGCCTGGTCCGTAATTTTCGACGATACGGCTGGATTGTTCTGTACCTGTTCGGCGCGTCGCCGGCATTGTGCAAGTCGTTCGGGGCCAGCAGGACACTGTCGATGCCGGAGCTCAATGCAGAGACCTGGTACGAACCTTACGGCACGTCGCTGCGCATGAGTGACCTCGGCTACAACAACAAGACGCAGGCCGGTATCAAAATATCGCTGAACCGGCTCGACGAATACATTCGCGATCTCAGCGAAGCGATCCGGACTCCGGAGCCGGACTACGAGAAGATCGGTGTCATCAGGAACGGCGAATACCAGCAGCTCAATACCAATAAATTGCAGATTGAAAACGAGTATTACAGCCCGATCCGACCGAAGCGGGTCGCGCGGTCAGGCGAACGGCCGACGGCCGCTCTCAGGCGCGGCGGAATCGAGTACGTGGAAATACGCTCCCTCGACCTCAACGTATCTGATCCCGCGGGTATCAACCAGAACACGATGCGGTTCATCGAGGCATTCCTGGTCTTCTGCCTGCTCGAGGAAAGCCCGCCTTTCGATGACGTGTCTTTCGAGGAAGCAATACAAAACCAGTCGCTGACGGCGAAGCGGGGCAGGGAGCCCGGCCTGCAACTTCGGCGCAGAGGCAAACCGGTCCCGTTGTCGAAGTGGGCGGCGGAACTCGTCGAGAAGGTAGCGGCGGTGGCGGAACTCATCGACCGGAGCGGGGATGACGGCAGTTACCGGGATGCGGTTGCGCTGGCGGCAGCCCACGTCGCGGAACCGGACAGCACGCCGTCGGCGCGCCTGTTACACGAGCTGCGTGACTCCCGGACCAGCTTTTTCGAGTTCGCGCTGGAGTTGGCGCGCGGCCACAAGCGCTACTTCTCGTCGATCGCGCCGATGCCCGCGGAACGTGCGCAACAGATGCAGAACGAGGCGCTGGAATCGGTGCGCCGGCAGCGAGAAATCGAAGCCGCCGACGATACGAGTTTCGAAGAGTACCTGGCCCGTTATTTTGCGTCCGACTGATTCAGAACGGGATTTCCTCTCCATCACGCCACGCCACTTCCCGGTGCAGCTTCTGTAGCCGCCGGGTCGTCTCACCGACGGTTCCGTTACCGATAACGCGCCCGTCGGCCTCAAGCACGGGTGTCAGTTCCCCCATGGTTCCGGTCGTAAATGCTTCGTCGGCGGTATACAGCTCCGTGAGGGACAGGTTCCGTTCCGTAACGGGGATGCCCTGTTCGCGACAGATGTCGATCACCATCTGCCGCGTCAGTCCGGGCAGGCAGGCGTCGGCGTGCGGCGTACAGACAGTGCCGCTCCTGACCATGAAGATGTTGGTATCGTTCGTTTCCGATAGGAAGCCGTGCAGGTCGAGCATCACAGCGCTGTCGGCCCCGGCCACGTTTGCCTCGATCGCCGCGAGTATGTTGTTGAGCAGATTGTTGTGATGAATCTTGGAATCGAGGCACGAGGGGGTATTGCGGCGGGTCGAGGCGGTAATGACGCGAATTCCTTCGTCGGAATAGACCGGCGGCTTCCACTCCGCGAGCACGATCAGGGAGCAGCCCGACTGGTTCAGGCGCGGATTCATGCCGGACGTGATCTTTTCCCCGCGCGTGAGCGTGAGCCGGATGTGCGCCCCGTCGCGCATATCGTTGGCCCTGAGCGTCTCGAAGACGGCGCCGCGAATTTCCTGGCTCGTCGGCACCGCCGCAAAGGCGAGGGCTTTGGCGGAGTTCTGCAGGCGGGCCAGGTGCGCGGAGAACGCTGCGATTCTGCCGCTGTAGACGCGCAGGCCTTCCCAGACCGCATCGCCGCCCTGCACGGCACTGTCGAAAACGGACACCCGGGCCTCGTTGCGAGGCTTCAACTCGCCGTTGACGTACACGAGGATGTCCTGGTTGCGTGGATCGACGTTCATCGGTTGTTTGTACCTTTGGTGTCAGCGCGGATCGCGTGCTCGAAAAGTCGTTCATACCACGGCTGGCATTCGTCGAGCAGCGGTCGAAGGCGGTCGGGGAACTTCGTTTTTGCGCGGTAAGGCCCGAAGCCGGTGCTGCGGTGGACGGCATGGTACCAGTGCGGCGCCCAGACGCCGTCTTCCGGCCGCGGTCCCGCCTCCCAGCTAAGCATCGCCGGTGTGAACGGCAGGTCAATGTGTTCGCAAAGTGCGCCGAGAACGGTGCGGGGGTTCGTGAGCAGCTCCCGGGAATCAAGCACGGCCGGCTGCTGCCCGGCTTCCCGCAGGTCGGAAAACAACTCCCACTGCCGGCGCAGCCCGGTATCGGCCAGGCGCGGGTCCGGCAGCTGGACGGACAGCGATGGCAGCATGTCCCACGGGTCACGAACAAGGAAGATATTGCAGGTCCTGCGCAGGAAACCGAGATCGATGTCGACAAGATGGTGCGCCATGTGTTTTACGAACAGCCGCGGTTCGGGGTGAGCCGCCTGGCGCCGCAGCAATTCGCGCATGACCGCATCGCCGTCGCAATTCATGGCCGCGATGACGTCGTCGCCGCCCGGATGCTCGGCCCCCGTCGTACGGAGGTAGTGACCGTAAAGTGGCTCGTCGACCACGGCTACGTGGTCGTTCTGCGCGAAACTGTACATCAGCGCAGTGGAGACGTTGCGCGGCCCTGACCACAGGCAGATTGCGGTTGTCATTGCATCATCCGGCGGCTTTCGCGGTTCCAGCGCATGCAGTTTAATGGTATCGCGCAGCGGGCGAAATCGATTCACCGCCCTGGCGGGCTTTTCCGCTTCGACGGAGCGTCAACCGCTTTTCACTGTGCGGTCCGTCACAATTTCAAACGGGGACGCTGTGACGGTCCTTCCGATTTAACTAAACTCGTTGTCTTCGCAGTAGCTTGCGACGGACTACGCATGTTGAAAACCCTCATTTCCGGATTCCTGCTTGGCATCGTCGGAACCATTGCAGCGGCATATTACCTGCCGGTGGTTGATCAGTACCGCGAGTCGTCGGTTATTTCGGTCACGCCCAATGGCGGCAACACCGAATCTTTCCGCATCAACATACCGACCGATCGCATCATGGTTGGAGCGCCCCGGCAGTCCGAGCCAATCCCCCGGGGGCTGCGCTGGCCGGCGGACGAGCTGTTCGGCGGCGTGCGGGTAGAGCTGTTCAAGGTCAGGAACACACGCGACGCCGTCATCGGCGTAGCAAGCCGCCTGGTCGCGGACAGCGACGTGATCGAAGACAGCGTCGAATGGGTGTTGCACCTTCCGGCCAGGGGCACTTTCTATGTCGTCATGCCTGCAGAGGCGGCCGATGGTGCCCATCGGGTCGGCGTGCTGCGCGCAGGAACGAGGGAGTTCCGCCCCATGCAGGGGGAAGTCTTGGAGCACTGGGTACCAAATACCTATGATGACGACGTCGATGCACCGGACGGCTATATCGAACTGGTGACGTCGTTCGTGGGGGCCTTCTCCGACGGCGTCTCCGAGTCGGACTTGCAGGACGGCGCATCGTGATGAAGTATGTCGCCGGATTGCTGCTCGGTTTCCTGCTGGGCGCGTTTGCGGCCGCGACGCTGCTGTATTTCAACCCGCTCGCGGCGCGCAACCCACTGTCACCGCTGTCGGTTAGTAACAACGAGATTCTGAGCCTGGGTTATTCAGCCGTGCCGACGGACTCTATCGTATACACCAACAACGGTGAGTCGCGTGTGCAGCCACACCCCGACAAGGTACGGGAATTGTGGGAAGCCCCGATCAGGCATTCCGCGGTGCTGGTCACCGTTGTGAAGAACAGCCGCAACGTGCCCGCGGGCATCGGCATCAAGTTCTCATCCGATTCGGAAAGAACCCGCCTTATCAATGGCGAAGCACTTGTCGACAGCGCCTGGCATATTCACCTTGTCGAGCGCGGCAGCCTGTTCGTCGAGCAAACCGAGAACTACTGGAATTTCCTGCGCAAGATCGTGGTGCCGGCTTACTGGAGTTCGGCGAATCACTGGAAAGGAGTCTGGAACGGCAATATGACCGTGGGCCCGGGTGCCCTGGGAACCGCGGCAGTTTCGGGGGGTACCGGTGAATTCGACGGACTCGAGTCCGAGGCCGTCGAGGCTGTCCATGCAAGCGCTTACTCGGTGGCCCAGGGGCCGGTCGCAATGGAGGGGCGCCTGGCTATCGACATAACCGGCAATATCGAACTGACCGCCAGCGGCGCAGCAGAACCCTGAGAAACGCGCCCTAATCGAGGTCCTTCAGCTGGATTGAGATGTCCGCAAGGCGGTCGCGCGCGATTTTCCGCTTTGCCGCGATCAGCGGCTTGGACTGCACGAAATCCCGCGGTGCATTGACCGCGTCACAGGCGATCAGTGCGCCGTTCCGCAAGTACAGGCAGGAAAACGAACGGTTCGCCGGCTCGCCCCGGACCACGACCTCGTCATAGCCCTCGGAAAGCCCGGCGATCTGCAGTTTGAGATCGTACTGGTCCGACCAGAACCAGGGCACCTCTGAATACTCGACGTCATTGCCGCAGATATTGGCAGCGGCAGTCTTCGCCTGTTCGAGCGCATTGTGGACGGACTCGAGCCTGACGCGACGGTTGTAGATACTGTTGGGGTGAGCGGTGCAGTCGCCGACAGCGTAGATACGCGGGTCTGCCGTGCGGCAGTGCGTGTCCACGACGATGCCATTGTCCACGTGCAGGCCCGCCGATGCCGCAAGTTCGGTGTTCGGCACAATGCCGATGCCCGCGATCACCAGGTCGGCAGGAACCGAATGGCCGGTCTCGGTCCGGACCGCGTTGATTCTCCTGTCGCCCTCGAGCGCTTCGAGCTCCGTCGAGAACAGGAAGCGCACCCCGTGTGCCTCGTGTTCCGCGCGGAAAAACTCCGACACGACGGGCGATACGACGCGGCTCATTACCCGGTCCGCCATTTCCACCACGCAAACGTCGTGCCCCAGCTGCCGGATGACGGCAGCAACCTCGAGGCCGATATAACCGGCACCGACGATGACGACGTGGCGGGCGGTCTCGAGGTCTTCGCGAATACGCGCGACGTCATCGATGCCACGCAGACAATGCAGCCCGCGTTTGTCGCTCCCGGGAACCCGGATGTGGCGGGCGCGTGAGCCCGTGGCGATAACCAGCGTGTCGTAGGCAACGCGCTCCTCCGCCGCAGTGGTCACGAGCTGCCGTTCACGATCAACCCTGACGATACGCGTCTCGAGGCGAACCTCGACCGCCGGGCCGGCATAGAAGTCCGCCGGTTTCAAGTAGAGCCGTTCTGCCGGGAGCTCCCCGGCCAGGAATTTTTTCGACAGCGGCGGGCGCTGGTAGGGCAACCAGGCCTCATCGCCGAGCAGCACGATATTGCCGTCGAAGCCGCTCTGGACGAGGGAGGCGACGACCTGTCCGGCGGCGTGGCCCGCACCGGCAATAACGACTTGCTGTGCCACGGAACCGTTCCTTTTTCGAGCCTCAGACGGGCTGGAGTGGCCAGAAGAAGGGCAACAATATCATCACCGCGATGAACACCACGATGGTGAGCGGCACGCCGACCTTCAGGTAGTCGACAAAGCGATACCCGCCCGGGCCCATTACAAGGATGTTTGCGGGATGCGATATCGGGCTCGTGAAACTCGCGGACGCGGCCATGGCGATCGCCATCATCGCGGTTTCGGGCGCGTAACCCATGTCGGACATCGCGGACAGTACGATCGGCGACATGAGCACGACCAGCGCAGCCGTGGGAATGATCATCGTGGCCATCGCCGTCACGATATAAAGTCCCATGATGACCGGCCACGGCCCGGCATCACCGAGCAGGGTCATCACCTGGTCGGCGATGTAGGTGGCGGCACCGGTAGACTGCATGGCCGTGCCCAGCGGCAGCATGCCTGCGATGAGGAAGATCGCACGCCAGTCGATCGCGCGATAGGCCTGTTCCATGGTCAGGCAGCCGGTGAGCACCATGACCGAACCACCGACGACCGCGGCGACCGAGATGGGCGCGTAACCGAACATCACGCTGAGTACGACGCCCAGCATGATGGCGGCGGCCAGCGGCGCACGCCGCGTGTCCGGCGGCTTGCGGCCGAGCGGCGTGAGAACGAGAAAATCCGAATCGGAGTCGAGCAGTTCCAGCCGATCGCGCGGGCCCAGCAGCAGCAGTGCGTCGCCGATCTGCAGCCGCTCATCGGCGAGATCGGCTCCGACCGTCTCTCCCTCCCGCCATATGCCGGCCAGCTCGATGCCGTAACGTTCGCGGAAATTGAGTTCTCCGACGGTGCGTCCCGCGAGGCTGCTGCGAGGGTCGAGCGTCGCGTCCATCAGCGTCAGGCGCTCCGAATCGAATGCACCGAGGTTCGCTGGCACGCTGGTGTCGATCTCGAGATCCTGCAGGCCGCGCAGTACGTCGAGGTCGGCGGGCTGGCCCTCGATGAGCAGCAGGTCGCCGCCTTCCAGGACGTCGTCCCCCCGGGGCATGACCTGCAATTTACCCTCGCGAAAGGTCGCGAGTACGCGGAAGTCGAATACGTCGGCCAGCCGGCTCTTGGCCAGCGTCGTCCCGGAGAGGTCGCTGCCCTTGGGGATTCGCACGACGAACATGCGCTCGTCGGTATGGTACTGCTCCGCCAGCCGCTCGTAGTCGAGCAATTCCACATCGGTGAAGTCCGAGAAGCGGTCGAGGGCCTCGATCGCCGCTTGCTCACCCTGCACCAGAACCCGGTCGCCTGCCCGCAACGGGACATAGGACAGGTTGGTAAGGCGGTAGCCGCTCTTTCTCAGCAGGCCGACCACGGCGACATCGAACCGACTGCGGAACGCCGCATGCCGGACCAGTTCGCCGACCAGCGGAGAGCCTTCCGTGATGGTAACTTCCGCGTAGACGACTTTGGCGGCAACCATCGACTTGAGTACCGGTGCCTCACGCTCGATGACCAGATCGCTCCAGCGGCGCAGCTCACGGAACTGGTCGACACGGCCCTGCACGAGGATGCCGTCGCCGCCGCGCAGGACCACCTGGCGGCTGGGCAGGGTCTCGCTGCGACCGTCCCTGATCAATGCCATGATGATAAGGCCGGTCGACGTGCCGATCCGGCTGTCCGCCAGCGTCTTTCCAACCAGGATGGAGTCACGCGGCACTCGCAAAAGAAAAGTGCGCTCATGCAGCTTGTAGCGGGTCCGCAGGCTGCGCTGACTGACATGCTTGCCTCGCTCGCCCCTCTTCTTCGGCAGCAGCAGGCGGCCGAACAGGGCCACGAAAAGCACGCCGCTGACCATGATCGCGCTGCCCAGCGGCGTGAAATCGAACAGCCCGAACGGTTCATAGCCGCCGAGCACCAGGGACTCGCTGATGAGCAGGTTGGGCGGTGTGCCGATCAGCGTCATCAGGCCGCCGAGCAGCGTGGAATAGGCGAGGGGCATCAGGAGCCGTGATGCCGGGATGCGAGTCCGTCTCGCCACGTCAACGACGACCGGCAGCATCAGCGCCGCGACGCCGATGTTGTTCATGAACGCTGAGAGCACGGCGCCGGTGACCATGATGACGAAGATCATCGCCACTTCGCGGCGGCCCGCCACGCGCATGACCTGCCTGCCAATCACGTCGGCGATGCCGGTTCGCGTCAGGCCCTCACTCAGAATGAACATGGCCCAGACAGTGATGACGGCGCTGTTGCTGAAGCCGGCAAATGCCCCTTCGGCATCGACGAGCCCGGTGATGGCCAGCGTGCCGAGCACCAGCAGGGCAACGAGATCCATGCGAATGACTTCGCTGACGAATAGAACCAGCGACACGCCGAGAATGACCAGGACTATTAAGATCTCGACTGTCATTCGAATTGTTCGACAGGTAACCCGTTGCCCCAAGTGGCCCGATAATGCCACGATGCTCAATCGATGTCCGATGATTCAATATACAAGGTACGCACACCGGCGCGCGGGAACACGCATCGTGTACGCGACGTGGATTACTACATCCACGAGTGGGGGGACCCTGCCGACCCGCTGCTGGTTTTGCTGCACGGCTGGGGTGACTCGGGCGCGACGTTTCAGTTCGTGGTCGATGCCCTGACGCGGCAATGGCATGTCATCGCGCCGGACTGGCGGGGCTTCGGTCGGACGCACTGCCGGGCAACGTCCTACTGGTTCCCTGACTACCTCGCCGATCTCGACGACCTTCTCTCGAAATACAGTCCTTCTGCGCCGGTTCGGCTGGTGGGCCACAGCATGGGCGGGAACGTCGGCGGGCTGTACGCCGGCGTAATGCCGGAGCGCGTGGCCGCGTTCGTCAACGTCGAGGGTTTCGGCCTCTTCGACACGAGCCCCGATGAGGCACCGGCTCGCTACCGGGAGTGGCTGCAGCGCATGCAGGCGGTGCCCGAATTCACGCGTTTCGGCAGCATGGACGCACTGGCACGCCACATCGCGGGGCGCAATCCACGCATGTCGGCCGCACAGGCTCGATTCGTCGCCGAGGCGTGGGCGGACGACGGACCCGACGGGCCGGTGCTGCGGGCCGACCCGGCGCACAAACTTCCCAACCCCGTTCTCTATCGCCGCGCGGAAGCGGAGGCCTGCTGGCGCGACATTGCGGCGCCGGTCTTGCTCGTCGCCGGTGCCGACAGTGCCGTCTTCGAGGCCGTCGGCGTGAGGCCGGCGGCGGGCGGCCTCGACCTGCCGTTTCCGGGCAGCCGCACCCGGATTATCGAAACCTGCGGGCACATGGTGCATTTCGAGGCGCCGGGTCCGCTGGCGGCGGCGATCGAGGACTTCCTGCAGCCGAGCCGGTAACCCGCCTTGTAAATATAACCAGTACTGTATAAAAATACAGATTTGGGGAGGCGACGGTGGAAGCGAGCAGCAGCCGGCCCGGTTATCTCGACAGCCTGAATCCGGCGCAGCGCGAGGCCGCGATTTTCGGTGAGCGCAGGGACGGGGAGGCGTTCGCTGCGGGACCGCTGTTAATCGTGGCGGGTGCAGGCACCGGCAAGACGATGACGCTGGCTCATCGGGTCGCGCACCTGGTGGTGGAAGGCGTTGATACCCGCCGGATCCTGTTGCTGACATTCACGCGCCGCGCTGCCCTCGAGATGACGCGGCGGGTCGAGTCGATCCTGCGGCAGGCCCTCTCCGGCAGCACGGCAGGTGCGCTCCCGGCCGGCATACTGCCCTGGTCGGGCACGTTCCATTCGGTGGGCAATCGCATGCTGCGGCGCTTTGCCCATACTCTCGGTCTCGACCCCGGCTTCTCGGTTCTCGACAGGGGCGATGCGGCCGACCTGATGGACGTCGCACGTCACGAACTGGGCTTGTCCCGGATGTCGCGCCGCTTTCCGAAGAAAGACACCTGCCTCGGCATCTACTCGCGCTGCGTGAATGCGCAGGAGACATTGCAAGACACCCTGCAGCAGCATTTCCCCTGGTGCGGCGACTGGGAAATCGAGCTGCGATCGCTGTTCCGTCACTACGTCGAGCGCAAGCAGCAGACACAGGCACTCGACTACGACGACCTGCTGCTGTACTGGAGCCACCTTGTCGAGGAAGAGGATTTCGGCGCGGAAATCGGCGGCTGGTTCGATCACGTGCTCGTCGACGAATACCAGGACACCAACCTGTTACAGGCAAAGATCCTCTCGGCAATGAAGCCGGACGGCGCCGGGATGACGGTCGTCGGCGACGACGCGCAGTCGATCTACTCGTTCCGCGCCGCGGAGGTCGAGAACATCCTCGGCTTTCCGGCGCAGTACACGCCGCCCGCCCGGGTGATCAGTTTGCAACAGAACTACCGCTCGACCCAGGCGATACTCGACAGTGCAAACTGCCTGATTGCAGATAGCGAGCGCCAGTATCAAAAGAGCCTGCAGTCGCAGACGTCGACGGGCGGAAAACCGCGCTACGTGACGGTCGAAGACGGTGATGCCGAAGCGGAGTTCGTCGTCGGATCGATCCTCGCCAGCCGCGAGGAAGGGCTGGAACTCAAGCGCCAGGCCGTGTTGTTTCGTGGCTCGCATCACAGCGATCGCCTCGAGATCGAACTGGTCGGCCGCAACATCCCGTACGTGAAGTATGGCGGTCTGAAGTTTCTCGAAGCCGCGCACGTAAAGGACGTGCTCGCGTTGCTGAAATGGGCGGAGAACCCGAAGAACGAGGTTGCGGCATTCCGTGTCCTGAAACTCCTCCCCGGCATGGGGCCAAGCAACGCCCACCGCTGTTTCCGGCATCTCGCGACTGCGGATTACCACGTCGATTCGCTGCGATCGTTCCGGCCGCCGGCCGCTACGCGGCCGGAGTGGGATGGTTTTTGCAATTTGCTGACGACGCTGGCGTCCGCGGAACGCGACGACCCTGGCTGGCAGAGCCAGCTCGCGGCCGCGAGACGCTGGTACAAACCGCAGCTCGAGCGCATTTACGATGGCGTCGAAACGCGCGAGGCCGACATCGAGCAGCTCGAGCAGATTTCCGGCCGATATGCGACGCGCGAACGCTTCCTGACGGAGTTGACGCTGGACCCGCCGAGTGCCGCGGGTGATCTCGCAGGCGATCCGCTGCTCGACGAGGATTACCTCGTGCTGTCAACCGTTCACTCCGCGAAGGGCCAGGAATGGGATGCCGTTTACGTACTCAACGTGACGGACGGCAATTTCCCCTCGGAGTTCGCTACCGGAAAACCCGCGCTGATCGAAGAAGAGCGGCGCTTGCTCTACGTCGCGATGACGCGCGCAAAGCAGTCGCTCACTTTGGTCGCGCCGCTGCGGTTCCACGTTACCCAGCAACACCGCGATGGCGACAGGCACGTCTACGGCGCGCGCAGCCGTTTCGTCACGGAATCCCTGCTCGGCACGCTGCAGCAATGCTGGCACGGTCGAAGTGAGGCAGCGTCACCCGGAGCCGCTGCCGCGGGCCGGCAGATCGACGTGGCTTCCAGAATGCGGGAGATGTGGGGCTGAGAGAAAAAAGGCGGTGGCGCGAGCCACCGCCAGTCAGTACGAAACAAACGGCATAAGGGATATTCAGTCTGT
This sequence comes from Woeseiaceae bacterium, assembly GCA_041601995.1. GTDB lineage: Bacteria > Pseudomonadota > Gammaproteobacteria > Steroidobacterales > Woeseiaceae > UBA1847. Next base: position 41,083 of record JBFIHC010000001.1, on the reverse strand, counting down.
TACGTCAACCTCTTCAAAGGCGACATGTGCCGGCTTCAACGCGGCACCGTCGTCGACATCCGCTTCCAAACGCAGGCGGTGTTGCTCGCCGCATACAGCGGCTGCCGCCAGCATGAGCGCGAAGACGGAAACTATCGCAGCCTTGGCATTCACACGACACCCCGATATCGGCCTTCCTGGTAATGGGATGCCCCGGAGCCGGTAATGGTTGCAAACTTTTTGGAATAACGGTGCGTGCCCGGGCTATGGCGTCCTATCCGGGTCGATATGTCAGGCGAGGAAGATGCGGTAGGCGGGGTTGTCGCTCTCTTCCCAATGCGCGTAACCGAGGTCTGCGAGGTGCGCTTCCAGTTCCGCCGTGTCGCGCTCGGGTACGTCGATACCCGCGAGGATGCGGCCGTAATCGGAGCCGTGATTGCGATAGTGGAACAAACTGATGTTCCAATCGGTGCCGATCGCGTTCAGGAAATCGAGGAGCGCGCCCGGACGTTCGGGGAATTCGAACCGGTAAAGCCGTTCGTTGGCAATTCTCGGCGATCGTCCACCGACCATGTGCCGCACGTGCAGTTTGGCCATCTCGTTGTCGCTGAGGTCTTTCACCCGGTAACCCTCCGCCCGAAGCTGCTCTACCAGTTCGCCACGTTCCGGCCGGCCGTGGCGCAACTCCACTCCGACAAAAATGTGCGCTTTCGCCGAGTCGCTGTAGCGGTAGTTGAACTCGGTGACGCTGCGCCGCCCGAGCGCTTCGCAGAACCGGCGAAAGCTGCCCGGTTTCTCGGGGATCTCGACGGCGAGCAGCATCTCCTTCTCCTCGCCAATGGCGGCTCGTTCCGCGATGTGCCGGAGGCGGTCGAAATTAACGTTGGCGCCGCAGCAGATCGCGACGAGATCCTCGCCTGAGACCTCGTTGTCGACGATGTATTTCTTGGCGCCCGCTATTGCGAGCCCGCCGGCCGGCTCGACGATCGAGCGGGTGTCTTCGAAGATGTCCTGTATCGCCGCGCAGATATGGTCGGTATCGACGGTTATGATCTCGTCCACGTGCTGCTGGCAGAGGCGAAAGGTTTCCTCGCCGACACGGCGCACGGCGACGCCATCCGCGAAGATGCCGACGTGGTCGAGCCTGACCGGTTTACCGGCATCCAGTGACGCCTGCATCGCGGCGGAATCGTCCGGCTCGACGCCGATGATCCTGACATCCGGGTACAGCGCCTTCACGTACACCGCGATCCCGGCAATCAGGCCGCCACCGCCGATGGGAACGAATATCGCATCGACCTTGCCGCCGCTCTGCTCCATGACTTCGACGCCGATCGTGGCCTGGCCCGCGATGACATCCGGGTCATCGAACGGGTGGATGAAGGTGAGTCCCTGCTGTTCCTGCAGGGCGCTGGCATGCGCGAACGCGTCGTCGTAGGTATCGCCGTGCAGGACGACCTCGCCGCCAAGGGCACGTACCGCATCCACCTTGATCGAAGGCGTGGTAACGGGCATCACGATCACCGCCCGTACACCACGGCGTTTCGCGGCAAGCGCAACACCCTGCGCATGGTTGCCGGCCGAACTGCAAATCACGCCAGCCTGCAATGCCGCGTCGGGCAGGGATGCAATCTTGTTGTAGGCGCCGCGAAGTTTGAACGAGAACACGGGCTGCAGATCCTCGCGTTTCAGCCAGATGCGGTTGTGAAAGCGTGCAGAGAGAGTGCTGGCGAGTTCCAGCGGCGTTTCGCGGGCGACGTCGTACACGCACGCGTTTTCGATGCGCTGCAGGTATTCGTCAGTGTTTCTGGTGGCTGCCGGCATATGACTTGCGGTTATCGCACACACGGGCTGGCGTCGCAAAATATTCGCGAATTGCGCGGAATCACACCTCGCGGCGGAGTGCCCGGGATGGTTGCATGGGGCGGTGAACGATCATCCGACAGTTTGCCGAGCCGTGTCCGATTGCGGCCCGCGGGAAGCCACGCCGCTGTTCCGGGCACAGGCCCTGGCTTCGAGGCGGCAGCGCTGGTTCGGGCCCGCGAGGGTGGCGCTGCCGCCGTCGACGCGGCTCGTGATGGCTGTTGCATGCGCAGTGATCGCAATGCTGGGTGGGGCGGTCGCGTCGATCGAGATTCCCGACCGCGTGAGGAGCTACGGCGTGTTGCTGCCGGCCGAAGGCCTGTTGAAAATCAAGGCACCACGTTCCGGTCATGTCGAGTACCTGCCAGTCGCAAACGGCGACAGGGTGCGGCCGGGCCAGGTAATCCTGCGCCTGTCCGGGCAGCAGCGCGCCCCGGACCGGGAGCCGGAGCTCGCCGCGCGCATGGCATCGCTGCAGCGGGAACTGCAATTGCTCGATGAGGTTGTCGAACGGCAGGCCGAGCTGGCCGCCGCGCGCGAGCGCCTGTTGCTTCGACGGCTGCAGCTGACCGGGACGCGGATCGACGCGGCCCGGGCCGAAGCACTGACACGCGAGGAACGAGCCGTGATCGTGGCGGCGCGGGCAGGCAGAGTCGCACGGCTGCGGGTAGCGAATGCGATTGCCGAGGATGCGGCCGCTGACTCGGCGGCTGCCGTCCTGGCGTCGAGGGCAGCGAGCCTTTCGGCGGAGCAACGGGTGCTGGCGCTGCAGGACGAGCGCCTGACGATCGAGCAGCAGCTTGCCCAGGACAGGAGCATGCTGGCAGCCATGCGCCGGGAGACAGGCGCCCGGCGGGAGACGATCCTGCGGCAGATTGCCGCGAGCGAGCTGCAGTCCACGCTCGAGATGACTGCCCCCGGGGCCGGCATTGTTACGGGTCTCACCGTGCGCGCCGGCGAAGACATTGCCGCCGGCGATGTCGTCATGACCGTGTACGCGCCGGAGGGTCGCCTCGAGGCACGCCTGTTCCTGAGCCCCGCCAGCGCCGGCAGGGTCTCCGTGGGGCAGCGCGTCGAACTGCAGCTGCAGGCATTCCCGCACCCGTTCTTCGGGACGCTGAGTGCCGTCGTCACGGCGATCTCTGCCGTGGCCCTGCCGCCCGCCGAGATCGATGCGGACGTGCCGCTCGCAGGCCCGGTGTTCGTAGTCCGGGCGCGGCTCGGGCGCCGTGCGATTGAGACCGGCGAGCGGAGCTGGCCGCTGGCTCCCGGGACGACCTTCCAGGCCGACCTGGTACGCGCAAGATGGCCACTCTACCGCTGGCTCCTGCGTTCCGTGTCCGGAGACCCGGTGCGCTCCTGATAATGACGGCACCCGTCATACTGCAGTCGCGGCGGACGGAGTGCGGCCTGGCCGCCATTACGATGATCGCCAATCACTTCGGGCACGACCTCGACCTCACGGCAATGCGCCGGCGCTTCGGAGAGCCGCGGCCGGACCTGCGGTCGATGCTCGATGTTGCCGACGCGATCGGGCTGGTCGGCCGGCCAATACGACTGGGCGTCGCGGAAGTGCGGCAACTGGGCCTGCCGGCCCTGCTGCACTGGGAGTTCGACCATTTCGTCGTGTTGGTCAGGGTCGGCCGCCGCATTGTCATAAACGACCCGGCGGTGGGTCGACGAATCGTCGACCGGCAGGAATTCAGCCGCGGGTTCACCGGCGTTGCTGTCGAGTTCACGCCCGCACCCGGCTCCCCGAAACAGTCGGAGCGGCACGCACCCTCGGTCGCGGGCCTCCTGCGGTCGTTCCGCGGTCTGCCGCGGTACCTCGCGCTGATGCTGTTCCTGCTCGTTGCGACGCAGCTGTTGTCGCTCGCGCCACCCGTTGCCACGCAGCTGCTGATCGACGAGGTGGTGCTCGGCCAGGACCGGCTGTGGCTGCGCAAGCTTATCGTCGGCCTCGCGCTGGTCATGCTGGCGGCGGTGGTTATCGATACGCTGCGGCGGCGAATCGCCCTTTATGCCGGGATGCGGATAGCGGCGGATTCGACGACCCTGATCATCCGCCACTTGCTGCGGCTGCCGGCCGCCACTGTCGGGCGCCGGTCCGTCGGCGACCTGATGTCACGGGTGGATTCAATGCAGCCGCTGCGGGTGGCGCTGACCGATACCAGCCTGCAACTCGTGGTCCAGGCCGCAGTCCTTGTCGCGACGCTGACGCTGATGTTCGTCTACAGCAGGCGGCTAACCGCGATCACCGTGGTATCGGTGCTGTTGATCGCGTTGCTGCACGCGTCGCTGCTGCCACGCTCGCGCGCGCTCAACACCGAGTTTGTCGTGGCGGCGGCGAGAGCCGGAAATTCACTGATCGAATCTCTGCGCGCTTACCCCGCAGTTAACGCGATGAGCCTGGGGGCGCAGCGTCTCGCGCACTGGCAGCAAGGATTTACCACGGCGATCAACGCGGAGACGCGCAAGCAACAGCTGGCGATAGTCGCGGGAGGCGGCCAGGGCGTGATCATGGTGTTGGAATACGCCCTGTTTCTTGCCGTCGGTATCGGCGGCGTGCTCGACAAACGGATCACGCTGGGCGTGTTGTTCGCGTTCCTGAGCCTCCGCGGTACCCTGATGGGGGCATCGATCGAATTGCTCGGCGCGGCACGACAGCTCTATCTCGTGCGATCACACGTGGACCGTGTCGCGGAGATCGTCGCCGAGACCCCCGAGCCGGATCCTCCGCGCCACGCGCTGCGGCGGAGACTGCGGGGCGGGCTCGCCTGCGAGGCCATCGAGTTCCGCTATCCGGGTGGGCCGCCGCTGCTCCGTGGCGTCACGGTGGAGATCCTGGCGCGCGAGTCGATCGTGATACGCGGACCGTCAGGCAGTGGCAAGACCACGCTGCTGCGCCTGCTGTCCTGCTCACTCGACGCCGACCGCGGGCGGATCCGTTACGACGGCATGGACTCGAGACTCTGGGACCGCAATGTCCTGCGTCGGCAAATCGGCATCGTGCTGCAGTCGGACCGCCTCTTCGAGGGCTCCGTCGCCGACAATATCTCGGGCTTCGAGGGCGATGCCGACATCGGGCGGTTGCGCGAATCGGCGCGAATCGCTGCGGTATGGGATGACATCGAGGACCTGCCCATGGGCGTCCACACTCCGCTTTCAGGGGCCGATGGCGGTCTTTCCGGCGGGCAGGCACAACGGCTGCTGCTGGCGCGGGCGATTTACCGGCAGCCCCGCATACTGTTCCTGGATGAGGCGACCAGTCAGCTCGACCACGTCATCGAGCGCCGCGTCATCGAAAACCTCGAGGCCCTCGACGTCACGTCGATAAGCATCGCGCATCGCAGCCACGCGCTCGCCTCAGCCACGCGCTTCATCGACCTCGGGGAAGGCCGGGCCGTGGCTTTTGATCACTGAGGCTCTCATAATGAGGGCTGGCTACGCGCCCAACAGGGACACGGTCGATTGAACAGACTGCTTATCACCAATGCCCGTCTCGTCAATGACAGCGAGACGCGAGACGCCGATGTACTCGTCGAAGGCGAGCGAATCAGCAAGATTGCATCCTCCATCGCCCCGGTGGAGGGCGTCGAGGTCATCGATGCGGGCGGGCGGCTGCTGTTGCCGGGCATGATCGACGACCAGGTGCATTTCCGCGAGCCGGGGCTTACCAACAAGGGGGACCTGGCCACCGAGTCCGCGGCGGCCGTCGCCGGCGGCATTACCAGCTTCATGGATATGCCGAACGTGAATCCCCAGACGACGAACCGGCAGGCGCTGGCCGAGAAATACGCAAGGGCCGAGCACCGTTGCACGGCAAATTACGGTTTTTATCTCGGCGCGACCAACCGCAACATCGAAGAAATCAAGGGCCTCGAAGTCGGGGAAGCCTGTGGCATCAAGGTATTCATGGGCGCATCGACGGGTGACATGCTGGTTGACGACCCGGCAGCGCTCGAGCGCATATTCCAGCACGCGCCGGTGATGGTGGTCACGCATTGCGAGCACTCGCCGACAATCTGGGATAACGAAGCGAAAGCCCGCGCCGAATTTGGTGACTCCGTGCCCATGTCGGAGCATCCCGCCATACGTTCTGCCGCCGCCTGCCTGAAATCGTCGAGTTTTGCCGTGGACATGGCCCGTCGCTTCGACGCGCTGCTGCATGTTCTGCACCTGACGACCGCGGTCGAGATGGCGCTGTTTTCGAAGGCGCATCGGTCCGAAAAGCGCATCACGGCGGAGGTTTGCGTGCATCACCTTTGGTTCGACGAGTCGCGTTACGAGGATCTCGGGACGAGGATCAAGTGCAATCCGGCGATCAAGGCGGCGAGCGACCGGGTGGCGCTCGTGAAAGCACTGAACGAGGGGCGCATCGATATCATCGCGACCGATCACGCGCCGCACACGGTCAACGAGAAGAGGCAAAGCTATTTCAAGGCACCTGCGGGATTACCCCTGGTGCAGCACGCTTTGCTGGTGCTGTTCGATCTCGCGGCGCGGGGTGAAATTACTCACGAACTGATCGTCGATCGTGCATGCCACGCGCCGGCGGACCTGTTCGGCGTGAAGGAGCGAGGCTACGTTCGCGAAGGTTGGTTCGCGGATCTCGTGATCGTCGATCCCGACAAACCTTTCCGGGTGGACAAGACCAACCTGCTCTGCAAGTGCCACTGGTCGCCGTTCGAGGGCCACGAATTCTCGTCGACGATCGACACGACGATTGTCAATGGAGAGGTGGTTTACCGCGACGGCGAGCTGACGAAGAACATCGCCGGGCAGCGGCTGGAGTTCGGCCGCGCCAGGTAGCGCTAATAACATGCCGCGATTCATTTTTTGCCGTTGCCGCTGGCTGCGACCAAAACGGTTTACTTTCCGGTCGATGTCGTTATGCTAGCCCACAATGTGTGATCGGCCCGTTCGCCGGGAAGCGGGCGTGGCAACAGAATGAAGCCGACTGATACCTCAAACCCCGACTACTTTCACAAGGTGGTCGATTGCCAGTGGGCCTGCCCTGCCCATACTGACGTCCCTCTATATATAAGACTCATCGCACAGGGTCGCTTCGGTGACGCCTACATCGAGAACCGCAAGTCGAACGTATTTCCGGGCATACTCGGCCGCGTCTGCGACCGACCCTGCGAACCCGCTTGCCGGCGCGGACGTGTAGACGAGAAGCCGGTCGCCATCTGCCGGTTGAAACGCGTCGCCGCCGATCATCGCGAAGACATTACGGAACAACTGCCCAAAGGAGCGGAAAGCAACGGCAAGAAGGTGGCGCTGATTGGCTGCGGTTGCGCATCGCTGACCGTCGCGAACGACCTCCGGCCGCTCGGTTACGACGTCACGATTTTCGAGGCGCTCGACGCCACCGGCGGCCTGATGCGCACCAATATTCCGCGCTTCCGCCTGCCGCCCGAGGTTCTCGACGAAGAGATCAACTACATCGTCGAAATGGGCGTCGACCTGAAAATGAACCACCGCATCGACAGCATGAAAGAGCTGCTCGACAGCGGTGAATTCGACGCTGTCTTCGTCGGCACCGGGGCACCCCGTGGCAAGAATCTCGAGATCCCGGGTCGTTACGACAGCGAGCGCATACATATCGGGATCGATTGGCTGGAATCCGTCGCATTCGAGCACATCGAGGAGATCGGCGAACGCGTACTGATCATCGGCGTCGGAAATACGGCGATGGATTGCTGCCGAACTTCGCTTCGTCTCGGCGCGAGGGACGTGAAGGTGATGGCTCGCAAGCCTCGCGGGTTCTTCAAGGCGTCCGAATGGGAGCTCGAAGACGCCGAGGAGGAGAACGTCGAGATTCTCGTCAATCACTCGCCGAAGGAATTCGTGATCGAGGACGGCAAACTCGTGGGCATGACCTTCGAGTTGATGGAATACAAGATTGGCGAGGACGGACGCATCGATCGCGGCACGGTCACGGGCGAAACGACGATTCCCTGTGATGACGTGATCCTCGCGATCGGGCAGGACAACGCGTTTCCCTGGATCGAGCGCGACATCGGCATCGAATTCAATGAGTGGGATTGCCCGGTGGTCGACGAGAACACCATGATGTGCACCCGGGAAGGCGTGTTCTTCGGAGGTGACTCCGCTTTCGGCCCCAAGAACATTATCTGGGCGGTCGCGCACGGCCACGAAGCCGCGATCTCCATTCATAAGTATTGCCAGGGCGAGGACGTCACGGAGCGCATGCCGCAGGGCGTCAATCTCCTGTCTCAGAAGATGGGCATGCACGAGTGGAGTTACTCGAACGATTTCGACCCGTCAGAGCGGCGCATCATGCCGCACGTGGACCTCAGGGAGCGGTTCAAGAAACTCGATATCGAGGTCGAGCTCGGGTTTACCGTGGAGCAGACGATCCAGGAAGTCGAGCGCTGCCTGAACTGCGACATCCAGACGGTATTCACGGCGAAACTGTGTATCGAGTGCGATGCCTGCATCGATATCTGCCCCGTCAACTGCCTGACGATCACCCACAACGGCGACGAGGCGGATCTGCGCACACGGCTGTCCGCCTCGGCGGAAAATCTCGAGCAGGCGCTGTACGTGTCCGCCGAGCTTCCCCACACGTCTCGCGTCATGGTGAAGGACGAGGATATCTGTGTGCACTGCGGTTTGTGCGCGGAGCGCTGCCCGACCGGAGCATGGGACATGCAGAAATCGCAAGTTCTCATTCCCTACGCAACGGACGAGGCGGCCGACGCAAAACCGAAGAAAAAGGCTGGCGTAACCGCCGCCTGAACGGAAGGTCATCGAGTGGCAGGAACCAACGACATCGTCATCAAGATCGCCACGGTTAACGGCACCGGTTCCGCAAGCGCGAACGGCTTGTTGCGCAAGGCCATATTCCGGATGGGCGTCCCCGTCGTCGGGAAAAATTATTTCCCGTCGAATATCCAGGGCCTTCCGACCTGGTACGAGATCCGCGTGACCAGCGACGGTTACCAGGCGCGGTCGGATCGCGTCGACATCATGGTGGCGATGAACGTGCAGACCTATGCCCAGGACATGGCGGACGTCGTGCCGGGCGGGTGGTTGATTTACGACTCGACCTGGCCGCGCAGCCGGCAGATGAACCGGGACGATATCAACATCGTCGGCGTGCCGCTCTCGCGTATGTGCAACGAGCATTTCGACGGTGTGCGCACGCGCATCCTGATGAAGAATATTGCTTACGTGGGCGTTATTGCTGCGCTCACGCATATCGATCTCGAAGTGATCAAGGGGCTGCTCGAAGAAACGTTTGCCGAGAAGCAGCATCTCATTGCAGCCAACATGGAAGCCATCCACCTCGGCTACAACTACGCGAAAGAGAACTTCGATGGTCCCGCGCCGCCGAAGGTGGAAAAGATGGACGCGACGAGCAAGCACATCGTAATCGATGGCAACACGGCTTCCGCCCTTGGCTGCGTTTACGCAGGCGCCACCGTAGGTGCCTGGTATCCGATTACCCCGTCTACCTCACTGATGGACGGCTTCCGGGCGTTTTGTGCCAAGTACCGCGTCGATCCCGAAACCGGGAAAAGAACCTACGCGATTATCCAGGCCGAGGACGAGCTCGCCGCAATCGGCATGGTGCTCGGCGCAAGCTGGATGGGTGCGCGTTCTTTTACGCCGACGAGCGGCCCCGGTATCTCGCTCATGAGCGAGTTCATCGGTTTCGGCTACTATGCCGAGATACCGGCGGTCATTTTCAACGTGCAGCGTACCGGACCCTCGACGGGGATGCCGACGCGAACCCAGCAATCGGATCTCCTTAGCTGTGCTTATGCATCCCACGGCGACACGAAGCACGTATTGTTGTTCCCGGCGGATCCCCACGAATGTTTCACGATGGCGCCGCAGGCTTTCGATCTCGCCGACCGCCTCCAGACGCCGGTGATGGTGTTGTCCGACCTGGATATCGGGATGAATGACTGGATGGTGCCGGAGTTCGAGTGGGACGAGAGTTACGTCCACGATCGCGGTAAGGTCCTCTCGGCCGAAGACCTCGAGGAAATGGAAGCGTTCTACCGTTACCTCGACGTCGACGGCGACGGAATCACTTATCGCACGCTGCCGGGTACGCACCCCAAGGGCTCGTTTTTCACGCGTGGCTCCGGGCATACGAAGTACGGCGCGTACACGGAGAATGCGGCGGACTACCAGGAAGTTGTCGACCGGCTGTTGTTGAAGTGGGAGACGGCGCGCAAGCTGGTGCCGGAACCCGAAATCGCCTATTCGAAGTTCAATGACGCGGCCATTCTCACCGTCGGTAGCGGCAACGGTGCCTGCAGGGAAGCCCTCGACAGGCTCGGCAATCAGAACGTCGGCTTGAATTACTGTCGGGTGAAGGCATTTCCGTTCAGCAAGTCGGTAAAGGAGTTCATCGACAAGCACAAAGTGGTTTACGTCGTCGAACAGAATCGCGATGCGCAGCTGCGAGCCTTGCTGATCCTGGAGCTCGACGTGCCGCCGGACAAGCTGGTGCCTTTGCTGCACTACAATGGTATCCCGATGAACGCAAATTTCGTCGTCGATAAAGTTCTCGAGAAGATTTCCGAAGGTCGCGCAGCATGAGCTACATTGCAAAACCGCGAGTTTCCCATCCCAGTCTGCGGAAGAACAAGCTGGGCCTGACGTCGCGCGATTACGAAGGCGCAGTGTCTACCCTGTGTGCCGGATGCGGCCACGATTCGGTAACCGCGGCGATTATCCAGGCGGTGTTCGAGCTGGACATCGAGCCCCACATGCTGGCCAAGATGAGCGGAATAGGCTGTTCCTCGAAGACGCCGGCCTATTTCGTGCAGCAGTCGCACGGGTTCAATTCGGTGCACGGCCGCATGCCGTCGGTAACGACCGGCGCCAATACCGCCAATCGTCACCTGACCTACATCGGGGTTTCCGGGGACGGCGACTCGCTGTCGATCGGGGTCGGGCAGTTCGTGCACGCGATTCGCCGCAACCTCAACATGTGCTACATCATCGAGAACAACGGCGTCTACGGCTTGACGAAGGGGCAATTTTCGGCGTCAGCGGATATCGGATCGAGGCCGAAGAAGGGACTGCCGAACCAGCAGGAGCCGATCGATCCGGTCAGCACCGCGCTCAGCCTCGGCGCCACGTACATTGCGCGAAGTTTCTCGGGCGACAAGGCCCAGCTGGTCCCGCTCATCAAGGGAGCGCTGCTGCACAAGGGCTTTTCGCTTGTCGACATCATAAGCCCGTGCGTGACCTTCAATGACCACGAAGGGTCGACGAAGAGCTACGCGCATACCCGGGAATTCTACAATCACGTCGTGGATGTCGATTACATCGCACTCTCCGAGGAAATCACGACGGAATATGAAGAGGGTTCCGCGATGCCGGTCGCGCTTCATGATGGCAGCAAGATCATGCTGCGTAAGCTCGACAACGACTACGACCCTACGAGTCGCGCGAAGGCATTCAAGTACCTGCGGGAGCGATTCAATGCGGGCGAGATCGTGACGGGATTGCTGTACATCAATGATGAACGCAAGGAAATGCACGATCTCATGGGCAACGTCGATACGCCGTTTGCGGAGCTGCCCATGGAGTCGCTGCGACCCGCGAAAGGCGAGCTGGAAAAGATCCTAAAGCGCTACCGCTAGCTGCCGGGCGCCCGGCACGCGCCCGTAGGCGATTGACTCAGTCCCAAAGGCGGCTCCACCAGGGAGGCGGTTCGTCGCCTGGGCGCTTCCGTGGAAAATTGATCCGCGCACGGATTTCGTCGATATCCCAGCCGGTGAGGCTGGCGAGCTGTTGGGCTTCGCGCTCCAGGCGTTTCCTGGTCTCTTCGTGGTACGCGCCCAGGTCACAGCCGCTTTCGCCTGTCCACTGGTGCGTCACAACGTACCGGCCCTGGTAGTTCTGGCGGTCACCGGTTTCCTGGAACACCAGGTCCTCCGGAAAGTGTTCCCGGTCGTACCTGACGTGCAGCCGGGTGACGAACACGTTTTGCGCCTGGGGCGGCGCTACTTTCTGCGGCGTCGACTGTTCGGCAAGCCAGAACACGCCGAGGCTGCGGAGTTGTGCGGCCGACAGCGGATCCGCCGCGCACGGGTCGCACCAGGACATATCCCACGCGTATTCCAGGAATACCCCGCGGTGGTTCTCCACCGCTGTCTGGCGCGCGAACATGTCCCGGTAGAAAGCGGCGAAGTCATCCTTGACGAATGCCGGAACGCCCATGCCGCTCGGCAGCTTCACCGTCCGATAATTGGTCGTCTCTACCCGTCCGGTCCGGGTCAGCGCATAGACATAGAGATCCTGCTGTTGTTTCGCGTTGAGCGTTCCGAGCCGAATCGGCAGCATGAACTTGTTGCTCTCGTAGGCAACCTGCAAGGGACGCAGGTAGGCATAGCCGGACTTCTCCTGTTCTTCGACGTTTACTTTTGCGACGAAAAAACGCATGCCCTGTTTCAGGTAGCTGCCGACCACATCGTCGGCCCCGCGCGGGATGCGGTAGCCGTTGTCGTTGAGCCAGCGAATCAGGCCATTACTTTCATCGGCAGAGAGGATGAGGATGTCGTACTCACCGACGGTGTAACTCGCCTCGATCGTGACGCCCTGGGAACGGGCTCCTGGTTCTCTCGAGGCCTTCGAGGACGGCAGCGACGACCTGTCCTGCGACATCTCCAGGCGCCTGACCATGCACGGGTCGGGGTCGAAATACTCGACGAGCCGCGGCGACGTATAGGCATCGAGGTGATCGATGACCGACTTGTCTCCGACGTTGATCTGCCCCCGTTCGATGAACGTCGGCACCGGGACGACGACCGCGAAGTCCTCCACGTCTCCTTCGAAGTCGTTGGCCATGGTAATGACGGTACGCTTCCCGTCGCGTACCAGCACGACCTGCGATGCCCGGTTGAAAAGGCTTGTATCGGCCTTGGCGACGTAAAAACCGCAAAATGCCTGCGCAGTGGCGCTGACGCCGACTGTGATGGCTGCGGCAATCAAGGTGATGAGAAATTTCATGATCGTGCTCCTTCGGTTCCATGGGCGGCCGCAATTCGCGTCCAGCGGTAGGTTGTTCCCCGTAACAGGTAGTCGATTACCGGCACCAGCGGTGCCGTGACGACGAGCGCGAGTATCGGGCCGTGCGGTTGGTACAGCAGGTACTGAATCGCGAACGCGATAGCGGCGACCAGCATGGCGTAAACGATTCGACCGGCGGCCGTGTCGGGCGTGGTCTTCGGATCGGAGATCATGAAAAACGCGAAAACCAGCAGTGCGCCGTTCTGCATCTGGTGCAGCGGGATCGCCAGCGGATCACCGAGCCACAGCGCGCGGCCGAACAACAGCAGGCCGTAGAAGGCGAGGAAGCCGAGCGTGGTTTCGGCGCGTCGTGCGTGTGTCAGAACGATGAAGCCCAGGCAGGCGAGCGCGAATGCGCCCAGCGCCGCACTGCCCCATTGTCCCGATGAGATCCACGCACGATCGCTGGACGCCATGAGGGTAACGATCGCCAGGTTGGCCGGATTGAATACGTGCTTGCCGCGTACCCGAACCAGGAATTTGCTGGAGATCGCAATGAGCGCCGCGAGCGCCGCGAGAGCGGCCAGGTCAGTGCGCAATAGCAAGGTCAGCGACAGCGACGTGATAATGGCGCTCAGTGGATCGAAGCGCGGTAGTCCTGCGGCCCGGGATCCGGCAAACTGCGCGAGCAGTGCGGTTATCGCGATTGCGACGGCATTTTCCAGGCGGATGCCGAAATCCAGTGCAAGGATGCCGTACGCGACGAGGGTGCCCAGCACCGCGATCTGGTAGCAGCGTGGGTCCTGAAATCGGGCTTTGATGTCCATGCCCGGTAACAACGCGCCTGATCGCGGGGCGGGGTTACCGGCAGCGGGCGAATCCGGCGCGTGGGTTACAAGTATCTGATGTAGTTCGCAAAAAAAAGAGCCCTGTCGCGCATCCAAACGGCATTCGAGGCTCATCTTAGGGGTAGAAACGGCCAATTGACTAGCCTTAACCAAGGAGTTTGACGATGAATCCGCATGAAGTATGGATACCCCTGTCGATGTTTATCGGCCTCGCGGTGGTGCTGTCGCTGTGGGTCTGGTTTCGCTACAGGGCGAAACGCGACCTGCAGGAGACGATCCGCACGGCCATCGAGAAAGGCCAGGGCTTGTCGCCCGAACTGATCGAGAATCTGGTGAATCCGCCCGTATCGCCGCAGCGCGACCTGCGGCGCGGCGTGATCAGCGTGGTGACGGCCGTGGCAATCGTCCTTTTCGCGACTTTCCTCGGTGAGGATGATGCATTCGGCCCGATAATGGGCATCGCGATGTTCCCTCTGTCCATCGGTGCGGGTTACCTGCTGATGCATCGATTCGGGAAGTCCGGCTGAGTGTGAGCGGCCGAAGGGAGACGAACGATCGACGATCAGCTCCTCGTCGCGCGTGTGGTGGCCAGCCAGGATACGAGCGCATTTGGCGAACTCATCCGGCGCCACCAGTCGCAGGTGCGGAATTTTCTTCGCAAGCTGACGCGGGACGACGCGCTCGCGGATGACCTCGCACAGGATTGCTTCCTGCACGTGTGGGACAAGATCCACACCTTCTCCGGGACCGGCAGCTTCATCGGTTGGATGATGAAAATTGCATACACGACATTCCTGCAGTCGAAACGGAAGTCCAGGCGCTACCTGGAGATCGTGGAGCAGGCTGGTCGCGAAGCGGATCTGGCACCGACGGCATTACAGGGCTCGGCGGACACCGAGCTGGACCTCGAGACACTGATGGCTGCATTGAACGAACAGGAGCGCGTGATTATGATCTTCTCGTATGCGTGCGGTCTTTCGCACCGGGAGATCTCGGAAGCGACCGAAATGCCGGCCGGTACGGTGAAGTCGATCATTCATCGCGCCAAGGAAAAGATCAGGACGCAGTTTGAACTTGAAAATCATAAATATGGCTGACAAGACCTCAGATGCAGTGGATCGCCTGCTGGCTTCAGCGTTCGCCGCCGAGCCAATCGCCGACGACGGCTTCAGCGCAAGGATTCTCTCGAAACTTCGTCGCCGAATATGGGTCAACCGCCTGGCGTTGCCGGTGGCTGTCCTGGTCGGTGCGGTATTCGCATTGAAGCCGGTCTTTCAGCTGGTTACCGCATTGTTGCCGCTGTTGAATATCGTGCCGGTCGAGCTGGCCAGTGCGCCGATGCAGTTCCTGCCGCAGATACAGATGATCGTATTGGGCGGGATGGCGTTTGCGGCCGGTGTAATGCTGGTCAAAATGCTGGAAGAAACCTGACAGGGCGGTAGCACCCAAAGTCGGATCCACGTCATTGTCACGCGGAGCGGGCTCGGCTACAGTCGGGCCATGAGTCTTCGCGATCAGGTCGAGAGATTGTTACCGAACTGGGAACGCTGGTATCCCAGTCTCTTCGATGCGGCCAGCGATCTTGGCCTGATAAAAGCGCAGGTCTGTGACCCGGGTTCGCTGCTGCTGACCCGGCGGCACCAGAAGATCCGCCAGCGAGCCGAAGACGCGCATCGCGAGAAGTGGGGCGGCAAGGCGGAAGAGTAGAAGCCAGCGCGGCCATGACACTCGATCTCGAAGCGATTCGTTCGCAGTTCCCGGCCCTCAACGAACGGGACGACGGCGTTGCCAGGGTTTACCTGGACAACCCGGCCGGTACCCAGGTCCCGCAACGCGTGGTCGATGCGATGTCGCATTGCATGTTGACTGCGAGCGCCAATCTCGGTGGCTATTTCAGAACCTCGGAGACTGCCGGCGACATCGTCGCCGATGCGCAGCAGGCGATGGCGGACTTCCTCAATGCACCATCAGCCGACGAAATCATCTTTGGCCAGAACATGACGTCCCTCACGTTCCACGTGTCGCGCTCGATCGGGCGCTACTTCGGTGCGGGCGACGAAATCGTCCTGTCGCGCATGGATCATGATGCGAACGTGCAGCCGTGGGTGTTGCTCGCGCGCGATCATGGACTGAACATCCGCTGGCTGCCATTTGATACGGAGACGTTCGAGTTCGATCTTCAGAAGCTCGGGGAGCTTCTCAATGAGCGTACGCGGCTGGTGTGCGTGGGCGCGGCCAGCAACCTGACAGGGACGGTCAACGACGTCGAAGCGATCTGCCGCATGGCCCGCGATGCCGGGGCATGGAGTTACATCGACGCCGTACAAAGCGCGCCGCATATGGTAAATGACGTGCAGGCCTTCGGCTGCGATTTCCTGGTGTGTTCGCCGTACAAGTTCTTCGGCCCGCACCAGGGCGTTCTGTGGGGCCGGCGGGAGGCACTGGAAGTGCTCGAGCCGTACAAGCTGCGACCGGCGCCGAGCGAGATTCCCTGGAGTTTCGCGCCCGGCACGGCGTCGCACGAGGGTATGGCAGGCACGGCGGCGGCGGTGGAGTACCTGGCCTGGGTCGGCAAGACAATGGCCGGCGGCCGCGGAGACCGCCGGCAAAAATTGAACGCGGGAATGGCTGCCATAGCCGCCTACGAGCTGGGGCTCGCGGAGCATCTCGTCAAGGGCCTGCGGTCACTGCCGGGTGTCACGATACACGGAATTACAGCCGCGGAGGCCATGTCGCGACGCGGACCCACGGTCGCGTTCACGCACGAACGGCAAGCGACCGACCACATCGCAAGGGAGCTTGCGGCGCGGAATATCTTCGCCTGGAGCGGCCACAACTACGCCGTCGAGGTGGTGAAGTCGCTCGGTCTTTACGAGTCCGGTGGGGTCGTACGCGTTGGGCCGGTTCATTACAACACGGTTGCCGAGCTCGATCGCCTGTTCGAGGCGCTGGAGACCATCCTCGGCTGATTTGTCGTCTATACTGTTCCCATACGCCCGGCCTCCGGGCGGCAAGAAATCAATATAGGGGAACAACAATGAAAACAATTCTCGCCGCGACCGCGGCCTCCGTATTCGCGTTAAGCATGACCCCGGCATTCGGCGACAGCCACGAACAAGATGCACGACGTTTTGTCCCTGTGGAAACCTACACCTGCAACTACCGCGCCGGGAAGGACTCCGGGGACCTCGACAAGGTCATCGGCAACTGGAACAAGTGGATGGACGACAATGGCGGAGAGGATTACTTCGCCATGACGCTGACCCCGCACTACTACGGGGAGAATACTTTCGACGTGGGTTGGCTGGGGTCATGGCCGAATGGCGAGGCCATGGGCAGGGGCACGGACAATTGGATGGCGAAGGGCAGCGAGATCGGCCAACAGTTCGACGAAGTGCTTGACTGTGTCTCGCACACCAACTTTGCGACGACCGAAATCAAGTCTCCCGGCGAAGGTCCGGCGCCTGACACCCTGGTGCTGGCGTTTTCCGACTGCAAGGGTCCCGAGGATCCCGCCAAGTGGCCGGACCTGATGGGTGGCGTGGATGCCTGGGCGAAATACCAGACCGAAACCGGTTACCACGAGGGCGGCTGGATGATGTTCCCGGTCTACGGTGGCGGAGACTTCGACTTCGATTTCAAGTATGTGAGCGGGTGGGACAATCACACCCAGAACGGGCAGGATTACCAGCGCTACGGCGACCAGCAGGACTGGAACAAGCACGGCGAACTCACCGGTGGACTGATGGATTGCGACGTGGCACGCCTGTATGACGCGAAGGTGCGGCGCCGCCCCGCGCAACAGGATTAGCCGGCGATCGGCGGTGGTTCCGGCCGCCGCCAGGCTTCAAACAACAAGAAAGGCCGCCCTTCGGGCGGCCTTACGTGAGTGCAATATCGAAAAAACAGCGGTCAGAGGATATCGGAGGGATGCTCCATAATCCGGCCAAGACCCAACGGTTTTCTCGATAACCTTGCAATCTCACTAGACATGGATCACCTCCTTTCAGTAGTTTGCCCAGCGAAAGTATGTCTCGGATCACCGGGAAATCCAAGGAAAAATCTCACAGAAACAAGGGTATAAATCTAATTTTTGATGAGTTATCCTAAACCGCTCCGCACGCTGAATGCAGGCCCTGTCAGCGCGGCCGAGCGGCTCCTGTCACTCGATTCCCTGCGCGGTGTTGCCGTCATGGGCATCCTTGTCATGAACGTGTACGCGTTCTCGATGCCGCTCGCAGCCTATAACAACCCGCTCGTCATGGGCGGCAGCGACGCGCTGAATCTTGGGACCTGGTTCTTCACCCACCTCTTCTTCGACCAGAAGTTCATGAGCATCTTCTCGATGCTTTATGGCGCAGGGCTGGTGATGATGATGAACCGCGCCGAGGCGCGCAATGCGGCGTTCACTCCCGTGTTCTTCCGCCGTAGCGCCTGGCTCATCGTACTCGGACTGTTGCACGGCTACTTCATCTGGTTTGGCGATATCCTGTTTCACTACGCTCTAATGGGCATGATCGTCTTCCTGTTGCGCAAGGTATCGCCGGGAAGACTGATAGCCATCGCGTGCGTCATGTTGCCGGTAACGCTGCTGATCAATTTCGGCAGCTCCTTTTACATGGAGGAACTGCAGGCGGAAGTCGCCGGGATAGAGCGACAGATTTCGCAGGGCGCAGCGATCGACGACGCGCAGCAGCACAGACTCGAAGAGTGGCAGGCTATTCGGCCAGTGTTCGCGCCGAACGAGGAAGACATTGCCGCCGAAGTCGCCGCTTACCGGGGAGGCTACGTCGACGCGCTGGCGCATCGTGCCCCGTTTGTGGCGTTCATACAGATAAACCTGACGCCGGTCTTCGTCGTGTGGCGCGTCGGCGGGCTGATGCTGCTCGGCATGGCGTTCATGAAACTCGGCATTCTGTCGGGCGAGCGCAGCGCGGACTATTACCGGCGAATGACCCTGCTGGGCTACGGGCTGGGTTTGCCGCTTGCTGTTCTCAGCGCAGTGATGCTGGAAACGCACCGCTTCGATCCTCTGTTCGTGGCCCGTTATGGCGGCATCCCGAACTACGTCGGCAGCATACTGGTCGCGATCGGCCACATCGGTGCGGTGCTGCTGGTCGTGAAATCCGGCGCGCTGCGCAGGATCGTTGGCCGCGCTGCGGCCGTCGGACGGATGGCGCTGTCGAATTACCTCGCCCAATCGCTGGTCATGACGAGCCTGTTCTACGGCTACGGCCTCGGCCTGTACGGGGCCGTTCCGAGGATCTGGCAGCAGGCCCTGGTGATCGTCGTGATCGCCCTCCAACTACTTGTAAGTGATTGGTGGTTAAAACGTTTTTACTTCGGTCCGGCCGAGTGGCTGTGGCGCTCGCTGACCTACGGGCAAAGGCAGCCGATGCGCCGCTAGACGTGTATACTTTGGCCCTTGCCTGCCGTGCGGCAACCGTATTCGAACAATCAAGAACCCGGGAGAGAGGACGTAATGGCACTCGCAGATCTCAAGAACGTACTGAATATCTTCGGCGGATCGGACATTGGCGAAGACAAGCGGAACGAGTTGTTCAAGGAAGTACTCCTGATGACCCTTGCCAGGGCTGCTGACGCCGACATCAATATCCAGTCGATCGAGGTGGAGCGCATCCAGGAGATCCTCAAGCAGCATACCGGGGAAGATGTCAGTGCCGCCGATGTTCGGGTCGCCGCCCGTGCCGAGCTGTACGCGGAAGCGAACCTGCGCAAGTACCTGTCCAAGGTGCAGAGCAAGATGAAACCCGAGCACCGTGCGCAGACTGTACAGGCACTCGCCGATATCTTCCGTAGCGACCATGTCGTCAATCCCCTGGAGATCGACTTTTTCAACGGTGTGGTTGAGTCGCTGGGCGTGACGCCGGCACAGGTCGCCGGTCTCAACGTCGGCGAGGTCGAATAAAGCCGAGCTATTCGCCGGGCTTTTGCGTGGCCCGCCGCCGTCGCGACAGGAGTGCGCTGCCACTGGCGGTCAGGGCGCGCAGGTAACGCATGGAACCCGCCGCGCCTACCTCTCGATACACGATGTACAGGCCCGACAGGATAATCACCAGCGCGCCTGCGATCACCCATCGGTCAGGCACCTCGTCCCAGATCAGGTAGCCGGCCGCTGCGCCCGCGATCAGCGCGGTGTACTCGAATGGCGCCAGCACGGCGGGCGGTGCGCGCCGGTATCCTCCGACGAGTCCGATCCAGGCAATCACGGAACAGGCGCCGGCCGCCAGAAACAGGGCCCAGCCAAAGGCATCCGGCGCCACCCAGCCCCCGTCGAGCGAGAACAGGCCCGAGACCAGCATCGGTCCTGTGACCACGTACACCGACAGGCCGAAGGTCGACTCCGTATCCGCGAGCTTGCGCGCTGAAATCGCGAGGCAGGCGTAGCACAGGGCCGCAAAGAGCACACTGATGGCCGCGAACGAGAAGGTCCCGGTACCGGGGCGGAGGATCATTAGCACGCCTGCGAATCCCGCAACGACCGCGAGCCAGCGGCGCCAGCCTACGTGCTCGCCGAGCAACGGCACGGAGAGCGCGGTCATGATCAGAGGCGCCGTAAAGCCCAGGGTCAGGGCATCGATCAACGGCATTCTCGACAGGCCGAAGAAGAAACCGAACATCGCACCGCAGGCCAGCAAGGTACGCAACAGGTGCCAGCGCCACCGGCGGGTTACCAGGTTCGTCAGCCCGCCGAACTGCCGTGCCAGCATCAGGAACAGGACAACTCCGATGAGACTGCGAAGAAAAACGAACTGCTCGAGAGGGTAGGTCTCGAGTATCGCTTTGGCACACAGGTCGAGACCCAGGCCGCCCATCACGCCGAGCAGTATCAGCGCGATGGCACCGCTGACCGGCGCACTGTCAGTTTCCTGAACCACGGATGAACCGTAACCTCGACCGGGGTAAGCCTGCTGAACATATTCTCATGGGCCGTGGGGGGTTCCCAGCAATTCAGCTTTGATTCATGCGTCCACGCGTTTAATGGAATCGTCGAAAAACGAACCGAGGACGGACAAATGAATACGGCAAAGCTGGACAGGAAACCGGTCATCGCGCTGCTGATCGCAGCGGCGCTGCTGACCGTGATCTCGGCGACCTCGGCGGCCGCGGTCGTCGAGGAAGACGGTAACAAGCGCGTCAGCAACTCGACCCACTTCCAGGGTGACGGACGCGAGAATGCGGTCGTAATAAAGGAATCGCGCGATGAGTACGAACCGCTGGGTTCGAGCGGTGCGAGCCGCGAGAAGACCCGGTCGCGGAAGCAATCGAAATCCTCGTCGCTCCAATCGGCATCGGCCAACCCGGACTTCTGGTTCTACCTTGCCGACGTCGAGCTTTACGGTGACAGTGACCGCGATGGCTACTACTCGGGCATCGACCTGCTGTTCGATGTCGATACATACTACCCGGTGGCGGACATCTACGCAGTAGCCTACCTGAGCTACGAAGGCGGACCGTGGGAGGAGTACGCGGTAACCGAGGACTTCACGATTTTCGGCACGTCCGGTTCCGATGATTACGTCATCGTGACGGACCTCGTGTCCGGCTATCCGAAGGGCGACTACGATATTCTCATCGAAATATTCGACGCCGATACCTCCGAGTTTCTCGCCTGGTTCGGCCCGGAGGATACTTCGGCGCTTGCCTTCCTGCCGCTCGAGGACATGGAACGCGATGCGCCGGCGCGCGAGACCCACATAACGGTCAATAGCGGCGGCGGCGGTGCGAGCGATCTGCTGCTGCTCGCGTTACTCGGCGTAGCGGTTGCCTTCTCCGGGCTGCGGCGTGTCAGGAAACCGCGGCACTGCCTGTAACGACCGAGCCCCGGCGGCGTGCGGTCCGCAGGACTTTCCTGCCCCACGCCGCCAGTTTGTCGAAGTAAATGTACAGGGCGGGGACCACGAACAATGACACCACGGTCGAAAACGCGAGGCCGCCGATGATGGCGCGGGCCATCGGGTAATAAGGTGGCCCGTCGCCGCCGATCTGCGTGGTACCGAGCGCCAGCGGCATCAGTCCGACGATCGTCGTTGCGACGGTCATCAGGATCGGACGCAGCCTGTCACGGCCCGCCTCGACGATCGCGTCGCCGCGCGACAATCCTCCACCGCGCAGATTGTTTACATGATCGACGAGCACGATGCCGTTGTTAACAACGACGCCGATGAGGATCATGATGCCAATCATGGCCATAAACGAGAATGTCGTGCCGGTTGCTGCAAAAAACAGGAAGACACCGAATATCGAGAACACGATCGAGCCGAGAATGATCGAGAATGGCAGCAACAGGGACTCGAACAGGGCAGCCATGACGAGGAAGATACAGGCGATGCCCAGCACGATGTTGGTAGCCATCATGGCCTGCGTCTCGTCGGTACGCTCGAAACCGCGGCCTTCCTTCCAGCTGTAGCCCGGCGGCAGCTCGATCTGGTCCATCAGGCTCTTGACCGCCGGCCTTATTTTTTCCTTGCTGAAGCCGTCCTCGAGATTCCCGGAAAGAATCACGGCGGTCTGTCGGTCTGTGCGCCGGATCGTCGCTGGCGACCTTCCTATGCGCAGTGATGCGACACTGCCGAGATTGATCCGGCTGCCGTCTGGCGTGAACAACGGCAGATCGGCGAGCTGTTCGACACTTTGCTTGTCGTCCTCCCGGAATGCGAGACGAACCTCGATTTCCCCCGTCTGTCCGCGAAACTCGCGCAGGTTTTCGCCGCGCATGGCGATAGCAATCGTCTGCGCGATGTCGGCGGCGGTTAGCCCCACCAGTGCAGATCGTTCGCGGTCGATCGATACGCGCACCTCGTTTTCGCCGGACTCGGCGTCGGAGCGCACATCCTTGAGTCCTTCTATCGAGGACAACGCGCGCGCGACCTCTTCGCCCAGTTCGTTCAGCCGTTCCGTCGAATCGCCGGAAATCTGGACAGTGAATCCTTCGCCGCCGCCCTGCTGATCGAACTGGAACGTCGGCTTGCCAATCGCGATTGTCGGCATATCGGCCTCGATTCGTTTGATGATCTCCCTGGTCGACAGGGTGGCGTCATCCTCCTCGGTCAACAGCAGCGCTGACTGAGCCTGACGCTGGTCGTAGTAGCTGTAGACCGAACGAATGTTGAACTCTTCCTGGCGCGAAAACAGGTATTCCTCGATCGTGTCCACCGCGGCTTCGACGCGCTCCACCGGATGCTGGCCCTCGATGTGGTACGGCATGTACAACCGCCGCCCAACGTCCTGCGGAAACATGTCGAACTTGACGAGCTGGAGTGCCAGGGGCAGTACGCCGATGATACAGGTCATGCTGATTCCCAGCGCTGTCCACCACGGGTGGTCGATGATCCAGCGCAGACTTTTCGTGTAGCCGCGGGTCAGCCGCGGCATGAAAGCGCCACTCTGTGCCGGCCGCGGAAGGCGGATGCGGGCCGCGAGCATGGGGACGAGCGTCTGCGCGATCAGCAGCGAGGCGATCAGCGCGACGATGATGGTCACCGCAACGTGGGTGAGAAATACCATGATGTCGTTCTTAGTGCCGACGATGATCGGCGCGAAGACGATAATGGTCGTTGCGGTACCCGCGATCACTGCGGTTCCGACTTCGCGCACGCCCGTCAGCGTCGCGTTGAACGGCCTTTCCTTGTCCATTGCGCGATGCCGGAAGATGCTCTCGGTCACGACGACCGCGTTGTCAACGAGCATGCCGATCGCCAGCATCAAACCCATCATCGACAGAATGTTCAACGAGAGGCCGGCAAAATAAAGAGCGCCCAGCGTAATGAGCAGCGAGAACGGCACCGATGAGATGACGATCAGTGTCGTGGATAGCTGGCGCAGGAACAGGTACAGCACGGCGATTGCGAGCAGGCCGCCGAGCAATCCCGCGTTGAGCAGGTCGGACAGCGACTTGCGCACGCTGTCGCCGGCGTTGTCGAGCGGAAAGATGTTGATGCCGCGCATCTGCGGCAATTTGGCCACGTCTTCCACTTCGGCGATTACGCGATCGGTCACGTCGACGAGATTGGAGCCAGTCGTCTTGTTGACCGCTACGCCTATCGCGTAATCACGATCGAGATGTCGTCCGTAATTCCGCTCGGGTGTACGCAGCTCGACGCGCGCAATGTCGCCGAGACGCAGGCCATCCGCCGACACGACCAGGTTGCGTATGTCATCGATCGAGCCGAATTCGCCGCGCGGGCGGACGCTAAGCCGCTGGTCGCCGGCGGTCAGGCGCCCGGCGTTGACGGCGAAATTGCTGCGCGTCAGCAGGTTTTGCAAGTCGGCTACGTCGATGCCGTAAGCCGCGATCATGTCCGCATTGAGAAGGATGCGGATCTCGCGGGGATCGACGCCCTGCAGTTCGACGCGAGAGACGCCGTCGATACGCTCGAGGCGGCGCTTGAGAAGGCGATCGAGCAGGTCGTAACTGTCGGAAAGATCCCGCTCGCTCGAGATTCGCAGCTGCAGGACGGGCTGGTCACCCAGCGACCCGGTGAAAACGAAGACGCGGCGGACGTCGTCGGGCAGTCGATGCCGGATGCCGTCGACCTTGGAACGTGCCTCGATCCCCTTCGCGCCCATGTTCTGGTCCCAATCGAACTGCAGGAATATCTGGGCGTCGCTTTCGGTGGATGTGGAGAACATCTGCTCCACGCCCGACAGGGTAGCGAGTGCCTCTTCCACCGGCCGTGTGATCAGCCGCTCGATTTCCTCCGGCGACGAACCCTCGTACGGGATCTGGATAAAAATGCCGGGGAACTCGATGTCGGGGAACTTCTCGAGCGGCAACAGGCGGGCTGCGATCAGTCCCACCAGTGCCAGCGCAACGAACACGACCACGGTGGTAACCGGCCGTCGCAATGCGATCGCCGTGTGCCTCACGGCCGGCCCCGTGCTGCAGCGAGGGTGGCCGTCGCAGGCCAGCGCTTCCGGTCCAGCAGCGAGTAGACGACAGGAATCACGACCAGTGTCAGCAGCGTGGACACCAACAGCCCGCCGATCACCGTGATCGCCATCGGCGTTCTGACCTCCGACCCCTCTCCGAAGCCCAGCGCCATCGGCAGCAGGCCGAGTGCGGTGGTCAGGGAAGTCATCAATATCGGGCGCAGCCGGGCGATGCCGGCCTCGATGATCGCGTCGTTACGGTCCTTGCCTGCCGCGCGCAGCTGGTTGATGAGGTCAACGAGCACGATGGCGTTGTTGACCACGATTCCCGCCAGCATGATCACGCCGATGAAGGCGACGATGTTGATCGTCGTGCCGGTCACGAACAGGGCGAGCACGGCGCCGACGAGCGCAAGCGGAATCGTGAACAGGATGACGAACGGGTGAATCAGCGATTCGAATTGCGACGCCATCACGAGGTAAACGAGAAACAC
This sequence comes from Woeseiaceae bacterium, assembly GCA_041601995.1. Taxonomy (GTDB): domain Bacteria; phylum Pseudomonadota; class Gammaproteobacteria; order Steroidobacterales; family Woeseiaceae; genus UBA1847. The sequence continues at coordinate 15,999 of JBFIHC010000001.1, read as the reverse complement.
CGCCAGCGCGAGGGCGAACTGCATGGAGGTGAACGACTCCTGCATTTCTTCACTCTGGCCGGACACGGTTGCACTGATGCCGGACGGTATGGGGATGCGGTCGAGTATCCTGCCTGCCGCGGCCGCCGCCGCACCGAGGTCACCGTGAGCCACATTTGCCGTGATGATTGCGACGCGTTCCTGGGCGACACGGCGAATTTCGGCGGGGCCCCGGGCAATTTCCACGGACGCCACCGCCTCGAGCGTCACCGGTCTCTGCGACTCCGGGTTCACGATCAGGCGGCGAATCTCGTCGACGCTGGACTGGCGCGTGTCAACGCTGCGCACCAGGACATCGATCTTGCGGTCACGCCAGGTATAGCGGGTTGCAACCTCGCCGCGGACGCTCGCCACGACACGGTCAGCGATGTCGCGGACCGCCAGCCCCAGCTTCGCAGCGCGCTCCTGGTCGAATACGATCTGGATCTCGGGATTGCCGTTTTCGACGGTCGTCCGGATGTCGGCGAAGCGGTCGTCGAGGACCATCTCCGCCAGCACGGCACGGCTTACCAGGGCGAGCTGATCGAGGTCGTAGCCCGCGATCTCGAGCTGCAACGGGCTCGAGAAACTCAGCAATGAGGGCCGGGAAAACTCGTACTGCACACCCGGGACGGAGGCGAGCGCGCGGCGCATCGCGTCCATCGTCGCGCTTTCATCGTCACGGCCGCTTCCCGGCATCAGGGCGACGCTGAGCGTGCCCGTGTTGTCACCGGCATCGACCGGATTGGCATCGAGCCGGTTGCCGGTTCCGGCGACCGAATAGTCGAGCGCGACGGCGTCGATGCCGCTGGTGGCGCGCTGCGCCGCCTGGATAGCGCGGTCCGTTTCCGCCAGCGTGGCACCGGGCGGCAGTCGCAGGTCGACATTGAATTCGCCCTGAGACAGCTGCGGGATGAGTTCGGTGCCGAGCCGCGGCACGAGGGCCATACTCCCTGCGAAAATCAGCAGGGCGGAGACGACCACCGCCGCCCGGTGACCTAACGACCAGCGGAGCAGTGCGGGATAGACGCCTGCGACGGCGCCATGGAGCTTCTGGAAAAATTGCGTGGGCAGCCACAAGAGCACCCAGCAGACCCGGCCCAATCCGGCGAATGCGAAACCGAGGCCACGCACGATGGCAGCGACGACGCGCGTGAAGCGCCCCGGCGGCTCGTTTTCCTTCTCGTCGACGTATCGGCTGCCGGCGCCGAGCGCGGAGAGCATCGGGATGACCGTAAGCGCGACGACGAGTGAGAACAGCAGAGCGAAAGTGACCGTCAGCGCCTGGTCACGGAATAACTGGCCCGCGACGCCGGAGATGAAGACCATCGGGAAGAAGACCGCAATCGTCGTCAATGTGGCGGCAACGACGGCGGAGGCGACTTCCGCGGTACCGTTCCTGGCCGCTTCGACAATGCCCTCTCCCTGTTCCCGCTTGCGGACGATGTTCTCGAGCACGACGATGGAATTGTCCACCAGCATGCCGACGGCAAGGGCGATGCCGCCCAGTGACATGATGTTCAGCGAGACGTCATTGGCATACATCAGCAGGAACGTCCCGATGACCGAAACCGGGATCGCAATACCGACGATCGTGGTCGAACGCGCATCGCGAAGAAAACCGTACAGCACGATGATCGCAAGAATGCCGCCGATGATTGCCGCGTTTTTGACGTTGTCGACCGCGGACGAGATAAAGCGCGACTGGTCGTAGATCTTGACCAGTTCCATGTTCGCGGGCAGTGATTCGCGAACCCGCTGCAGGCGGCTTTCGAGGCGGTTCGCGACCTGCACCGTGTTCGCGTCGCCCTCCTTGTAAATCGCCAGCTCGACCGACTCGCGCCCACGTACGCGCGTAATCGCTTCCCGCTCCTTGTAACCGCGTTCGACGGTGGCGATGTCGCGCAGGTATACGGGGCGGCCGGCGACGTGCGCGACGATGGCGTCGCGGAACTCCGCCACCGATTCGAATTCGTTCAGCGTGCGAACGAGGAAGCGCTGGTCACCTTCCTCGAGCCGTCCGCCCGACAGATTGACGTTTTCAGCCCGGATACGTTCTGCGACCTGCTGGATCCCGATGCCGAGCTGCGAGAGTTTCTGTTGATCGACCTGGATCTGTATCTCGTCCTCGAGCCCGCCGCTGACCTTTACCGCGGCGGTGCCCTCTTCAGCCTCGAGGTCGGTCTTGATGCGGTCCTCGGCAAGGCGCCGCAGCGACTTCAACCGTGCTTCGGCGCTTTCCGGCGCGTCGACGGATTCCGTGTACAGCAGCCCCAGCCGGATAATCGGCTCGGATGAGGGGTCGAAGCGCAGCAACAGCGGCCGGCTTGCCTCCAGCGGCAGGAACAGCAGATCGAGCTTCTCGCGGACTTCGACCCCGGCAATGTCCATGTCGGTGCCCCACAGGAATTCCAGCGTCACGTCGGATTGACCCGAGCGCGACACCGATCGAACCAGCCTGACGTTGCGGATGACGCCGACGGCTTCCTCGATCGGTTTGGTCAGCAGGTTTTCGACTTCGACGGGCGCCGCACCGGTGAGTTCGGTGCGGATGGTGACCGTAGGGTAGGAGACGTCGGGCAGCAGGTTCAGGTTGAGCCGCGACAGGGACACGATACCGAACAGTCCCACCGCGACCATGAGCATGACCACGGTGACGCGACGCTCGGTCGCAATCTCAATCAGCCGGCGCATCACCCGCTTCCCGTGCTGTGGCGTCCTCTTCGCTCGCATCCGCGAGTTCCGTATCGCCGGACCGGTTGATGACGGTTACGCGCGAGTCCTGCTTGAGGCTGGACTGGCCGAGGGTGACCACGCGCTCGTCATCCTCCAGTCCATTGACGACCTCAACCATGCCCCGGTTGCCGTAGCCCGTCTGTACCGTTCTCCGGACCGCCCGCCCGTCTTCGACGATGAACACGCTGGTCGTGGCCTGGTCTTCGATGATCGCGCTGCGCGGAATCTGCAGCGCATTTTCATGCACATCGTAGATCACGCCGATTCGGCCGAACATCCCTGGCTTTATGCGTCTCGTCTCGTCGACGATTTCCACGGTAATCTTGAACGTGCCCGTTTGTGGATCGACCACCGGGCTGACGCGACTGACGGCCGCAATGATCATCTCGGCGGGCAGCGCATCGATTTCAATGCCGACCGGCTGGCCCGGATCGATGTTCCGGTATTCGCGCTCCGGCACATGGAGGTAGGCGACCAGCGGGTCGAGACTCGTCACCTGGAACAGCGCTTCGCCCTCGCTGATCGTGTTGCCGAGCTTTACGAAGCGTTGCGCGATGACGCCGTCGATCGGCGCACGGATCTGCGTGTAATCGAGTTCAAGTCTTGCGAGGTTGAATGCAGCTTCCAGCGCTTCCATGTCAAACTTGATCTTTTCAAAATCACCGTCGCTGATCAGGCCCTTGGCCTTGAGGTCGATGTTGCGTTCGTAATCGCGCTGCAGCTTGCGGAGCTTCGCTTCGGATTCGTTCAGCTCGAGTCTCAGCCGTTCCCCGTCGAGTCGGGCGAGCACCTGGCCTTTACTGACTTCGTCGCCTTCCTCGACGAGTAGCTCGCGCACCTCGCCACCGACCTTGGCGATGACGTCGGCTTCCGCGAATGCCTCGATCGGCGCGGTACCCGTGTACATGGCATATACGTCGCCACGGACGGGGGCGCTGGTCTCGACCGGAATCGGCCGCGTTTCTTCCTCGGTGTTCTCAGCCCCCGACGGCTGATCCGGTTGGCAGGCGCCAACAAGCAGGACGCACAGCAATGCTGGCGGTCCGGATCGGCGTAGGCTCATAGAATCCTCCCTTGATGCCGCGCGGCGGTTCTTCGCACCGCTGACGGCCAGAAGCCGCTTGCGTCAGCCCGTGTAGTTCTCGCGCGGCTTTACGCTGGCGAGTACCTTGCTGCCGTCACGGAGGCTCGATTGACCGGTGACGACCACCTCTTCGCCAGGGGACAGCCCGCCCAGCACCTCGACGAGTCCTCCCGACTTGATTCCGACTTCGATAGCCCGCCGGGTAACGGCGCCGTCGGCAACCACGTAGACCGAGGTGTGATCGTCTTCTTCGACCAGCGCCGCGTGCGGGATGACCAGCGCGTTGGAATGCCTCTCGTACGCGATCGAAAAGCGCGCAAACATGCCGGGTGCCAGCTCGCCTGACCGGTTGTCGATGAAAGCCGTGGCGCGGAACGTTCCGTTACGCACGTCGATGGTCGGGCTGATCCGCACGATGGTGGCGCTGTAGCTCGAACCCGGCATGGCGTCCACGGTCAGCGTCGCGGACTGGCCGGCCGAAAACTTCGCGAGTTCGGCCTGGGGTATCTGCAGGTAGGCAAGCAGCTCGCTGGTATCGGTAATGCGGAACGCGATGCCGGACGCGTCGATGCTCTGGCCGAGCTTCACTTCACGGGCTGAGATGACGCCCGCGATCGGTGCGCGAATTTTCGAGTACTCGAAATTGAGCCGCGCCAGCTCGTGGGTGGCCTCCAGTGCTTCGAGGTCGTATTTCAGGCCGTCGAACATCGCCTCGCTGACCAGCCCGCGCGCGGCAAGGTCGGTGTAGCGCTCGTACTCGCTGCGGGCCTGGTCGAGATTCGCCTTGGCCGACAGCATCGTGAGGCGCAGCCGCTCACCGTCGAGCTCCGCGAGCACCTGGCCCCGGGTGACCCGGTCACCTTCCTCGACGAGCAGCCGGACCACCTCGCCGCCGACCTTCGCCACCACCGGCGCGTCGGCATCGGACGCGATCGTGGTCGTCGCCTCGTAGGTCGCTAGGATATCGGCGCGCGACGGCATCGCGGTTTCAACCGGGATGGGCGTTGCTGCCACGATGTCACTGTCCGCCGCAACGCTTGCCTCGCCCACTCCGCAGCCGGACGCCAGAGCGGCCGTGAGTGTAACCATAAGCGTGGTGACAGTGAGTTGTCTGACGTTCATCGTGACGGCCCGGTTCTCAGTTTCAGTGTTATAGTTAAGTATAACACTAGAATAGTATAACGCAACACCCCGGACGGAAATTCTCTGTCGAGCATTTACCTCAATAAAAACAGGCGCTTGGTTCATTTCCGCCGCGGCTCCTGTCACCACCTTGCCGCACAATCGACGCACGATGAGACGCTCGTCGTACGCCGGAACTCGGCGGCACTGCGGTGCCTTGCCCGGGGTTTGCCCTTTAGATGCCGCAGACGGAGATTTGGATGCAGGTGTCGTCGCGAATTCAGGGCGCGGCGGGGGTCGCGGATGAGCCCCTGCCAAGCCGTTCACGGTGCGCCGCGAGCCGCTGCGAGACGTTTGCCTGGATCATGAGCAGGCTCGGCGTCAGCAGCAGCGTCAGAATCGTCGCGAACGCAAGCCCGCCTGCTACCGACGATGCAAGCTGCGTCCACCACTGCGAGCTGGGGGCGCCGACCGAGATCTCGCGCCCGATCAGGTTGATGTTCACGCCGAGCACCATGGGCATCAGCCCGATGATCGTGGTTACGGTGGTCAGCAGAACCGGCCGAAGGCGAATCGCGCAGGTTCGCAGTACGGCGTCGTAAGCATCGAGGCCGCGGCGGCGCAGGACGTTGTATGTGTCGATGAACACAATATTGTTGTTCACGACGATACCGGCGAGCGTGATGACGCCGACGCTGGACATGATGACGCCGAACGGTTTGCCCATTACCAGGTGGCCGAGCAGCACGCCGCCGGTCGAAAACAGCACCGCCGTGAGTATCAGCCCCGCCTGGTAAATGCTGTTGAACTGGGTCACGAGGACAATCGCCATGATTGCAAGCGCCATGAGCATCGCTCTTTCGAGGAAAGCCATGTCCTCTTCCTGGTCTTCCGTGCCGCCGCGAAACGCGGCGCTGACGCGAGGATCGAGCCGGAGTGTCGGCATCAGCTCGCGCAGTTCCGCGACGACTTCGGAGACCAGGTAATTACTGTCGACGTCCGCATCGATGCTGATCGTGCGCTCCAGGTCGATTCGTGTGATCGTGCTGACCTTCTGGGCGGGCTTGCGCTCGACGAACGTGCTGATTGGCACCAGGCCGTCTTCGGTGGGAATGCGCAGTTCATCGATCTGGGAAAGGCTGCGGTAGCGTTCCGGGTAGCGTACGCGGATGTCGATCTCGTCGTCGCTGTCATCGGGGCGGTACTCGCCGATCTTGATGCCGTTGGTGACGAGCTGAACCATGGCGCCGACGAGCGAAATGTCGGCGCCGAAACGAGCCGCCTCGGCGCGGTCGACGTCGATCTGCCACTCGATGCCGGGCAGGGGACGGCTGTCTTCGATGTTGATGACGCCCGGGTGCTTTTCCATGATCGAGCGGATGTCCGCTACGGCCCTGTCCAGCAGCTCAGGAAAACGTGACGCAACCTCGATGTGAATCGGCTTGCCGATAGGCGGACCCGCGTCCGGCTTGCGAGTCTCGATCGCGATTCCGACGAGATCGGCGGTGTTGCTGCGGATCTCGGCGAGGATTTCGTCGGACTTGCGCCGCTGATCCCAGTCGACGTAATTCAGCGTGAGCGAACCGATGTGGTCGGAGGCGGCATCATCCCCGCCGGCGCCGACTTTCGCGTAGAGGTTTTCGATCTCTGGCATGCCCAGCACGCGGTTTTCGACCTCGCGGACCAACTGGTCCATCTCGTCGATCGAGAGATCGCCGCGCGCACGGATATCGACCATGCCGAACGGCATTTCGACCTCCGGGAAGTACTCGACACCGCGGCCGAGGGCAAAAAACGCAACGTACACGGCCAGCAGCAAGGCGGTGACGCCCGCGACATTTCGCCACGGCCTTTTCAAAGACTTGCGCAGCAGCCTTATGTAGCTGCCCGTGAAACCGGAGACGTGGCCCAAATCGCCGGTCTCGGCCGCTGCGAGATTGCGCTTCATCTCCGCGGTCGTGGCACCGGTCTTGCCGAAGATCGAACCCAGTGTCGGCACGAATATCAGTGCCATGATCAGCGACGCGGCGAGTACCGCGATCAGCGTAATCGGCAGGTATTTCATGAACTCGCCGGACGTGCCGGGCCAGAGTGCGAGCGGCACGAACGCCGCGAGCGTCGTGCACGTCGATGCGATGATCGGCCAGGACATACGGATGGCGGCGCGGGAGTAGGCGTCGAAACGGCTCTCGCCCTCTGCCATGCGCCTGTCCGCCATTTCCGTCACCACGATTGCGCCATCGACGAGCATGCCGACGGCCATAATCAGCGCGAACAGCACCATCATGTTGATCGTAATGCCGAAAGAGCCGATGAGCAGGATGCCCATCAGGAACGAACCGGGGATGGCGACGCCGACAAGGAGGGCGGTGCGGATCCCGAGGATGCCGATAATGACGATGAACACGAGCAGCACGGCCGCGAGTACGCTGTTCTGCAGCTCGGTCAGCATGTCGTTCACGTCTTTCGATTTGTCGCGAGAGGCAATGACCTCGATCTCGGCCGGCCAGTACGCCTGTTCCTCGGCAACGAGTGCCTTGATCTCATCGATCGTCTCGATGACGTTGGCGCGCGCACGTTGCACCACCTCGATTGCGAGCGCCGGCTTGCCGTTGAGGCGCGCGTAGCTTTCGGCATCCTTGTACGTCCGGCGGACTTCGGCGATATCACGGAAGTGAACGATGCGGTCGCCCGCGGCCTTGATCGGCATGTTGAGGACGTCGCCCGGGCTTTCGAATACGCCTGGCACCTTGACCGGAAAACGCCCCTCGGCCGACTGCAACGCGCCGGCGGCCACCAGCCGGTTGTTCAGCGTAACGAAGTTGATGATTTGCGCCTGGTCGAGCCCGTAGCTCTCCATGGCCAGGGGATCCACGATGACCTCCATCAATTCTTCGCGAACGCCCACCAGGTTCACCTCGAGAACGCCTGCGAGACCCTCGATTTCCTCCTTGAGGTCTTTCGCGAGGGTAATAAGCGTGCGCTCCGGTACGTTCCCGGCCAGGTTGAGCACCAGCATCGGGTCGAAGCGGGACATCTTGACTTCGTTGACTGTCGGTTCGTCGGTTTCGCCGGGCAGCTTGGCTTTCGCCATGTCGACTTTTTCGCGGACGTCGGCCAGGGCCTTGTCGGTGTCGATACCGGCGTCGAACTCGATCAGGATGTTTGCGCCGCCTTCGTAGGCGTTCGCCGTCATTTCCTTGATGCCCTCGATTGCGCGGAGTTCCTGCTCCATGGGCCGAACCAGCAGGCGCTCGCCGTCTTCCGGGGAAATTCCGTCGTGCGTGATGTGGACGTAGATCATCGGGATCTCGATGTCCGGTTCCGCCTCTTTGGGTATCGTCAGGTAGGCGATAACGCCGGCGACGAGCACGACCGCCAGCGACAACAGCACGGTCCGCGACCGCGACATCGCCGTCTCGATGAGGTGCATTCTGCTAGTCCTCGTCGTCCGACTTGACTGCGACGGCGGTATCGATATCACCCTCCGGAACCGCGTTCACCATGGTGCCGGGTACGACGAAGCCCTGGCCAACCGTGATGATCGTCGCGAGATCCGGCAGGCCGGCAACCCACACGCCATCGTTCGTCGATAGCGCGACATCGGCAACGACGAATTCGACTTCGCCTGCTTCGTTGATGATCTTCACGCCGACGTTGCCAGCATCGTCGAGCGTCAGCAGCGACGGTGAAACACGATGCGCGAGCACGCGCTCTGCGGGAATCCGCAGTTCGGCGGTGCCGCCTGCGCGCAGGCCGCCATCGCTGTTGTCGACTTCGAGCTCCACGGTGAATGTGCGTGTCGCCTTGTCGGCGACCGGGGCGACGTACCGAATGGTGCCGTGCACGGTTTCTCCCGTGGCGAGCCGGGCCTGGGCTTTCTGGCCGGCGCTCACGTAGCCTGCGTCGAATTCCGAGACATTCGCGGTAACGATGAGCTTGCGATTGTCCACGAAACGCGCGATCGGGTCGCCCGCCTTGACGAAGTCGCCTACTTCGACATGGCGTTCCTGCAGCGCACCGTCGAAAGGCGCGCGAATCGTCATGTACTCGAGGTCGAGCTGTGCACGCTTCAGCTCTGCCTTTGCGGCTTCGAGCTGCGCAACGGCTTCCTGCAGCTGCGATTCCGAAACGTAGCTTTCGCCCTTGAGCTTGAGGCGCCCCTGGTACTCCACTTCCCGCTGCCGCACGGTTGCCTCTGCCTGGTCGAGCCTCGCCTTGCGGTCGCGCTCGTCCAACCGGACTATAACGGCGTTTCGCTCGACATTCGTGCCGCGATCGACTCCAACGTATTCGATCCGTCCGTCGGTTTCCGCGGCAATGTCGACGACACGTGCCGGCGCGGTCTCGCCGTTAACGACGATGGTTCGCAGGATCTCTTCGGCAGACTGGGTGCGCACGCGGACGCTCGACTGCTGTGCCGGAGCCGCGGACGTGATCACGCTGCGCGGGGCTTCCTGCGGTGCGTCGGAGGAAACCTGTCCGGATGCGAGCCACACCGTTACCAGCAATGCGATGCCGGCCGAGATGAACCAGGAGCGAAACTGCTTCAATTTGCCCAAACTCATAGTCTCAAAACCCTTTCTTCGTTGGCACCGGTTCTGCGGCGGTTTCAGCCGACGGCAGAGTCCCGTGCCGTGCCCGCCTCTTCGACGAGCATGTCCCTGTTTTCTTCGATGTATGTGCGCATGGTCTTCATCATCGTTTGGCCGAAGCCAAGGACGAATCGTGCACCCGCCGGCCAATCTTCCATGCAATTTGTTTCGAACTCTTTAAAGAGCTGCAGATATTTCGTCATTTCCCTGACACGGTGGTCGAGCACGGTTTCGATCTGTTCACGCGACATCAGGTGTGAAAAACACATCGTGGCGAGGAACTCGGAGCGCACCTTGTGCGACGGGCAGGGATTCTGGAGCGCTGCGAGCAGGTGTTCGCGGCCCGCCTGCGTGATCTTGTAGACCTTGCGGTCCGGCTTGCCTTCCTGCGGAATGTGCCGGCACTCGACCAGGCCGTCCCGCGCGAGCGCGCTGAGTGCGGGGTAGATCGAGCCGTAGCCGGCGGCGAAAAAATGACCGAACGACGATTCGAATTCCTTCTTCAGGTCATAGCCCGAGGCTTCGCCTTCGGTGAGCATGCCCAGGCATACGGTCTTGACGTCCATCGCGTTTTATTCCGGCGACCCGTGTCGCCTATATATCGGGGCGATGTATTATATTACTCCGATATATAAAGTCCAGCCCGCAGGTGTAACGAAATGTCTCTTTCGATAAAACCAATAAATACAGCTAATTAGAAACTTTACGGGCGGAAAATACAGCGCCACGGGCGTCGATCCGCGGGGGAATCGCGCGATCCGTAATCGGGCCTACTGGAAATACTGGGCCATGAACGGCGTCAGCAAACGGTCTTCGGGGTCCAGCTGGCGGCGTACCCGACGGAAGAAGTCGAGCCTGGCGCCGTAGGCCTGGCGAGCGTAGTCAGCGCGCAGCGAGCGCGTCTGGCTGAACAGGGGCACGCCGGCCCAGTGCTCGGCAAAGTCGGCCAGGTCGATGACGAAATCTTCCCAGCCGTTCGCCTGGGTTGAAGACGTCTGCAACGCGATCATCGGCTCGTCGAAGGACGGCGAGAGAAACGCGGATCGGTCCCGGTACACGTAGTAGCCGACCGCCGGCATATCGCAGCGATAACGCGAGTTTTCGTAACTCTGCCTGCAGAACTGCCGGTAAGCGCGGGCGACCACGGAGAAATCGGAGGCCGGAAAGCACCAGGTCGTGTACAGGAGGTTACGGGTGCGGCTGAAATTGCGGCTGGCCGAACCGGCAAGTGTGTTGTTACCGGTGGTGACGAAGCGGCCGTTGACGATGCCCTGCGTCGCCTCGCTCACCGTGTCGATCACCTGGTAGCGGACCGAGTGCAAGGGCAGCAGACGGTTGAACGATTTGAACAGGCCTGGCAGGACCGTGCTTTCCCCCCAGTCCTTGATTTTCCAGGGTGTCTTGTACGTATGACCGGCCGATTCCGAATACCGCCGCAAATCGAGATAGACGCGGTCGCGATAAGGCAGCAGGTAGAATTTGAAGCCGACATCATTATTGGACAGCGTGTCGACGACAGTGCAGAAATCATCGATCGTCAATTTGCGGTGGCTTACCGTGAAATTGGCGATCGGCTGGACCCTGAGCGTCGCCTCGACGATTACGCCGAGCAAACCGTAGCTCGAGCGCAAGGCACCCAGCAGGTTCTGCTGCCCGCCGCTTACCTTCATCAGCTTGCCCGATGGCGCAACCAGTTTCGCGCTGAGTACCCGGCTGGACAGGCACGCGGAGCGCTTGCCGATGCCCGGGCCCATGCTGGGAGCAGCGATCGCGCCACCCAAAGTGCGCCCGGCCAGGTCGTGCGCACCCACGAGTTCGAGGCCGTGCTCCGCAAGTTCCTCTGCGAGACGGTAAATCCTGATGCCAGCCTGTGCCGTGACCGTGTTGTTGAACGTGTCGATATTCAGAATCTTGTCCAGCGCATCGATACTGATGACGGTGCCGGAGGGGGTGCTGTTGCAGCTGGTGCATGCGCTGCGTGCGCCGACGGGCCGGATGGGAGTCGGCGTCCGTGCAGCAGGATTCATGAGCCGCTTCAGTTCGCGCAGGTTGGTGATCGTGTATTCGGCGGTTGCACCATTCGCTGGGCGCATGAAACGCCCGGTATTGCGAAGTCTCGCTGCAGTCATAGTCGTCTCCGGCGCAAGAAGTTCGTATGCCAAAGACACAGCGGAAGCGAATCGGGGGAGCCAGACGGCGAGGAACGTCGAAGTGAAGCAGATCTCGTGTTGGCGGCCCCGCTGTCCTAGGTTCTACCCGTAGACCGGAAGCTTTGCGACCCTGGTTTTCACCAGGTGTGCCTTTGTCAAACGAATCCACATCGTCGCACGGGTTCGCGAAAGCTGTCAACGAAACTGAAGCGCGTCGGAATATTCTGTCAAATGACGCTTTGGCAACGTCTGCGCCGGTCGCGCCACACGCTCATCATCGTCGGCGGCCTGTACGACATCGTTTCGCAGGCATCACCCGGTGACGTCGGCCGGTCCGGGGTGTGGCTGCGGTCGGCGGGAGAGGCGACGCTCGTCCTCGAGCTTCGCGACTCGCTGAGCAACGAGGTCGTCTATCGCGCTGTTGAACGCCGTGCGGCTTCGCGAAGGTCTCGATGCCGTGCACGAATGAGCATCGACCGACACCCGCCGGCGCTCGTGTGACACACGAAGAGCCCGGGCTTTTGTCCGGGTTATTGTGCGGCGAGACGGCGCCCTTTTTTACGCACGCCTTGCGGCCATGGGTGATAATGAATCCATGGGCATGTTCGAAACACTGGTAGGCAGCCGCGTACCGCAAAAATACCGCAAGTATTTCGATCTGCCGGAGCGCCGGGATTCTTACAAGCTGTCCGATACGTCCGCTACCTTGCTGGGAAGGGCTGTACGTGGCTGGCTGTCGGCGAATACCGGGCCCTGCGGCGTTTTCAGGCTGGAGCTGGGCATCGACGCGCTCTGTCTGCGCCTGGGCCTCATCGACAAGGCCGAGCGCAGTATCGATATCCAGAGCTACCTGATTCGTGACGATCTGAGCGGTAACCTGATCGCGCTCAAGCTTATCGAGGCTGCCAACAGAGGCGTGCGGGTCCGCCTGCTCATGGACGATGCGTTGACCGAGCCCATCGATGCCGGCCTGCTGAGCCTCAATGACCACGTCAATATCGAAGTCCGTGTCTTCAATCCATTCCCGCGCCGCCGTTCAAGGCTGATCAGCTTTATCGCGAACTTCAATATTCTCAACCGGCGCATGCACAACAAGTCGTTCACGGTCGACAACCAGGTAACGATCGTCGGTGGCCGAAACCTGGCGGACGAGTACTACCAGACGAGCGTGAAGAGCGAGTTTCTCGACGAGGATATTGCGGCCATCGGCCCGGTCGTGGACGAGGTTTCGGCCGGCTTCGACGAGTACTGGAACACGAAGGAAGCCATACCGATCAACGTCTTTGACAAGTACCTCCCGCACCAGGCGCTGAACGAAACCATCGCCGCCGGCCATCGCCATATTGAGACGCACAGGGACAGCCCCGTAATCCGCGGCCTGAACGAGCACCTGATTAGCAGGCTGGCGGACGGCACCCTGCCCTGGGTCCCGGCCAGGACCGAGCTCGTGCTCGACCATCCGGACAGGGTGCGCGGACTCGTGCGTCGGCAAATCGGCGACGTTACCGAGCGCCTCATCCGGATGGTCTCGTCGGCCCGCGAAGAGGTCATCGTCGTCTCTCCGTATTTCGTGCCGCAGCGCGAAGGCGTCGATTTCTTCGGAGCGCTGGCGAAGCAAGGCGTGCGCGTTGTCATCCTGACCAATTCGCTCGCTTCCACGAACCACTCGAGCGTGCACGCGGTCTACGCGCGTTACCGCAAGCCGCTGCTGCGACAGGGCATCGAACTCTACGAGCTGCGCCCCATCGAGGACGGCAGCATCGTCGGGGACGTGGATCCGGCGAGGCTGACGCTGCACTCGAAGGTGGCGATCGTCGACCGCCAAAGCGCGTTCGTCGGTTCGTTCAACCTGGATCCGCGTTCGCTCTACATCAACACGGAGCTCGGTATGGTCGTCGAATCCGGGGAGATCGCCGGGGCGATGGCAGCTTCGGGCCTCGAGTCCTTGCGGACGGTTGCCTACCGCCTGCAGCTCACTCCCAACGGGCGCCTCAACTGGCACTACATGAGCGGCGGCCGGGAACGCGTGGCAAGCACGGAGCCCGACACCAGTTTCTGGCGGCGGCTGCTCACGCGGCTCATGGGGCTGCTGCCGATCGAAGGCCAGATGTAGTCAATCTGCGAACTTCCGCACATTCCCGCGGCTCGGCCACTTCACGCCGGTAACCGTTGATCTTCGCCGGGCTCCGCCGGTCCCCCGCTGCACGCCGGAATCCCGGAATGCCTGCGCAGCGAGCATCAGCCAGTCGGAGCCGTCTCAAGCGAGCGTTGCCTTGCCGTATTTCCCGGGCAACCGATTCCGGTCGCTGCCGCAAGTCGCCGCCAGATTCGTCCGCAGCACGCTTGACGCACGTGGTATGCGCGGCCGAGACTCCATGGATGATCGAACTCGAATCTTCAGACGTGGCCGCGGCCGCGAGAGACGCAGCGGCGAGAATAGCCGGCCTGGTTCGAGAGACACCACTCGATCTCTCCTGCCGCTTCAGCGAGGCGGTCGGCACGGAGGTGTATTTCAAGCTGGAGAACCTCCAGTACACGGGCTCCTTCAAGCTGCGCGGCGCGGCGAATCGCCTGATGACGCTGGAGCGTGCAGAGAAGCGCGCCGGTTGCGTAGCGGCGTCCAGCGGTAATCATGCCGCGGCGACTGCTTACGCGATGCGCAAACTGGGCATCGAAGGCGTGATTTTCGTTCCGGAGCACACGTCCTCTGCCAAGGTCGAGGCGATCCGCAGCTATGGCGGCGACGTAAGGTTCTTCGGTAGCGACGGCCTCGACACCGAACTGCATGCCCGTAGGCATGCCGATGAGCGTGGCATGTTTTACGTGTCCCCGTACAACGATCCGGAAGTGATCGCAGGACAGGGGACCTGCGGGGTCGAAATCGCTGCCTCGCTCCCGCAGGCCGACACGGTGTACATCGCCGTCGGAGGCGGTGGACTGATCGGCGGCGTGGCGAGCGTGCTCAAGTCCTTGAACCCCGCGGTACGCATCATCGGCTGCCAGCCCGCGGCATCGGCGGTGATGGCGCACTCGGTCGAAGCCGGCCGGATCGTCGCGGAACCGAGCGCACCGACGTTGTCGGACGGTACCGCCGGCGGCATAGAGGAGCACGCGATCACGTTCAGCCTGTGCCGGCGGCTCGTCGACGAGTTCGTGCTCGTCAGTGAGGCGGAGATTGCGGCGGCGATGCGGCAGTTCATCGACTACGAGCATCAACTCATCGAGGGCGCTGCCGGCGTTGCGCTGGCAGCGATGCTGCAGCAGCGGGACGCCCTCGCGGGTCGGAAGGTCGTCGTCCTGGTCTGCGGCGGCAACATCAGCCGGGACACCCTCAAGACAGTTCTCTAGTTCGGCTGCCGTCGCTCCGGGACGGTGGATTGCCGCCGCGTCCGCATAGATTTACGCTTGGAGGGCGCGCATTTTGAACCGCTGGGCGAAACAGGCCCCAGATCAACCTGAGTCGGAAACAGCAGCCGCAGCCAGGGTCTAACATGCACCGTTGTATATCTATCCTTGTCTCTGTTTTTGCGTTCGGCATCGCGACCGCGGATACCACCGCGTTTTTCAACGTCAATGTGATCCCGATGTCGGACCAGCGGATCATGCGCCAGCAGACCGTCATCGTCAGCGACGGTCTCATCCAACGGATCGGCAATGTCGACGAGGTGCCGGTGCCCGAGGGAGCCGGAGTCATCGACGGCACGGATCGCTTCCTCGTACCGGGCCTCGCCGAGATGCACGCGCATGTACCGCCCGCTGCTGCCGCTGATCTCGAGCGCGATTTCGCGCTTTTCATTGCCAACGGTGTTACGACCGTTCGCGGCATGCTGGGACATCCGTCGCACCTGCAATTGCGGAGCGACCTGCTTGCAGGAAAGAGGGCCGGACCCAGGCTGATTACCTCGGGCCCCTCGTTGAACGGCCGCTCGGTCAGCAGCCCGGCGGACGGCGCGCGCCAGGTGCGCGAGCAGCACTCGGCGGGTTACGACTTCATCAAAATCCACCCGGGGCTCGACGACGACGAGTTCGCGGCGATAGCCGAAGCCGCGAATGAACTGGGCATACCCTTTGCCGGCCATGTGCCTGTCTCGGTCGGCATCGGCGGTGCGCTGGCGTCGGGCATAGCCAGCATCGATCATCTCGACGGCTACATGGCAGCGTTAATGCCGCGGAATTACGACGCGTCAGGCGGCTACGGCGGCTTCTTCGACGTGCTGCTGGCGGACGACATCGACGCGGACGGGATAGGCGAGCTGGCCGCAGCGACGGCCCGGGCCGGAACCTGGATCGTGCC